>JBCBVC010000180.1:0-6521 GCA_039817845.1 Cyanobacteria bacterium J06642_2
GGATAAAATCTCGCCCGGCCTACCCTAAGCTGCTTGATTGCGGCACTATCGCTGCTTAAAACTGTCCGGAGTATTGAAAAAAGACACGTAAGCGTTTATCCCTCCACTCGAGAAGGTGTTTGTTGTCGAAATAGTCTGAGCGTGAGGGTCGCGATCGCGCGATCGACAATATGGAGACAGGATTTACCGAACGAGCTCTGGTTGCGAGCCTTCCTCCCATTGTGAGAGCAGTTGAGGATCGACGCAGTTGTTGACACCGTAATCGAAGACCCCGAATTGAAAGTAAAGAATTAGGCGATCGGTGCCAGATGGCGACGTTGCCTTGTGGTAAGTGAATTTATCCTCTACAAACCCTTGACCTGCCTTCCCATAGATCGAAATGAGATTCTCAGGACCATAAAAGTCGCTAATTTCTCGATCGGGAAGATTGCGATTGCCAAATGCGAAGTAATGACGAAACTTCTTCCGATTGTGGCTACCTTTGGCGCAGACATGTTCTCCTTCTCGCTCGCCTACATCCGTGAGGTAGAAGAAAAAAGCGAGGCAACGATAATCGTCGACATCATAGTGGAAAGTACGCGCCCCTTCACTTAAATCTCGATCCGCATCGCCAATGTCAAAGTTCCACCACATACGGGTCGACATAAATACAGGTTTAACACCGAAATATTTGCGAGCAATTTCATATAGTTTTGGATCTCTAGCCAGCTTGGCGATCGCGGGGCATTCAGAGACAGTATTAAGGTACTCGCCCCTCATAAACTCTTTGCCATAGAACTTTTCTGCTTCCTCTCTCTTCGCGTATCGGAAGCCATACCTAGGATCTTGTTCGCCATAGCAGTTTGCTGCTTCTGCGTAGCTTAATATTTCAGCAAGAACATCTGGAGGCAATTCCAGTCCCAGGGAACAACCATCTTGCTTGAGAGCTTTGACTGCTAGATCTACATCTAAATTCTGAAAGAGAGAACCCTCATTAGTATATGAGGCCTCATTACGTCGGAGTTGATTGAGGAGAAAAGCAATGAGCGGATAGCTAACTCTAAGTCGAGCAAGCACGAACATGATTGCCCACCTAGGATCCTTAAGGGTTCGTTTGATATAGGGATAAGCTTTTGTAAAGAAGTTGGCAAGCATATGATAATTATGTTTAGCAATACCCGTACTCATCCGAAATCTTGCTGCTACGTTACACCGCCCCCTAAATCTTCCACTGTTCTAACGAGCTGGGGGAGAGAATTTGAACTTAAACGCACATGTGTAGAGGTCGGCTTAAGGACGTGCCCTATTTTACTGTTGCTACAAGATTTGCGTACATAGTAGTCTACTCCTTCTTTACCGCCTGCAATACCGTAGGTGAATTTCAGTTTACGACTTTTAGAAAGGAAAAAGAGTATAGATTATGCCGCTTAAACCTTGTCTTCCGGCCACGAGGCCGTGCTTCAGACTTCAAATAGTAATTTAGACTACAAGAGATGGAGGCAGTCAGCTCTGAGGCAGAAGGCAAAACTAACTTCAAACGCTGGCTTATGGTCTGGCTTGATATGACACAGGCTACTTTTAAACGCGGTTGGAGAGTGCGCGAATAGAGAAAGGACGTTTGCGTATTAAATTTGCCTCTACACTTCAGAAGGTGTCAATATGTTTTCGCTTTCGAGTCAATTTGGCTAAAGCATTGGACGCGCTGTCATTTGAGGAGTTGTGATGATTCCAGGTGAAATATTAGCTGCTCCTGGCAGTATTGAGCTGAATGCGGGGCGAGAGACAACGACGTTGATGGTGGCCAATACGGGAGATCGCCCCATTCAAGTGGGGTCTCACTTCCATTTTTTTGAGGTCAACGCAGCTTTAGAGTTCGATCGCGATCGCGCCCGCGGCCAGCGGCTTGACATTCCAGCTGGAACAGCAGTGCGTTTCGAACCCGGAGATGAAAAAACGGTTACGCTCGTCCCGTTTGTGGGAGAACGTCAGGTATACGGTTTGAACGGTCTAGTCAATGGACCGCTCGACTGATCTCATTCACGATATCGAGCAGAAGATACTGTCAATAGCCGAGCGCCGCAATTTGTAAGTGAGGAACCCATGAGCTTTCAGATGGATCGACGGGCTTATGCCGAAACCTACGGGCCAACTGTGGGAGATCGCCTCCGTCTGGCAGATACCGAACTCATCATTGAAGTGGAACGCGACCATACCACCTACGGTGACGAGGTGAAATTCGGCGGTGGGAAGGTGATCCGCGACGGTATGGGCCAGTCGCCGATTTCCAATGCAGATGGTGCGGTCGATCTGGTGATTACCAATGCGCTAATTCTTGACTGGTGGGGGGTCGTCAAGGCCGATATCGGTATTAAAGACGGCAAAATTACCGCAATCGGCAAAGCGGGTAATCCCTACATTCAAGACAACGTCGATATCATCATCGGTCCCGGCACGGAAGCTTTAGCGGGAGAGGGCAAAATCCTGACTGCGGGCGGTATCGACTCACACATTCACTTCATTTGTCCCCAACAAATTGAAACGGCGATCGCCTCTGGTGTCACCACTATGCTGGGGGGCGGTACGGGACCGGCGACGGGGACGAATGCCACCACCTGTACGCCGGGACCGTGGAACATCCATCGCATGTTGCAAGCTGCCGATGCGTTCCCAATGAACTTGGGATTTTTGGGAAAAGGCAACAGCAGTCAGCCCCAAGGTCTGGTGGAGCAAGTTCGGGCTGGAGCGATGGGTCTGAAACTGCACGAAGACTGGGGGACGACGCCAGCAGCGATCGACACTTGTTTGAGCGTGGCTGACGAGTTTGACGTGCAGGTGGCTATTCATACGGACACGCTGAACGAGGCTGGTTTTGTTGAAAACACGATTGCTGCCTTCAAAGATCGGGCGATTCACACGTATCACACCGAAGGAGCCGGAGGCGGCCACGCGCCCGACATCATTAAAGTCTGCGGCTATGCTTCAGTCCTGCCGTCCTCGACGAATCCTACCCGTCCTTACACTGTCAACACGCTGGACGAACACCTGGACATGCTGATGGTGTGTCACCACTTAGACCCCGGCATTCCTGAGGATGTGGCCTTTGCTGAATCTCGGATTCGGCGCGAAACCATTGCGGCTGAAGATATCCTGCACGACCTAGGCGCATTCAGCATGATTGCTTCTGACTCTCAAGCGATGGGTCGGGTGGGAGAGGTGATTTCACGAACGTGGCAAACTGCTCACAAGATGAAAGTACAGCGCGGGCCTTTGAGTCCTGATGGCGATCGCAATGACAACACCCGTGCCAAGCGCTACGTGGCTAAGTACACGATCAATCCTGCTATTACTCACGGGATTGCCAACTATGTGGGTTCGGTTGAAGTGGGCAAGCTGGCCGATCTGTGTTTATGGAGTCCGGCCTTTTTTGGCGTTAAGCCCGATATCGTGCTGAAAGGTGGGGCGATCGCCTACGCACAAATGGGCGATCCCAATGCCAGCATTCCAACGCCACAGCCCATCCACGCTCGCCCCATGTTTGCCAGCTTTGGTGGAGCGATCGCGGCGACCTCGCTCACTTTTGTTTCTAAAGCTGCTGCGGAAGCTGGAGTGCCCGAGCACATTGGGTTAACGAAGCAAATGGCTGTGGTCAGCGATACGCGAGAGCTGCGCAAACAAGATCTCAAGCTCAACGATGCTTTACCCAATATTGAGGTCGATCCCGAAACCTATGAAGTTCGTGCTGACGGCGAGTTACTCACTTGCGAACCTGCAACAGTGTTGCCGATGGCTCAGAAGTATTTTCTATTCTGAATCTTCGTTCGCGTGGTAACGGTGAATGGAGCGGCTTCGGTGGTGCTTCATCTCGATGAGAAAGATGATGGAAAGGCGAGTACTCCAAACGAGCAAAGTTAATCTTTGCACCCAAAAGATTGTCCTTGACCCAGAGGGCTTGCCTTGGGATACGTGGCAGATACCTTCTGGTCTGAAGTTCTCATTGGTTTAAGCTTGCAAATCTCGATGAGAGAGAAGAGACCACAACATTTCGTACCCAAAAGTCCCTTCACAAAAATAACTCGGCAGGTGTCCGGCTGGGGCTTCTATCTTGAAAGTGCGCTCGGAGTAGAATAACCAATAGAAAGAGCTTATTCGCCAGCCAACGCGATCGATGAATTCACACCAGATTTTTTCACCTGGATACTTTCCATCTAGTTTGGCACCACACTGAACGTAGATCTCTTTTTGAACGCTAAACCCAAAACGGCCATTGCTGTACTTAAGCCAAAGACGATCTATCGTTTTCAGGTCGGCATAGGGAAAGTGTAATGCTTCCTCTTTTCGTAAATAGTCTATGTCTTTTCTTCCCACAGATTCCAGCATGCGAGCGTGGGTTTCATAGTCTGCATCCTCAAATTTTTGCGCCTTCAATAAATCCCGTAGCCGGGTATAGTCAACTCCTTTCTCAGAAATGAGTGCGTCTTCCTCTTCAGGTTCATTCTTCGCTCCAATAGTCCACTGTGAATCCATAGAAACGGTTCCTGTTCTAGGTATCAGTTTATTTCCCATAATGCTCCACTTCAATTGAAAGCTGAGCTAGGTGGCGATATGTTTTAACCGCATGATGAATCGGACAGGACATTTTTGGGAGAAGCGATATCACAGTACGGGGTTTCCAGTTTCGGATAAGCGACGAGCGTTGAATACGCTGCGTTATATTCACGGGAATCCGAAAGCGGCCCACATGCAACAAGAGTTTTTCTATGATTTTAGTAATTATGGCATTTACGATCGTTTGACTCAGGATGGACTTTCTCAGTGGCATCCAGCATTTTTGCAATTGGGTATCTGTGTGCTGCGGCTTATCGTAAGTTTTGCCAGCGTTACCGACCCAAATCGAAACCTGAGAGGAAAACCTACTGGGGTAGCAAGCTGTTGGCAGGGTTAACGTTGCGGCGGAAGGAAGAGAAGATTTCGCCAGACCAGAAACTCTTGCCGTGGGATACGTGGCAAATGCCTACCGATGAGATACTCAATACGGCGAAAACCTTTGTTTTGGCCAACTGTTTGAACCCTGATATTGCAGCGATACAATTCGAGGAATCTTCCTGCGTCTGACTTGGCATGAGGTTTCGTGGAGTGCCAGATATCGGATCTCAGAAACGACGATTCAACCGTCATAAAACCAAATGAAATAAAGCTTTTCGAGCGAGCTGAAGCCCTTACACGCTAAAGTTTACAAGTCTCGATACGAGAGAAGATATACTCACAACCACAAAAATACCGAAACATACCATACCGCTCTCTTGGGAGGTGTCCTTGCGGGGCTCGCATCGTAAACGTTAATGACGAGTAGTTTAGCCAGGAGGAGTTCATTCGCCATCCAACGCGATCTCCGAATTCTCTCCAAATTTTACCACTTGGGTACTTTCCATCAAGCTTGGCTCCGCACTGAACGTAAATCTCCTTTTGAACGCTAAACCCAAAACGACCCTTACTGTATTTAACCCAAAGGCAATCTATCGTTTTGAGGTCAGTACAGGGAAACTTTAATACTTCCTCTTCCCGCAAGACATCACCGTCTTCTCTTCCCACTGCCTCCAGCATTCGCACGTAGGTTTCATAGTCAGCATCCTTAAAGTTTTGTGCCTTCAATAAGTCCTGCAGTCGGGTATAGTCAACTCCTTTCTCAGAAGCTAGTACATCTTCTTCTAGCGTCGGTTCGATAGGCGGTTTCGGCTCAGCTCCGTTCCGCACGCTTCGCTCCGGTCTTTTATCCGTAATCCCCCAAATCAGTTGCTCTAAAGGGTCTGGAGCTTGCAGGCGATAGTCAACCCAATGCCGATTTTTAAGGAAGATAGGCAGCCGGGGTTGCTTGGGTGCATCCGGTAGCATCACCGGAATAACCGGACATTTGCGTTGAATGAATTCTTGCAAAAAGGCATAGATTTCTTCGCTCTGCCAAGGGCCGACCCCCTGCTGACCCACAAATACAGCCGCCGCCCCAATATTTTCGATCTGTTGTTCCAGCGCAAATTGCCAAATGGCTCCAGGGCGCAATTCCCATACGTCCAACCAAGGATTGATGCTGTAGCTCTTCAGCCCGTTCGCAATTTCGATAATGGCAGTTTTATCTTCGCTGTTGTGGCATAAAAATACGTCAAAATGCGGCTTAGGGGTCATAACATCACTTCTTCCCGAAGCGCATGGAGAAAGCGAGTAACCCTACAAATTTACCCCATCTCATCCACTCGACCGACGCTCTTCCTCATCAAGGTTGCGGCAGCTCCCACAACTGCGAAATTCAATCCGAAAAGCAACTCGACCCCTTACCTCAAACCCCGAGGAGCGCAATCAAACTCAAACTTAATCCAGCCAAAAACATCCAAGACATCCCTGCCAAGTAAATCGGTTTTAGCCCCAACTGTTTGATTAGTCCGATGTTGGTTTCCAGGCCCATCGCTGCCAAAGCCAAACAAAGTAACCCTTGATTGCTAACGAGTAAAGCCTGTTTAATTCCGGCGGGAATGATGTTAAGGCTATTTAGG
>JBCBVC010000181.1:0-6520 GCA_039817845.1 Cyanobacteria bacterium J06642_2
GAAAGATACTTTGTCAAAAATCTTGGCGAATGAGGATCCTGTTGACAAAAAAAGTATTCAATTTTTCTTCGAGGCATTCGATCTTGTCCTCGATAATACCGATTTCCAATATCCCCTCGATGAGATATCAGTGTCTTCAGTACAGCAGATTTACGTCGAACGACCTCCTATCGAACAATCGTGTTATGAAACGCTATTAAAACCCGGCGCTCTTGTCCGAATCAAAGCTCCCAGCCTCATGGGAAAAACTTGCTTGGTCGAGCATCTCTTTCAAAAACTGGCTGCTGGAGGCTGCCGCACTGCCAAAATTAGTCTTCAACTTGCAGACCGCAACACGCACTTCAATCACCTCGATCGCTTCCTTCGCTGGCTCTGTGCAAACCTATGCCAAGAACTCGGCCTTGCCGCCGACCTCGATAAATACTGGGATGCTGAAGGCATGGGGAGTAAGGTGAGTTGCAGTACGTTCTTAGAGGAACGCCTACTTGCGAACAACTCCGATCCTCTGGTTCTTTGTCTGGATGACATCGACCTGCTGTTCCCGCATCCAGAGGTCTACGAGGACTTTTTTGGATTGCTGCGTTCGTGGCATGAAAAAGCACGCAGCCGCAAGCGCTGGCAAAGACTTCGTTTGATCGTCGTCCATTCCACCGATGTCTACATTCGGTTGAATATCAATCAGTCTCCTTTCAACGTTGGTCACCCTGTCGAACTCCCCGACTTCGAGCCCGAACAAGTAAAAGCATTGGCTCAGTTGTTCGATCTCAGTCCCGATCTTCCCCGTATCGGTCATCGAGCCTTTGCCGAACTCACTCATCTAGTCGGCGGGCATCCTTACTTGTTGCAGCAAGCGTTTCAGTCCCTGCAAACTGTCCCTAGTAAAACGCTTGAAGCATTGCTCGAAGATGCGACCACGGATGCAGGTGTCTACCGCACCCATCTCAGACAACTCTCTTCGGATTTGAAGTCATCCCCAGAGTTAGTCCAGGCTCTCAAGCAAGTCCTCCAGTCAACAGGTCTCGTTCACATCGAATCTACCCTCGCCTACCAGCTCAGCAGTCTCGGACTGGTGACGCTCAAAGGCAATTCTGCAAGCGTGCGTTGCGAGCTTTACCGAACATACTTCAGCGATCGCATCGACGAACTCTAGTCTTTTATGGTTAGGAACTAGAGCGGATTGCCGATCGCCCTCACGAAGGGTTCTTGATTCAGATGAGTCAACCCAAAATCGCTCGTGAGTTGTTGCCACTCAAGAACGGTCTCAGCGTCTTCAGGTGTTTGCATGAATCGGGATAAAAGGTCATTCGCGCGATCGTAAACGTATGGGGTTTCAGTGACAGAGCTGGCTCGGCGCTGAATCCAGCTCTCAATCTTGGCATTGGGCTGCTCCGAGCGATCGCAATACACATTTAGAGTCACTTGATAGTTAGTTCCAAGTGTCAGTACGTTGTCAGCGTGAGGATAAACCTGTACGTCGAGAAAACCAGGCGACTGCTGCATCTCCACTGAAGTTTGGAACAGGGTGTGTTGCCCCAATTCATCGACGACTATCAGCTCGACTTCTCGAATGTCTTCGGCCTCGTAAGGTAGGTAAAACCATAAGGTCGGTTGCGCGTTCTGAGTCAAGTCATCACCTTGACGTGCAACCAGTGATGTCAATGGAATGTCAGTCTTAGGGCATTCTCCGCCAGGGCTGCGGGTGATTGTGGGTTCCGAATTCCCTTCAGGCGTTCCCGTGTTTGGCGATGTTGGAGGTGCGGATGGTTTTGCGCTCGAAGAATTACCTGAAGTTCCAGCCCACGCTGGCTGCGTCAAAATAACGCCGAGAAGGAGTGCGAGTGTGCCTCCAGTCAGCTCGGCTGCTGCCCCTAGAGAGACCTGTCTGAAACGCTTTTTCGAACTGGTTGCACTTCTTTGCATGACCGTATTCATTACCGCCAGAGATTCAATCAGATATGCATTCGAGTCGAGGCTGACATCACGATACTGCAATGAAATCGAGCCTTTGTCTCTCGTGTAGCTCGACTTGCCTGCGATGCCAAATCATCAGACTCCCAGCTGTCGCGATCGCCCCAAAACTTGTCGGTATTACGGGCAGCCAGAGCCCACTGCTAGCAAAGCCATACCATCCCACCAAGAGTCCTCCCCCCAACACTATTACAAGTGACAGAATTTGTTGTGTGGGTGTTTTCATGACCCAAATCAGTCCCCCTGCTAACGAACACCATCCCACAACCCACAACCCATCTCCCCACCCAGGCAGCGCCCAGATCTGCGGTCGGCCTTCATCAACGTGACTGAGCAGTTGACTGAGTGCGTGAGCTTGGATGTACAGACCTCGAATGCGCCCCAGAGGAGTATCGTGCAAGTCGGGAACGCTGGCTGCGGTCACCCCGATTAAAACCACACGATCGCGGATGGCCTCTAGATGTTCTCGGTTGAGGTCGTCACTTGCTAAGACATCCCCGATTGAAAAATGCGTGGTGATCGCTTCTGGTGTGGAGGTTTTCCGGTAGCGAATCAGCATCTGATTGCCGCGATCGTCCAACTGCTGATAGCCTCCACGACCCGCCCGCAGGCGCGCAATGACTGTCTTGCCAAAAACCCAGTTTTCCCCGCTGACGCTTACATCAGTGCCGTGATGCATGAAATACCGATAAGCCAATTGGAATCCGAGCGAGTGGGATGTCGTACAAAGCGTTTCCCGCTCACGTACGGGCGTTCTGGAGAGCAAGTAGCGCCGAACCGTTTCCGGGCGCTCGGTGCTCGAATCCGAATACACATCCACGTATCCGACGCGACCCATCGGCATGTGGGGAGGAGCCGCGATCACTGCTCGAGCATCATTGCCACCGAACGCACAAACCCCAACGAACTTCTCATTTCGTTCGAGATGACGGACGAATGCTCGAGCTCCCTTACCTACCGGCCTGTCTCGGGCCATATCTAAGCCAATCGTGGCAGGTTGATACCCGGATATGCGATCGAGAAGTTTGGCTAAAACCCAGTCTGGCAGTGGATGGCCGTACTTGCGAATGTCCGCTTCATCAATCCCGATGATGACGAGACGAGGGTCTGGCGATTCGTTCGGGAGTAGGCGAATCATGCGATCGTAATGAGCTAGCTCCAGAGGTTGCAGCAAACCCAACGAACGCATGCCAAGCATGGCGATGCCGACAGCTGCGCTAATGGCTGGGGCAGCCCATGCGGGCAATCTCGGTTGGGGGCGAAGGCGAGCCAATTGTTTGGCTACCCACCTGGGAGTGAATACGAATTGATAAATTCGATTCTTCGGACGAATGTGACCTCGCTCTTGAGCCACGACTCCTGATAGCCGCAGTTGCATCTGATCCTGACTGCGGCTGGCAGGAATGCTCCCCGAGCGCGCTACCTTTTGATACAGTTCGAGGATGTTCGTTCTCGAAGGGGTATCCCGCAGCAGGCGATCGCGGATGGTCCTGAGATGCTCGGGTTCGTCCTGGCTTTCCCAATCCTCAAGGATGTGATTATCGACTAGCGATTCAATGACTCGCTTTTCCCGCCCTTTCCGAATGAAGTTACATTCCCTCACTACGAGCCAACATAGTTTTTGGGTCAGAAAAGGTTGTCCGTTGGTCCAGCGAAGTATGGCTTCTATGACTGCTTGGGGACATTCGGCCTTCCCCATCAGTCCGCGAGCTAGAGGCTCACATTCGTCTGCTTGGAATCCCTTTAACTCAATGGCCTGACCGACATTAAAGGGCACAGCGTGATTGCGCTCCATGAGTTCTGATGGTGTTGCGACTCCGAGCAACGTGAACGTGAGCCTTTGATAATTAGCATCCGTGGAGCGCTTGTCATAGAAATGACGAATGAGACCGAAGAACTCACTAATTTTAAAATCTAGGCTCAATACGCTATCGACTTCATCGATAAATATCGCTATCTGGCCCCGAACTTGTTGTAGCAAGACAGTTTCAATAAAGATTTTTAACTGTTGGACGGGAGATAAATCCTGATGTTTATTCATCCATTGACGGCGATTGAGCTCTAAGTCGAACCCACTAATCAACTCTTGGATGATGCCGCCATACCACTGTTGAGCGTTAATCTCCTGACTTCCGATGCCCGAAAGCTCGATTTCCGCGCACTCAACGCCACATTCTTCTAGCTGTCTCATCGCCCGAACTCGCAAGCTGGACTTTCCCATCTGCCGAGAATTCAGCACCGTACAGAAATGTCCACTCGCAATGGCAGCAAACAGTTGCCGATCGGCTTGGCGAACTACGTACGTCGGAGCGTCCGCAGGCAGGCTTCCTCCAGGCTGGAACTGATTGGGTATGCTTGACTGAGAGTTCATTGCTATGGAAAACCTTGCTTCGAGCCATCACGGTCTTATGCTCGTCAGTGTGAGTGAAAGCGCTTTACAGCCCTCTCACCTAATTCCCGACTCTACCCATAGTTTCGCTTGCCCATCCAGGAGATACCACCGAAGATAAAGGCGTTAAGGCAAGACTTAACGTTGGTTGGGTCTCCAGGGTATAGTTTGATTCAAGTTTGTCGATTTTGATATATAAAATTAATCTTGTTATTGCTGGTGCCCTAGCACATAGTCCTTCTGTCAAAAATCCGTTGATTGTGCAGGGAAGCCCCATAGTCGGTCCCAATCACCATTCAATTCAGCAACTTTGAGCATCCCGAGTGAACGAGAGCGATCAAAACCGGGGGAAGCTGCTTGGAAAGAGGAGTTCAAGCCTTCTGGAGTCATCTTCACGGGCTTGGTTCAAATATGGGTAACAGATTAAGCGCGCTGGATGTAGCCTGAAGGCTTGTCGTGCCTACCTCTGAGCGATCGCGTCGCATGAACCCAGCCTCTTCAGTTGCTGCCTGCTTACCCTCAGATGTTCGCCAGGATATTGCCATTCAGGCCCTTGCCAAATGAGAGCGTAATATATTTACAATAAATACCTCACTTCAGGCTGCTGATGTTAGTGCCCTCACGACAGATGTCTGCCACCTTCTGCTCCATTCATCGCTAGCAATTGCTCCAGTAATTTGTAATATATTGTGAGCGCCATCCCGAGTCCATTGCATTTCCACCTGTAAATTATTCGGGGATGGTTACGCAGCATTGCTTTCATCGAACCAAAGTCGCTCCCATCTGCTATTGAGTTCTTCGGTTTTTAAGAGCGCCAAAGCATGACTGCCCGCTTGAGACCAGCTCATTCCCTTCTTCTTTTGCCGATGCCCAACCACTAGGTCAACGCCCTTCTCCATCCGTCCGCTACCGATGGTTTTTCCTGCTTGCTGACGACGTCGATAATCGATGATTTCAGTCTGGTGCTTCCGTAAATAGGTCAGTAATTCCTCGAGGGCATCCGGACTCCTAGCTTGGACCTGAGTCTCCAGATACTCCAGAACTTGTGCGACCTGGCCACACCACAATCGAGGCAGGACTTCTCGCAGATACAGCCGTTTGTGCTCCTTGTCTTGGGCGAGCGTCCCCATAAAGCTGCGAACTTTCTTGCAAAGGTGATACCAGTCCAGAATCACCGTCACCTCAGGCCCAAAGACTGCCTCCAGCCTGCGTCGAATCGAACGGGCACCATCCACAATACTGACGATGTTGAGTGGTACGTCTACCGTACCTGTACCGTACTCCTGTGTCACCTTGGCTTTGATGACAGTCTCCAGCGGCAGTAAGGGACTACCATCTTCCTGAATGGGTGCTGTCAGATATTCGAACTTTCCGTCAGCTGTTCGCAGGATAACAACGTCAGTATTGACCCGTTTGCGCTGAGGTGGCTGAACATCTGTCGTCAGCTCTTCTGAGTCTCTAGCAGGAGAGACGCGATCGCTTTTCTGTCGCTTGACTTGAATTCCATCCTCGAACAGAAGAATCTCTGGCTGCTTCGATGCGTAGATGTCTATCTTGGGAGCGACCGTAACAGCTCGATCTTCACTGGCTTGAAGGATTTGGCGGACTTCATCGGCCAGGGTTTGACTGATGGCAATTGCTGTTTCCGTCACGGCCTGCCAGATCCGCTGGTCGCTCAAGCAGCGCTTCCCGCTGATTCGCTCGATGAGCTTTTCCACCTCCTGATAGCTCAAACGACCGCTATAGTAAGTCCCCAGCTCCAGCAAGCCTCGGCTGATATAGGCATCGCTTAACTGCTCACTCAGCTCGAAGAAGGTTCGATTCTCTCCCTCACATCGAAATCGCTGGAGCTGGAATTCGAACTGGCCGTGTAGGGTTTTCAGACTGACTCGTCGGACGCCGTTGCAGGTGGCTGCTCCTGTTTTTTTAGCTGGTCGGTGAACTGGGTCTGAGCTCTGTGGAGCAGGTCGGATTCCAGTTGCGGCAATGCTTGATGCCGCCAGGTTTCGACCGCTTGTTCGATGTCGTCGAGCCTTTGACAATCTTGGCCCAAGGAGTAGAGGTGTTCTTCGGTGCCGGACAAGACATTACCTTCGTCATCGCAGAGAACCACTTTGACTTGAACCATTCCGTTGCACACCTCATTCGAAGCGAATGACACTA
>JBCBVC010000182.1:0-6513 GCA_039817845.1 Cyanobacteria bacterium J06642_2
ATACTCAGCGTCAAAGTAGACAAACATATCTGGATTCACAAAATACTGTATATAAACGACTCGTGGTGCGGGATCCTGAAAATATTGAGCGAAAGTCTCAACAATATCGCGTATCAACACGCGTAAGGGTCGATTAATAAATTGAGCTGATAACAAGCCGGATTGAATTCCTGCCAAGCGATCGTAGTGTTGCTTTTCTAAGGCGTGAAAAATGGCGAGCTTATCAGGAAAAAATCGATAGATGGCACCCACAGCAGTATTTGCTTTAGCCGCGATCGCGTGAGTCGTCGCCGCCTCGTATCCCACCTCCCAAAACACTTCCGCTGCTGCCTCCAAGATGCGATCGAGCCGTTCTTGACTGCGCTGCTGTTGGGGCTGTCGACGAAGGGACATACAATTTCGGCTTGACACTTGCGAGCGTTCGAGCTTAAGTGTAAATCAAACATGAATATTTTGTCACTTTTAGAGGATTGAATCATGTCAATGCTTGAAGGTGCACCGTGGTTGTTGGCGCACAAGTCGATGCTGTCATGCGATCGCCCCATGAAGGCCTCACTGTATGGTCGAGACTACGTGCTGTGGAGAGACAAGCACGATCGTGTAGCTGCTCTACCTAACTGCTGTCCCCATATGGGGGCGATGCTGTCTGAGGGTTGGTGTACGTCTGGAGCAGACGGCAGGGCGAAAGTCGTGTGTCCGTTTCACGCCCTGGAATTTGATGCGAAAGGAAGTACGATTTTGCCGGGTTCCCAAAAGAAAACGCGATCGCTGTTAGACCCCTTAGAACTCATCGTGCGGGGTGATTTTATCTGGACATACGGCGGGCACGAACCGCGTAGATCGATTCCGAATATTCTTGAGGACTGTACATCAGAATACGCATTTATCGGTGCAACAGCTGACATGAGCGTAGCCACTCCTCTGCTGCCCATGTTGCTAAACATGCACGATTATAATCATCAAAACGGCACGCATCGCGATCTATTTCAAATTAAAGAAGTTCATTTTCACGAATTTATCGATAACGGCCATCATTCCGAAGCCTTTTATGACATGCCGACTGCCCCAGCTACATTAGGAGAGGTTTGGAGAAATCCAAGTGTATTAACACTCCCCAAAGTTCTACAGGCTCATTTGGAGAACTTTTTCCCATCGCTGGTAATCTTCCACGGCGAGAGTGCTTTAGGAAGGGTAAAACAGTGCCATGTATTTATTCCTGAAGCAGAGAATAGAACGCAAACCTACGTTTTGTTGTTTGCACAGAGCAATAATCCATTGTTCAAGATTTTAAAAGGGGCGTTTCTCAATCTTTCTAAAACTGTGGTGGAACAAGATGCCTTAATTCTCGAACGGATCTATGAGGACAGTCCGAAGCAGGTCAAGTTGAATAACGAAGTTGGTATGGATTGGGTCAGACGCAATTTTGCGAGCTGGCCCGAAGTTGCTTCGCCCGATCTGTCCCGAGAACGTTCTACTATTTCGGTTCGCTAGCCGATCGCTCTGGGCCCGCGTTCGACGTAGCGTTAGCAGATCTGCACCAATCACAACGCCTCGTCCTGGCGCGGCATGGCTAAAACCAATGAACTATCAAGTTGCGAGTAAGCTAAACCGGAATGCGTCACGTCAATACCGTCAATGCTGGTAGCGATCGCATGTATGACAGTAATAGAAAGCATAGCCAAGATTGGTGGTTTGTCTGAGGCGGATAATGTGCTTGGATTTGCAGTGAGAATAATACATCGAGTCTGAGATAGCTACTTAGAAATGACTGAGGAGTTTACCAGCTCGTTTAACATCAAGGAAGATCCCACATCTGAAAGATTCAGCATCTGACAGATTCAGCCAAGGTAGGTAGTGCGTTTGAGGTGCGTGGTGTGTCGCTAGACTTGCAATGGGGACAGTCCATTCAGTTTGAGATGTCGATGGCCGCGTAGGAATTGCTCAGCTTTGCAAACCGATCGCTCCCTGCCGAGATCTAAAACCTGACACGTTCCCTTCGAGAACTGAACTATTTCTCGCCAAAATAGAAGCCCAAGTCTCAATTCTGACAGATTCGGTTTGAGTCGCCATGAAAATTTTGCACGGCACCTGGATACCCCAAACCAGCAATGAATTTGTGCGCTCGGGTGGCTTTCACCTTTGGGTAGAAACAGCCACCCCTAAACAACGCCGCAAGCAACAAGGCGATCGCCACCCGTTTCATCTTGACAAACCCGAGCTAGCTAAATTTTTCCAAACCTTATTCAAACTATCCGCAGAGTACGGCTCACGACTGGAAAAGTACTGGATTTCTCCCCAAACCTTCATCCTCCCTAGTGCCGACAACAAACCCCTCCCTTCCCCCGAACTCAACCGCTACTGGGAAACCGAATGGCCCGACAGCGCCGTTCGCCAAGCTTGGGACATCGATTGCTATCAAATTACTAGAGCGTTCGAAGGGGGCTACTTCAAACTCGACGGTCAAATCGCCGCCACCATCAAAGTTCTCGACGACCTCCACTTTCTCGCTCTCCTGCAACCGACAGACCTGCAGTTGGGCAGCGACCTATTGTTCTGGTCCCATTACCTACAATCTTTCAAGCAAGTCTTCCTCAAGGATCGATACATCCCCGCCTTCAAATATCGCGCCCTCCCCAAGCCAAAATCCAAAGCTGCCCGCAAAACCACTCCCGGCTTCGAACTCTACCCCGGCTGGGAAATTGTCTCCGAACAGTATGAAGCGAACCTCCACTACTATGCGGAGCACATGCCAACCGTCTGTGCCTGCGCCAGCAACAAATCCGCCGACACGCCCCTACTGTGGGATAAAGTGTCGCTGCTGCGCCACTTTTCGGAAGTCCTGTTAGACGACATCCTGCTTCACACTCCTAGAACCCAGCAATTCGACAAGCTTGTCGACAATTCCCTCTTAAAGCTCTGTTTCCAGCACAACCGCCAGCGACCCTTCACCGATCGCCACTCTTTTAAGCTTTACGAAAAATGGCTGACTTGGCGCCAGGAGCTGGCCAGCACTCAAAGCCCCACTGCCTTTTATTTGGGGTTCGTATTGGAAGACCCCGAGGATAGCGAGTCCGATTGGGACATGTATTTTGTCGCGATCGATCGCCAAGAGCCCTCTTTCCGCCTCACGATCGCTGACTACTGGTTGATGACGCCGGAAGAACGGGAGCGATCGCGAAATCGCCTCGGTCCCGATTTCGAACAACGCTTGCTCGTGCAATTGGGCTATGCCGCTCGCATGTATCCACTACTGTGGAAAGCCCTAGATCGGGCCGCTCCCTTCGGCTTTTCGCTATCCTTGGAGGAAGCCTTCGAGTTTCTCACTGAATATGCCTGGATTTTGGAAGATGCTGGGTTCAAAGCGATTGTGCCCAGTTGGTGGACGCCCACCGGTCGCCGCCGCGCCAAGATCAAGCTGAAAGCCAAGAGCGGCAAGACAAGCAGCAAAAACGCAGGCAAAAGCTACTTCGGTGCCGATCGCCTGGTGGACTACGAATATCAACTGGCGATCGGCGACGAGCCCGTCAGCGACGAAGAATGGCAGGAACTTCAGAAAGCGGCTACTCCTTTAGTGATGTTTCGCGGTCAATGGGTGGAACTAGACCCCGACAAAATGAAGGAAATGCTGGAGTTCTGGAAAACGCAGCCCCACGACAAGATGTCGCTCGAGGATTTGATCAAGTTGGATTCCCAGCAAGACAGCGATGTGGAAGTGGATCTCAGCCGCGATCGCGCCCTCACCGATTTGATGGCCCAACTACGCGATCCCAGCAAGCTCGAAGTTTTGCCCAGCCCCGCTCGGCTGCAAGGCCAGCTGCGGGAATATCAGCAGCGGGGCTTGTCCTGGCTGAACTATTTGGAAACCTTGAGATTGAACGGCTGCCTAGCGGACGACATGGGCTTGGGGAAAACCATTCAGGTGATCGCCCGTTTAGTGCAAGAGCGCGAAACTATAGCCGAGCGGGAAGCCACAACCGATTCCAGAGCCAAATCCAAAGCAAGCACCACAGAATCTTCGCAAACACTCCTCCCCACCCTCCTGATTGTTCCCACCTCTGTCGTCGGCAATTGGCGACACGAAATCGAGAAATTTGCTCCCCACCTCCGCGTCGCGATCCATCACGGCAGCAACCGCAACCGCGACGAAGCCTCTTTCCAGCGACTCTACACAGACTATTCCGTCATCATTACCTCCTTCACCTTGGCTCGCAAAGACAATAAGTTGCTCACCGCCGTGGAATGGCACCGCATCGTCTTAGACGAAGCTCAAAATATCAAGAACCCCAAATCCGCCCAAACCAAAGCCATTCTGAAACTGCAAGCCAGCCACCGCCTCGCCCTCACAGGCACCCCCGTCGAAAACCGCCTCATGGACTTGTGGTCCATCTTTAACTTCCTCAACCCCGGCTACCTTGGTAAACAAGCTCAATTTCGTAAATCCTTCGAAACCCCGATCCAAAAGCACAACGACTACCGTCAGTCGGCAACTCTAAAGAAATTAGTCGAGCCCTTTATCCTGCGCCGAATGAAAACCGATCGCAATATCATCAAGGATCTACCCGACAAGGTGGAACAAAAAGTCTTTTGCAACCTCACCAAAGAACAAGCCTCCCTCTACCAAGGCGTGGTTAAGCAAATCACAGAAGAATTGGAGACGGCGGAAGGCATGAGCCGCAGGGGGTTGATTCTCTCTTCTCTAATGAAGCTCAAACAAATCTGCAATCATCCCCGCCAATTCCTTCAAGATGGCAGCGATTTCACCCCCGAGCGATCGCACAAGCTCAGCCGCCTGACCGAAATGATCGCCGAAGCGATTGAGGAGGGAGAAAGTATGCTCGTGTTCACGCAATTCACCGAAATTGGCGAAGCCCTAGAGCATCACTTAAAACACACCTATCTTCTCAACACCTACTACCTCCACGGCGGCACCTCCCGCAAGAAAAGGGAACGCACGATTGCGGAGTTTCAAGATCCTGAAACGGAACCTTCGGTTTTTATCCTCTCTCTCAAAGCCGGAGGCGTCGGCATTACCCTCACCAAAGCCAATCACGTCTTTCACTTCGATCGCTGGTGGAATCCGGCCGTTGAAGACCAAGCCACCGACCGTGCTTTTCGCATCGGCCAGACCAAGAATGTTTTCGTTCACAAATTTGTGGCAATCGGCACGCTGGAGGAACGCATTGACGAAATGATCGAGGACAAGAAAAAGCTAGCCGGTTCGGTGGTGGGAACCGACGAATCCTGGCTGACGGAATTGGATAACGAAGCCTTTCAACAGTTAATTTCTCTCAATGCCAGTGCGGTAATATAGCGCGTTTATTCGCGAATACTATCCAGTTGAGATCGCAATCAATCTCGAAGGAGAAGCAGTGAGATGGCGAAAATGAGTCGAACTTGGTGGGGAGAGCGGTTTTTAGAGGCGATCGCGGAATTTGCCGAGCCCGGCCGCTTGCAACGGGGGCGATCGTATTCCAGCGAGCATCGCCTGCTCAAATTCAACATTGACAATGGCAGTATTTCCGCCACTGTGCGCGGGAATGTGAACCCCTACTTCGGCGTTTATAAAGAACCCAAATACAGTGTCAAGGTCTCCCTCGAGCACATCCCAGCGGGAGATTGGCCAGGCGTGATTCAACATTTATCTTCGAGAGCAGGTTCTATGGCTAAACTGCTGTTGAACGAGATGCCCGATTCGATTGAAGAAAGCTTTGAATATGTCGGACAAAACCTATTGCCTGTCAATTTTCAGGATTTTAAATGTAAGTGTTCCTGCCCTGACTGGTCGAATCCTTGCAAACATATTGCTGGCGTATGTTACCGCTTAGCAAAAGACTTAGACCGCGATCCGTTTCTATTATTCGAACTGCGCGGATTGTCGCGTGACGTCTTGCAAGCTGAATTACTGAAGTCGCCTTTAGGGCAATTGCTGGCAACAGAGTTGAAGGTTCGGGAGAAGGTCCAGCCGGAATCGGCGGTGGCTTTTTTTTCGCAGCCCACTCCAGTTGAGCCCTCGGAGGAGGTCGATCCCAAAGTCTTCTGGCAGGGACAAAAACGGTTACCGAAGTCCACAGCAGCCATTACCCCTGCCGCGATCTCGGCGATTTTGGTAAAAAAACAAGGAGACTATCCAGCCTTTTGGGAGAAAGATAAATCCTTTATTGAGGTCATGGAGGAGGTTTATCAGCGAGTAAGGACGAAAAATCAGTCGATTTTGTAAGCAGTTTCTCGGGAAAATACCAGAACTGGAATTGCGAGTTAAAGCAAAGATAATAGGCTTCTACCCATCATTCTTGGAATACTAGCGAGAATATTACACCTACTTTCATCTGGCCTAACATCGTTGCTCTAGTTTGTTTAGAAAGCGGTTCCCTATTTCAATTCGCTAGCAGATCGTTGCGAGATCGCCTCACTGCCTATCTGCGGTCGAGCCACCAAAATTCCGATCGCTCTGGGAACCGCTTTCTAAACAAACTAGAGCAACGATGTTAGGCCAGATGAAAGTAGGTGTAATAT
>JBCBVC010000183.1:0-6493 GCA_039817845.1 Cyanobacteria bacterium J06642_2
TCGGAAAGCTATGAAGTTAAAACCAGCTGTTTGGTACGGGATATTCACCGGCGGTTTGGACGGAGAGATCGCAGAGTTTGGACGCGACATCGTGCGGGTGATCGGAACCAATAGATCGCTTTGATTGCAAGAGACCAAGGGACTAGAAGATGAAAGTCGCGATATTGGGTGGTGGCCCAGCAGGCCTATATTTATCAATTCTTCTGAAGCGGTGGGGCGTGACGGAGGATATTTCTGTATTCGAACAGAACCCCAAAGATGCGACGTATGGATTTGGTGTCGGTGTAGCCGATGGTGCGCTACACCATTTTGCGAAAGCGGATGCTCAAAGCCACGATGCAATTCAGTCCGCGCTGTACCGGAGCGAGTCACAGGACTTTGAGTCACCTCATGGTGAGTTGAAGCTGAAGTGGCCGGCTGAAATAGGAACGATCACGCGTCTAACACTTCTCCAAGTTCTGCAAGGGCAATGCGATGATCTAGGAATCAAGGTGCAGCACGAAACCCGGATCAACTCTGTTTCGGAGTTCGACAATTATGATTTGGTCGTTGCAGCGGATGGTGCCAACTCAGTCATAAGAGAAGAACTTATTGATCTGTTTGGCTGCAAGAAGCAATTCCTGCAAAACCGTTTCGCTTGGTATGGCTTGGAGACGGCACTCACTTCGGCGCTTCGTTATCGCAGGCATGGCGACGGTGTCTTCATCGCTCACTATTATCCCTATACAGAAGACATGAGCACCTTCCTCGTAGAGGTTGATAGAGAGACTTGGGAAGATACCGGGTTTGGCAACAAAACTGATGCAGAGCGGAAGGCCATCAGCGAAGACGTCTTTGCTGATGTATTGGACGGACTTCCGTTGGTCGAGAACAAATCGAATTGGACTCAGTTTCAAACGATAGACTGCGAGAGGTGGGTGACGGACCGCGTCGCATTAATCGGTGATGCTCAGTATCGGGCCCATTTCTCGATTGGATCGGGGACACGACTTGCGATGGAGGACTCCATTGCGCTTGCGACAGCCATGAAAGAGACTCCTGCAAATGTTGCCCTAGCGCTGTCGAACTTTGAAGCTGCACGACGCCCTGTTAAGCGGAAGCTAATGGGCGCAGCGCGCAAAAGCTATCTTTGGTACGATGATGTCCGCAAGTATATCGATCTGCCCCTGCTTGAGTTTGGATACAACTTTCTGACTCGAACTGGCCGAATGTCAGACGAGCGTCTGCGCAGCTTTTTACCTGACTTCATGAGAGACTACGATGCCTACCGAGCAGCGTGAGATCTCCAGGAAAGCCCTTAGTGGCGAGGCTATGCGAGCTATCCCTGTCGAAGAGGTCGTATCAGTCAATCCGTTTATCGTTCGCAGGCGAATAGCTTTTCGTGACTGCGATCCCGCGGGTATCGTCTACACGCCTCGCTTTTTTGACCCTATTGCGACAGGTGCGCTTGACCTGTTTTTCTTGGAAGCGTTTGGTTTTGAACGCGCCATGGATGAAGGATTGGAGCACGTCGGAACGCCCGCGAAGGCGGTCGAGTTTGTCTTCCACAAACCCTCTCCGCTTCACGCGCTGATCGATATCGAAATTCACTGCGAGAAGATAGGAACAAAAACGTTCGTCGTCGCTATGGAAGCGCGAAACGCGGAGAGCGAGGCTCTGTTTTCTGCTCGTCTAACGATCATCTGCGTGAACCGAGACGGTTTTACGTCAATCCCAGTGCCGGAGCTGATGAAGCAGAAGCTCGGCCGCTACATGCGCGAAGGATTATGAATATGACTAAGAACAAGACGTATCGGATCGGTCAGATTGTACCGAGTTCGAACACCACAATGGAGACTGAAATTCCGGCATTGCTTCGTGCGCGAGAAGCGGTGCGTGGTGAACGGTTCACCTTTCACTCTAGTCGGATGAGAATGCAAAAGGTCACCAAAGAGGAATTGGAGGCCATGGATAAGGAGTCGCTTCGATGTGCGGCCGAGCTGGCTGATGCGCGGGTTGATGTAATGGGATATGCGTGTCTGGTTGCTATTATGTCCATGGGGCATGGTTATCATCGCCAGAGCGAAAACAATCTGCTAGCCGCTGCCAAGTCGGCAAGTGGTTCTGCGCCCATAGTTACA
This sequence comes from Cyanobacteria bacterium J06642_2, assembly GCA_039817845.1. GTDB lineage: Bacteria > Cyanobacteriota > Cyanobacteriia > Thermostichales > PCC-7336 > JBCBTL01. The sequence continues at coordinate 2,121 of JBCBVC010000183.1, forward strand.
TCTGCCGGCGCACTTGTAGACGGGCTGCACGCGTTGAGAGCCAAAAAGATCTCGATCGTTACGCCTTACATGCGACCATTAACGGACCTGGTCGTGGGCTATATCGAGCAAGAAGGCATCGATGTCATCGATAGTATTGCTCTTGAAATTCCAGATAATCTGGAAGTCGGCCGTCGCGATCCGATGCGCCTTATTGATGATGTTGATCGATTGAACATTGAGGGCGCTGACGCAGTGGTTTTGTCTGCGTGTGTTCAAATGCCCTCGCTAGCTGCGTTGGAGCCAGTTCAAGACAAGCTCGGCTTACCCGTCACGTCTGCGGCTGCGTGCACCACATGGAAGATGCTTGACGAATTAAAACTTGATCCTGTCGCCCCGGGAGGCGGCGCAATCCTCGGGAATAGGAAAGTGCTCGCGGTCGCGTAGTTGCGGCTACTTCAAGTTTAGGAACTCGAATAGAAAACAAGATAGGGTGTGGGGTCGGCGCAAATGGGCGTGAAAAACTGTCACAACTTGATGGACTTTCGTGCGCTTGCGAAACGCCGCTTACCGGCACCGATCTTCCATTATCTTGAGGGCGGGGCGGATGACGAGTGGAGTCTCCAAAACAACACGTCAGCATTCGATCGTTATGAGTTGCAGCCTGAATATCTGAGAGATGTCACCGAGGTTGATCTTCGAACGACAGTTCTTGGTGCCGAAATGAGTTTGCCATTTTTCCTGTCGCCGACAGGGATGAGCCGACTGTTCCATCACAACAAAGAGCTTGCAGTCGCCCGCGCGGCAAATCAAGCGGGCATCATGTACTCACTATCGACGCTCGGGACGACGAGTCTTGAAGATATAGCGACGACAGTATCTGGGCCAAAAATGTTCCAGATATACATCTTGAAAGACCGAGAACTGACCAAAGAGTTTGTGGAGCGATGCAAAGCTTCCGGTTACACGTCCATGTGTTTGACCGTAGACACGCCGCTCGCGGGTAACAGAGAGCGTGACAAACGGACGGGTATGGTGATGCCGCCGCGTTTGACATTTGCGAGCTTAGTCAGTTTTGCAAGTCACCTTCATTGGAGCTTGAATTTTCTAAGATCGCCAAGCTTGGATCTGGCGAACGTGGCGCACCGGATAGATGCGATTGGTGGTGGTAGCGTTGGCTTGATTGAGTATGTCAACGGACAACTCGACCGCTCTGTCACTTGGAGTGACGCCGCTTGGCTCGTGGAGCAGTGGGGTGGACCATTCTGCATCAAAGGACTGCAAACAGCAGACGATGCAAAACGCGCCCAGCAGATTGGGGCGACCGCGATCATGATTTCAAATCATGGTGGAAGGCAGTTGGAAGGTACTCCAGCACCAATCGATTGCGTTCAGCCTATGAGAGAGGCGGTAGGTGATGAACTGGAGCTCATCGTTGATGGTGGCGTGCGCCGCGGCGTGCATGTTTTGAAGGCTCTCGCTCTTGGAGCGGATGCGTGTTCGTTTGGCCGTCCATATTTGTATGCGCTTGCCGCAGGTGGAGAGAAAGGCGTTACGCGCGTACTCGACTTAATGCGCGATGAGATCGAACGGTCTCTCGCGCTTCTCGGTTGCACCAGTATCAGCGAGCTTAGGCCCTCATGCATAACAGATCGAAATGTTCGTACGCTGCAACAGTTTGAGCGCGGATTCACTGCAAGCATGAGCAAGACCCTTCCATAAACTGGCACGAATGAGGTTACCGATATGGCATTTCTAGAATTCAATGGTGGGAACATTTTTTATGAGGTGTATGGAGAGGGGCCATCACTGATCTTTCTTCACGGCGGCGGGGGCAACGCGACCAGTTGGTACCGTCAAATTCCGTTCTTTTCCAAGCAGTACAAATGTGTGGTCATCGACAATCGAGGCTTTGGACGTTCGTACCCCTACGGCCCCGATGTGATGAATGTCGCAGGCTACGCCGATGATGTGTTCGCAATTATGGACGAGCTGGAAATTCAGTCAGCGGGTTTGGTTTGTCAGAGTATGGGAGCTTGGACGGGACTACGTATGGCAATGAAATGTCCGGATCGTGTTTGGGCACTGGCGACTTCAAGTTCACCAATGGGGGTCAACTATCCTCCTGCATTTCAAGACGCGATGGATTTGCTTAAATCGCTTTCCGATAGCGACCTAGCAATCGAGGAAGCCGCGCTTTCGAAGAACTTTCGTGAAAACAATCCGGAAGACTTCTGGCTGTACCGTCATACCAACCTATTCAATACAGGCGCACTGCGCGGTGACGACTTAGGTATTCCCCCGCAGGCGATCATTGCGAGCATGTTTAGCCCTGATATCGCAATCCAACCGGATCAGCTCGCGGATGTGAAAGTTCCAACACTCTTAATGGGAGGTGAGGAAGATCTTCTTGTTAAGCCGAGTACACCGACGGCATTTGCCGAGTATTTTGGTAACGCCAAGCTGAAGATTTTCACCAATTCAGGACACTCTCCTTATGTCGAGGTTCCGACAGAATTCAATGAATGCGTATCGGAATTTCTGAGCGACGCTCAAACGGCGTGAACCGAGCTGTGATCCAGAATGCTCCAAGTCGCTTTGTTGATACCAAAGATGAGCCTCTCCACTTCAAAGTGATTGGCGATCGTACTCATGACCCCACCATCGTATTTGTCCACGGTGGCGGGGGTGCGATGGATATTTGGGAGAAACAAGTTACTGCTGCTGCGGCATATGCACGGTGTGTCGTCATTGACCTGCCTGGGCATGGGAAGTCTGGATGCCCCAAAAATGCAAGCTATTCGATACGATACTTTGCCGAAGCCATAGAAAGCGTTCTGGCGACTGAGAACATCAGTTCAGCGGTCTTTGTTGGCCATAGTTTGGGAGCTACGGTGCTGACAGATCTGTATCGGTTGAGATCGAACATGTTCAACTGCTTGGTGGCATTAGATGGGTTTCTGACGACACCCCCGATGATCGATAAATTGGCATTGGTGTCTCGACTTATACGCTCTCCACTTTACCCGATATTGTGGCCAATGTCTGTGAGGTCCATAACGAGTGGAATTGGTAACGCGGAAGCAAGACGACGTGCTTCCGAGCTGATGCGGCAAACACCGAGATTTGTTATTCAAAGATCATTTGCTGGGATGGTGAACTATCTTAGGTCACCGTTGACAGGGCTGAGTTCTTCTGTAGCGGTAGCCTATTCGGATCGATCGATTTGGTCTGAAGCCTATCGCCAGAAGGTCTCAGTACTTGGAACTAACACTGAGTGGTTAGAGCTTCCGGGGGCGGGGCATTTTTTGATGCTCGACCGCCCCGATGAGGTCAACGCACTCATCGCTCGAGCATTGAGCGCAGCATAGTTGCAGCGCTAATTTGCGACCACGTTTCTAGCCTTGATCAGTTCGCCAAATGGCTTACGCCCAATGAAGAATGCAATAGCGGCCAGGCTTGTGCAAACCAGTGTCACAATTACAATGGACACATGGAGTAGGTTTTCGTCACCAAATCCAAAATCGGTAATGAGTGCGACGATGATGGGGCCAGTACCTGCGCCGATCAGAATTTGAGAGACCATCACAAGGGAAGCAATGACGGATCGCATACCCGGCGGTGAGATCAATTGTAGAGCGGCTGGACATAAAATAATGTGCATGTAGGCAAAGAAAAAGCCGATGGCCAGAAACCCAGTCATAAGTTGAGGGCTCTCGAGAAGAGGCGCTAAGCCGAATGGTAGAATGCAGATGAGCGTGGAGTAGGCGCAGATCCGAAGATGGGAATCCGTCACTCCCGATTTTAATAGTCTGTCGCCAAACCACCCTGCTGCAATAGCGGATGCGAACCCAGGCAATATGAAGGAGAAGACCAGATATGGTGGGGCTTCTGCAGGTCCAATATCAAATCGTCGTTCCAGCATGGCAGGTAGCCAGGCTGAAAAGCCGCCGGCCGCAATTTGCAGAATGGCGATACCCCCATAGATGGATAGGAATGCTCGTCGATGGCTTTTCAGGTAGGCCCAAACCTCCTTCAGAGAAATGCTGGATTCCGAGGACGCATTGCCGATCGAGCGCCTAGGCTCATTGACTGTCAGTACAAAAAGCAAGGCGATTACAATCCCCGGCAGCCCAACGATCACAAAGACGATTTGCCAACTGAAGATGTTGCCGATGAGGGGAATGTCCACACCGCTTGGAAAAGCGGTCGCTGCCCAGGCGATCAGTGGGCCTCCAACAATGTAGGCTAATGCGCCCCCAATAACCGCTCCAAGGCTATAAATCGCAAAACCTTTGCTAAGTTGATCGGAGGACAGTGTATCTGCCATTAAAGAATGAGCGCATGGCGCTATCGTCGACTCTCCAACTCCGACTCCCATCCTCGCGAGGAAC
>JBCBVC010000184.1:0-6476 GCA_039817845.1 Cyanobacteria bacterium J06642_2
ATTTCCACGTATCTGAAATGACTACTGAACCAAATCTTACAGATTCAGCGTTTTCGCTAAAGCACGAATTCGTTATTTCGGTATAAATATCGCTAGTACGCACTGCAGCACGAAGTATTTTGCCATCCCAAAGTCTTGAGAGCTGCAATGACGGGGTCGATAGCTGAATGATTTTCATGCCGGAAAGCTGGGTACCGAACATAGGCTAGAGAGACGTTGGCTTTACAGTGGCCATTTCCGACAGGTGGAACTAAACTCAAAACTAACAGACTTAGCGTTTTCGCTAAAGCACGAAATAGCGACTGTAAGGTAAGGTATCATGAACTCAGTCGCGGAAGTCCTCTGCAGTCGTTTGGTTCAGTAGTCATTTCAGATACGTGGAAATGAACCAAATCTTTCAGCTTTAGCGTTTTCGCTAAAGCACGAATTCGTTATTTCGATATAGGTTTCGAGCGCTGAAATGATGGGGACGAACTGAATGAACTTTGAGCCAGGAAGCATCGACTACAGGTACGCTATGAGAGTTGGTTCAGTGGCCAGTCCTTACTTATAGAATTGAGCCTAAGCCTATCAGTTTAGCATTTTCGCTAAAGCACGAATTCGCGAATTTGATTTAGGTATCCAGATCGCGATCGCAGAAGTCCGCTACGATCGGGCAATGGTTGGAGAGGATTCTACCTGTAAATTATTCGGGGATGGCCATGCAGCATTGCTTTGAGAGAGTTGTTATAAAGATTTTGGCTGCTGACATACCTGACTGTTTGAAACATCGAGCCCTCTCCCATACTTTAGCGAACCGCTCATTCCCGAATAATTTACAGATGGGTGAAGTTTGGAATGGCTACCCGAATGTCATCACCCATGCGACCTAGCTCCCTGATGATGTTGTCAACTTAGGGACGCCATTCTCAACCATTGCTCGGCTGTTGCAAATGAGCTCCGAGTGCAGACCTTTCCCTCCCCAGAGGTAGATGTCTTGGGGTGGAGTAGAGTCATGATCAAGCAGCAAGACTTCTGTCAAGACAATGTGGGTTCGCGTGCAAGGAGGGCAGCCAGATGAAAAAGCTGTTGATTGTGGAGAGCCCCGGCAAGGTCAAGAAGATTCAGAGCTACTTAGGGCCGGATTGGCTGGTTCGCGCCAGTGTAGGCCATATTCGGCAGTTAGCGAAAACCGGAGACAGCGCTCTCGGTTTTGAGATGAGGCAGCATACGATTCGCTGCACCTACGTGCCCCAGTCGGAGCGGGCCAAACAGACCGTTGCGGGCTTGAAAAAGGCCGCCCGAAGCTGCAGTGAAGTCTACCTAGCCACCGATAAAGATCGGGAAGGGGAAACGATCGCCTGGCATCTGAAAGACGCGCTCGGCCTCAAGCAACCGAAGCGGGTGGTGTACGGTGAAATCTCGCGAACCGCCATATTGAAAGCCATCAAATCAGCAGGCACGCTCAACGATGATTTGGTGGCAGCAGGCCGCTGTCGGGACTGCCTCGACAAACTGGTCGGGTACAAAGGGTCTCCCATCGTCTGGGATATCGGAGCTAAAAGTGTCGGTCGGGTGCAATCGGCCACCCTCCATATCCTGTGCCAACGCGAGCGGGAGATTCTCGCCTTCCAGCCCAGAGACTATTGGACGGTCTCGGCCACCTACCGTAAAGGGTTCCAGGCGTTCTACACGAAGGATATCGGCAGCTCCTCACCGCCAGAGGAGCGCCACGAAAGCGACGCGAGCAACGAGCTTGAAACGCCACAGAAGGAATCGACCCGCGTGTTGAGCCAGACCAAGGCAAACCAGTTAGTGGCACTTGCCCGCAGCCAGCCCCACAAGGTCGTCTCTGTAGACACCAAAACCGTCCTGAAGTCTCCGCCAGCCCCCTTCACCACATCCACCCTGCAACAGGGCGCGGGTTCGAAACTCAAACTGAGTCCCGAGCAGACCATGAGCCTCGCTCAGAAACTCTACGAAAAGGGACTGATTACCTACATGCGCACGGACTCCGTCGAGCTCTCCGACGACTATTGCGCGACCGCCCGCAAGTGGCTGCAGGCCAAAGACCCAGACAACGTTCCCACCCGCCAACGTAAATACCGCCCGAAAAAGGGGGCGCAGGAAGCCCACGAAGCGATTCGTCCTGTCGACATGACTCGACCCTCCCAAGAGCTGCGGACTGAACTCACGCCAGAGGAGTTCGACCTCTACGTGCTGATTTGGAAACGCGCCCTCGCCTCCCAGTGCAAGCCCGCTCGACTGGGCAAAACCAAAGTCACGATCCAAGTGCGAGAGACCCTTTGGACGGCAAAAGGGCAAGTGGTCGAGTTTTACGGCTATGCCAAGTACTGGAGCAACCTGAGCGCGCCCGAACTACTGCCCCCGATTGCCCGAGGAGCCATCCTCACTCTCGAGCGAGCGGAGAGCACGCAGAAGAAGACCCAACCACCGCCGAGATATTCCGAACCCAAGATCGTGCAAGTGATGGAACAGGTGGGCATCGGACGGCCTTCCACCTATGCGTCGACCGTCAAGACCTTGAAAGAGCGGGACTATGTCGCGGTCGTGAGGAAAACCTTGCAACCGACTGAGCTGGGCTTGAAGTTGGATGCGTTTTTGATGAAAGGGCTGCCCGAATTGATCGATGCCAAGTTTACGGCCCGCATGGAGAACGAACTCGATGCCATCGCGGCAGGCAAGCAAGAGTGGCAGCATTATCTCTGCGATTGGAATGCCAGCTACTTCGAGGGAGCCATCGCGAATGCCCGCAAGGTGCTGAGCGAGAGCGGCTTGAAGGTCAAGCGTCACATCAACCCGAAAGCGCGATCGCTTTCCCGAACCAAATGTCCCGAGTGCAAGACGAGGATGGCCAAAATTCCCTCCAAGAAAGTGGAGAAAGGCTATTTTCTCAAATGCGTGGGCGAGTGCGACGACCTGGTCATGTTTTGGAGCAAGTATGCCAAAGCATGGCAGCGACCCCGGCCCCGAGCCTCCTCACCCCCTGACTAACAAGGGAGCTTCACTCTTCCCCCTCAGCTCGAATCCATTTGGAGGACACAGCGGCAATACTTGAGATGAGCCAAGCTCTTGGACGTCTCTGCCTTCATGTCCCGTTCGCCCGGCCCTCCATCGTCCGACCCCCCGCTCGACCACCTGCAAGGCGTGGTCGAGCGACTGACCTACCACTCGGAAGACTCCGGCTACACCATTGCCCGGCTCAAAGTCCCCCGCGAGCGAGAGCTCGTTACTGTCGCGGGCACCTTTGCCACGATCCAGGCCGGCCAGACCCTAAGCCTGAACGGAAACTGGAGAGAGCATCCCAAATACGGCCTGCAGTTCCAGGTCAACTCCTACCGAGAGAGCAAACCGGCCACCCTCACGGGCATCGAGAAATATCTGGGCAGTGGCTTAATTAAAGGTGTCGGTCCCGTCACCGCCAAGCGCATCGTGGCTTATTTCGGCTTCGAGACCCTCGACGTGATCGAAGGAGAGATCCACCGCCTGTGTGAAGTCCCCGGCATCGCCCAGAAGCGCGTCCGCAAGATCGAAACGGCCTGGGCGGCGCAGAAAGCAATTAAGGAGGTGATGCTGTTTCTGCAAGACCACAACGTCTCCACCACCTACGCGGTCAAAATATTCAAGCAATACGGCGACGAGGCGATCGCCACGGTCACCACCAATCCGTACCAACTCACCCAGGACGTCTACGGCATTGGCTTCGTCACGGCCGACGCGATCGCCCGCAACGTGGGAATCGCCCCCGATTCCGAATACCGCTACCGCAGCGGCACGCTCCACGTCCTCAACGAAGCCTCCGAACGGGGTCACTGCTTTCTGCCTCAAGCGGAGTTGATCGAGCAGGTGGTGACTCGCCTAGCGCTGCCGGACCACACCCCCAATCCCGAGCGAGTCGCCACGCTCGTGGAGCAGATGTGTCAGTCCGGCGAGTTGATCCGGGATGGCGTGCCGGGAAGCGACCCGCTCCTGGCTTGCTACAATCCCCCCTTCTACCAAGCAGAAACCCATTTGGCCGAGCGCCTGCAAACGCTACTCGCATGGCCCGTCGAGGTCGATCTCGACCGAGTGAATGCGTGGGTCGACCGCTATACGGCCCGCACCGGGATGCACCTCTCTCCACACCAACGGGAGGCGGTAGACATGGCGGCCAGTCACCGGATAGGCATCCTCACCGGCGGACCGGGGTGCGGCAAGACGTTTACCACCCGCACGATCGTGGCGTTGTGGAAGGCGATGGGCAAAGACATCGCCTTGGCATCCCCTACGGGCAGAGCCGCGCAGCGATTGCAAGAGATGAGCGGCCTGCCCGCCCAGACGATCCATCGACTGTTAGAGTTCGATCCCAAAACGATGAAGTTCAAGCGGGATGAGAGCAACCCGATCCCAGCCGATGCCATCGTGGTGGACGAAGCCTCGATGCTGGATCTGTTCCTGGCCAATGCCCTGCTCAAGGCGGTGGCGCCAGAGACTCAACTGCTGTGGGTCGGGGATATCGATCAGCTGCCTAGCGTGGGGCCGGGGAACGTCTTGCGCGATGCGATCGCATCCGAGCGGATTCCGGTGGTCAGGTTAACGGAAGTCTTCCGTCAGGCCCGCAGCAGCCAGATCGTCAGCAATGCCCATCGCATCAATCGCGGCGACTATCCCCGCTTCGAGCCCGCCTCGATGACGCCTAACTCCGATGCCATGTGGCTGGAGATCGCCGAACCGGAGCGGGGGGTTGAGGCCATCCGACGGGCGATCTCGAATTTGATGCCCCACTTAGGCTTCGACCCCGCCACGGACGTCCAGGTCCTCTGCCCGATGGCGCGGGGGGCGTTGGGCACTCGTAACTTGAACCAGGTGCTGCAGGCACTGATCAATCCAGCCCGAGACGATAAGGCCGAATGGGTCCGCGGCAATGTGACCTTTCGAGTGGGCGATCGGGTCATTCAAAAGGTGAACGATTACGATCGCGAGGTGTTTAACGGCGATCTGGGTCGGATTGACGCGATCGACGGGGAAGAGCAGGAGCTGACCGTCGACTTTAGCGGACGGCGGGTGACCTATGATGCTGCCGATCTGAACGAAATTGCGTTGGCTTGGGCCGTGACGATTCATAAAAGCCAAGGCAGCGAGTATCCGGTGGCGATCGTGCCGGTGTTCCTGCAGCACTACGTGATGCTCAGTCGCAATCTCCTCTATACGGCTCTAACCCGAGCCAAGCGGCTGGCCCTGGTCATTGGCAGCCGTAAAGCCATCGGGATGGCGGTGCGGCAAGTCAAGGATCGCCAGCGCTACACGTTGCTGAGCGATCGTTTACGTCCTTCAGTGCTGGAATAAGCCTCGAAGGTATGGTCTCTCTGGAGGCGATAGTCTGGAACGCCGTTCAAGCCTACTGACAGAAAGGGGCAGTCGAGACGCCTCTCAACTGCCCGACCCAGAGGTCACTTGTCCGAGCGATCGCCTTCGCATGAGTCCATTCGCCGCAAACTCCTTCACGCTCGGAGTTTCCGATGAGGGATCGCTCAGTAATCCGAATAATGCTTGGCAAAGCGTGCGGCTGTAGAAAGCCAGACCCCTCCTGCCGTTGTGAGAGTCAAACCGTTACGAGCTGCCGAGCCGAGCGGAACCGGACGCAGCAACAGTTGCGAGAGCGAGAGTGGGAAAAAGCAAACCGGAGTTGAATCGATTCATGACGTCAGACCTTAGGGAAGAGTAGAGCGGGACGGCTCTCGATGTCCTTGATATTTCTTAATAAAAAGGTCGAGGCTGAATCTCTACTGGGAGAAGGAGCAGGGGAGGATTTGAGTTGGAAGAGCGATCTCTCACGGGGGACTCACGTCAAATTCAGCAGCGGTTCTAGACAGTCGATCGCATCATGGCGAGGATTTGTGACCGCTGTGGAAACTAGGTAGGCTGCCCCTCAATCGTCCCGAAACGGGCGTAAGAGTGCGCCAAGGTTTCCGAGTTCTCGCTCGTCCGTCAGCAACCCAGTATCGTAGTCATCTGGGGCAATAATTAATGGCATCCGGTGGTGAATGGGCTCCATCGCCGCGTTAGCCGCTGTCGTCAGAATCGTGCCTACTGTCAAAAATCCGTTGATGACCCGGATTGCGACTCCTAACCTCGGCTAGCATTTGGGGAAGATGTTGCGGGGGCAAGGATGAGAGCCACCTTCGAGTTAGTGATCCGCGATGAGGATAGCGACATCGTTGGCAAATTAGATCCCTACTCAGTCAATCTCGGCTATCAGACACTTCATGAGAATGAAGGAGCTGTCGAACAGTGTCGACAAGATTCCATTCCGGATTTTAAGGAGCACTTGCTCTCTCAAGATCAGAGTCGGTGGGAGGGATTATGGGGCTGCTCTGCACCATCAAGGGATTTTTGACAGAAGGGGAGTTTTTGAATAATCAGCGGGCACTTCGATTAATTAACCAAGCTGCTTCTGGAAGAGCAAAAAGAAACCTATCTTGAACAGAACTTATACG
>JBCBVC010000185.1:0-6462 GCA_039817845.1 Cyanobacteria bacterium J06642_2
GCACTTCAGTGGCGTTGAGCTGTTCGTTGCCGTCGAACCAGCCTCGGGTTTTCGTCCAAAAGGTTTTGGTATCGGCTTCGGAGCTCCAATCTTGGGGCGTGTCGGTGCTGTTGGGATGGAGGACGGGACCGATACCGGAGATGGTGGAGCGAGGGGCGAAGACGGTGGGCAGTTCCCAAGTGCGAGGGAGTTTGACGGCGGCTAGGTTCTGACGAAGGCGATCGAAGGTAGGCGACCACCACAGTCCGACGGTGTGGGTTTCGTAGGTGGTCAGTTCGGCTAAAGTCGGGCGTTGTTGGTTGAGATGCTCGTCAGGGAATGCCTCCGAGCGCCACGAGAGATTCTCAGCAATCGCGTCTTTCGGGAGCGATCGCAGGTGACAGGCTTTGTTTTGCACTTCCACCCAGTCGTAAAAATCCTGCTTGAGGTCTGGCACATTGGCACCGGGGTTGGATGCAGTTGGAGCGACGATTTTGCCCTGGCCTTTTTTCAACTCGGCGTCGCGATCGCCTAGCGGTAAACCCGTCCAGTAGGTTTGCCACTGCTTTTTGAGCCAGCCTTTCCAGAGGCGCGCTTCGTTGACCCCTTGTTTTTTCCCCAGTTCTGCCCACACGCGATCGCCAATGTCTAGCCAGTTTCCGTGCAGCACTTGATGGGCGGTTTGCATGGCGGGTTCGATGCGGCTGGAAGGCAGCACCACGGTCAAAACATTCGGGAACCCTGCCGTGAGGAGTTGGGAAGGAGAGGGTCGAGACACCCACTTTTGAAAATGCGGCCATTTTTCTAACAGCCACGTATCGATGAGGGGCTGGGCGTAGAGGCTGGGATAAACCAGGCTATCGGGGCCGTATTGCTGCGCCCAAGTCCAACACACTTTGGCAGACAGATAGTGCAGCAGCCAGGAACCGGCCCAAAAGTCCTGCATTTTGCGACTGGCTTTGATCAGTTCTTGCACGGGGCTGAAGCTGAAGATGCCCAGATAAGGGCGCGAGCCAGGTTCGCTGTTGTAGCCTTGCAAGCTACCCGCGATCGCCGCGCTCAAGCTGTTGTGACTCCAGACGGAACAGTCCGGAATGCGGGTATCGGCGGGTAAGAGGGCAAGCTGTTCGCCGTATGCGTTCGCCAGTTCCACGGGCAGACAGCGCCACGCCCACCAAAAGGTCTCTGGCGGAGTGGCTTCCGGATGGTCGGTCTTGAATTGGGAGAGCGCCTCGCGCTCGCGCTCGCCCAGCGTTCTATCCTGCTCGGCACTGGCACTCGTTATATCAGTGAAAGTCAGTTCGAGTTTGCGGCCAGACAACAGGTGACTGACTTGCAAGCCCTCGCGTTCTTTGTAATTGACGAACCCGCGCGCGCCCGTGACATCCCAGGCGGGACGATCGCTCGCAACCGCAATAGAGTCGGCTTGTTGGCACGAGTCTGACGGCTGGAAGGTTTCGAGTAGATCTTGCCAATACCCTTGAGCGGCTTTGTCTCTATATAGCCCTTTCAGTAGAGGATCGTGTAGAAGTCCCCAGAGCTTTGCCTGCCAAAATTGCGACACGCAACACCTCATTTATTGATGCGATCGCACTCTAACAATGAAAGATAACGTTCATCTCGTGCGTCGCAATAATTCAATTTTTTATACCAAACTCGTAAAACTGTTTACCAAAGCGTAATTAACTCTACTCAGAGAACGATCTAAAAATAGATCGGAATTTACGAGCGGTCGCGATGCGCTGGCATACGCGGGGGCTGAGGGATATTGCGGTGGGGCGTTCGACTCCGGCACATGCATATACGACGTTGGCGGCATTTGAGCGACTGTTGCTGATAGTGGCGGCGATTGCACTTTATCCAGGCGTAGGGGCGCGAGAGGACGAGGACGAGGGGGGCGGACTGGAACAGTTGCAAGCGCGGGTGACCGCTTTAGGGACGGAATATGGGATTGAGGTGCGGGCGCGTTCGGTGGCAACGTTGCGAAAGGACATCGCCACCCTGAGGCAATACGGCATCTTGGGCCGGCAGCCGTATCGAGAGGGGTATTTCATCGGGACGGGGGTGATGTCGCCGTCGGAATGCGAGCTGGCGTTGCAAGCACTGCGGTCGATGGGCCATTATCAGGCAGATCCAATGTCTCACGTCATTTATCAGGCGATCTCGAAACGATTACGCGGTCACGCTCGGTCGCCTTCGTCTTTCGAGTCGTTGGAGCGCTCGCTTTATCCAGTGCGGCAGCAGTTGAATCGGGTCGTGCACGATGTCGATCCGGAGGAGATGATGCGGCAGGGGCGGTATCGGCGCACGTTAATTCATCATTTGGACGCGCTCGAACGAGCGATGGTGTCGGGACAGGTGGTGGAACTGTCGCGCTCGCGCAATGTTTACGCCAGTGAGGCGGTGGGGGCGCGGACGGGAACGATGCAGGTGTGGCCGCTGCAGCTCGCGTTTCACGATGTGGCTTGGTATTTGATTTACGATGTCTGTCCGGCGGTGGGGGAGAAGGGCTCGGGACATTTAGCGATCGGTCGGCTCGATCGCTTTGCGGATGTGTGTCGAGTGATAGAAAACATTCCGGCGCGCTCGTTGGAGATGCAGCTCCAGCGGTTGGAGGCAGCCCATCGGCTGGTGGTGCAAGGGTGGGGATTGTTTTTAGGAGGTCGAGAGGAGCAGCGGCGAGAGTTGGCGGGACTGTTGAAATTCGAGACCGTGCGCGTGAGATTTTGGGGAGAGGCCGTGCCCTTTATCGTGGAGGGAGAGCGCCGTCATCCTAGCCAGACGATTCGCAAAGGCTCGCGGTCTGCTATAGATGGGCGAGTGCAGTTTGTGGATTACCAGGTAATGTTGCCACCGCGATCGCTCTCGGAGTTCTGTCGCTGGTCGTATAAGTTCGTGCCTTCGGTTCAGTTTCTAGCTCCGCAGTCGCTAGCAGACAAGCATCGAGAGGTGTTGAAGGAGACGAGCGCGCGCTACGGGCTGGAATAGGCCCTATGCCGAGATCATGAAAATAAGCGATTTTTGTACAGCCCCTAAAATTGGCGTATGAAAGCGATCGTGATTCCTAAAGTCAAACCTTCGGTGAGAGCGTTACTGTAGGGGTATGCGACATTATTGGGCGATCGAGCTACATAAATAGAGAGAGGAGAAGGTCAGAGCATGAGCAGAGAATATATGTTCAAACAGCACGCTCCAGGAAGTAACGTCAAAGTGAATTGGCATGAGGAGCGGACATTAGTGATAGCTATATCGTTGCGGCTTTTGCTTTAGGTAAAAGTACGCTCGCCCCCTATATCTATGAAAGAGACGCAGTTCAGACTTTTGAAGATATGGCGTTTTTTGATATCAAACTAACTTTGAAGCAAGCGAAAGTCATTCAGCAGCAGCTAGGCGCGAGTATCGACAAGCTAGAGAAAGCATTGCAATCCAGCCAGCAATAGAACTTCTCTTTATGGAAGGCGATCGCCTGCTGACTAGACGGTACAAGACGCGGACGGTCGTTTAGGGTATGGATTTATCAAGTAGCCCCTAAGCTGATGAATCTGCGGCTAGCTCTGCTTGAAAGGAGATTTCGATGCCACTTGTGGGTGCGAACTCCGACAAAACCAGTCTCTCGGAAAATTCTACTGATACCCCGAGAACTGAAGCAGCAAGTAGAACTCTTCCAGACAAAGGAGATTCGATAGGGAGCGTAATCATACGACAGCTATGATGTGGATTACGCTGCCCATAGCAATTGCCTCAATCGAAAAGTTTTGTTAGCCACGTTCGTCCTTTCCACACTGCGATCGCGCGCATGGCGTCAGGCAAATCCACGTCTAAATCTCGATTGCGGATATCTGTAATCATCTTATTTATTAATTCCAATTCAATGCGCTCCTTTTTAGCCAAGATATTGAAAGACCCATTCTCAGCATTCTTGAGACGTTCGATCGCAGTTTGCGTAACTTTTCCCGTCATAATCCGTTGGCGAGAATCGCGAAATAGCCCGAAGCGCATGTGGGGATGATATAACACTAGCTGATTGAAATTCTGCAGCCGTGCGAGGAACGAACGGGAGCTTTCTGTATTTAAAAACCCCATGACCCGCGTTCGACTGCTCTGGATGACGAGATGCTCTGGCAGTTTCCTCTTGCCCAAACTCAGGCGTTGGGTTTGGAACGATTTGATTTCACTCATCGCCAAGGCAATCGCTCGAAGCTTACCAATATCGTCACTGTCGTCACAAATGGTGGGCTTTTCGTACTGTCGGGCCAAGAGCTCTCGTTGGTCTTCCAAATAGGCATGCACGATTTGCTGGGATGACGAGGGGCTGACTATTGTTGGAGCGAGCGCGGGCGAATTTGCTTCAACCCCTGCGGGGATAGCTGGCTGGCCGTCATGAGATAGGCCGTGATGGTCGAGCGTGGCACGCAATGACCATACTCTTTCTTCCAAATGGCGCAGTCGTCGCAGGACTTCGGCAGAGCTAATCGTATCTTCAGTCGACACCTTTAGTGCAGGCTCGCTCTGTGGCGGTAAGGGCACGTTGCAGATGCGATAGCGATAGTAGTCGGAGGCTCGGTTGATGACTTTGCGGATGGATGACTGCTCCAGAATGTCCTGCAGCTCTTCCGGCTCGAAAATATCCTCGGTCGAGGCCGGTAATGCTTCGAGACGCATCGAGATCATGTCCTGCATAACTGATAGAGGCGGCTTTTGCAGCACAATTTGAGTTTGCGACACGCGATCGACTATCGAACCGTCAAACAACTGTTGGAACTGTGTCCAACGATCTGGAAACAGATTCAGAATGATGACGCAGTTGGGCACGTGAGTAAACAGCTCTTTCACGGCCTCGCCGAAGGCCATCAGAATCGGGCGATGCTCGGCCATTCCCAGCGCTTCCAACTGGTCAAACACGAGAATCAACGGGCGATCGAGTAGGGACAGTTTGCCCAGGACTGCAATGGCTTCGAGGGCAAACGCTTCTCGGCTCATCCTGTCAGGCCAGCTTTCTAACCCGACAGAACTTAGCTCCTCCCCGTTAAGTTCGCTGCCCGAAAGCCAACGAGTTACGGCATTTTTGAGATGAAGCTGAGTGTAGCGGCAGTAGCGCATCAGCCCCTTAAGAATTGCAGGAGCATAGCCGCTGTTGGAGTACGTTTCGTTCCACCATCGCTGAGCGTGTTTCTCAATCCGATCCCAGTATTCACGTTGCTTTCTGCTCCCCTCTGCACCGAGCAGGTCGAGTCGATCGGATGCCAACGCTTCCAAAATGACGCGATCGCTTTGGGCTTCGGTTCCGGTGACGACGGCTCGAACGATGGGGGCGAGACTGCGGGTGAGCAGGAGGTCGAGCTGCGTCCGTTCTCCCACCGACTCTGCCAGGGATTCGAGGATGCGACTGTAGGTGTGGTAGAGGATGGACTCTGCATTATTGGGTTGCCGGATAAACAGCAAGCGATGGTCATCGAGCAGATCGTCGGCTAGACGCATGATGATATGGGTTTTGCCAGATCCAGGTTCGCCCTGAACCACCACTCCTTGGCTTTGATGGTTCACATCACGCTCGACATCTCGAATCACCGCTTTGAGTCGCTCGAACTCGGTTTGAGACACCCGATCTAGGTTGGGATGCGTTTGGAACGGCGTGTCGACGCGGCTGCTGGTGAACGGATTGGGGCGATCTTTCAAAGCCCGGATGTTTTGTCTGCGGCGCAAGAGGCGATAGAGCTGATAAGTAAACTCAGCATCGTAGAGAGCGCTGTGGGCACGGTCGCCGTTGAAGTATTGGCCGTTGACTTGCAGATTCAATGCGTGAGCGAGATTTTCTAACCCGTAGCTATGGACATCGCTCAATTCTTTTCTGGCCAGCTCGCAGCTACAAGCCCATTGCGGTTCGACCCAAGGTATGTGGGCGTGGGTAAAGCTGTCCCGCAATACCTGGCGATCGTGTTCGACATGATGACAGACGACGACTTTGTTGTGACTGTGACGCGCGAACTGGTGCAGCACATCTGGAAGCGTTTGCAGGTGGAGGTTGGGATGACCCACTTCACTCTCTCGATCCACGTGGAGTTCGCATATGGTTTCTCCTCTGCTATTGACAATGGCTAGTTCCCTCAAGACTGGCTTGCCTTCCGTATCGATCACGATGTAGTCATCAGCAAGTGTGTCAATCGTTGAGGTTTTCATAGAGTTTTTTTGGTATGTGGACAGGCAAACCGACCTTGAGTTGACCTTAGTTATGCCCACAACCCGCACCAACATAAACTCATGAGGTGCGCTAGAGATCGCCGACGAAGCCACCAATCGGATCTATCCTTCTAGTCTATATCGCATTACTAAAGAAAATTTTTAGCGGTGCCACGTGTTGTTTGATTTTCGCAAAGAATGGGTAATCTCAAAAAAGCTTAATTGTTTATCTCAGGCAGCAGACGAGAAAATCACACAGATGCAAAAGCGGATAACTGTATGAAAAAGATGAACAAAACCGGTTGG
>JBCBVC010000186.1:0-6361 GCA_039817845.1 Cyanobacteria bacterium J06642_2
ATGTTGGCTTTGGCTTGCTCGGAAATGTAACCATTGTCTAGCGTAAAAGCCAACATCCGTCGAGTGGTAAATCACGTCGGCGTCGATCACATATTTGCTACTAACCCCGTGATGAATGAGGTGTTTGTCGATAGCCTCAAACGACACTGCAATGTGTGTAACGGCTGCTTTAAAACCATCTACACCCTCAGTATGAAACTGGCATACGAGAAAGGGATTCCTTGTATCGTAACGGGATTATCGCGCGGTCAGTTTTTCGAAACTCGGTTAACAGAAGAACTATTCACGCAACTATTTACAGGTGCTGATGAAGCCAGCATAGAGCAAATAGACTCTACTATCCTGGCCGCGCGTAAAGCATATCACCGTACCCATGACGCAATTTCAAAATTGATGGATGTCGAAGTATTTCAATCGGACGATATTTTCGAGTCTGTTGAGATCGTCGATTTCTATCGCTACTGCGATGTCAACCTTGACGAAATGCTGACTTTCTTGCGCGATCGCGCTCCTTGGGTGCGGCCTTCTGATACAGGAAGATCGACCAACTGCTCAATCAATAATGTCGGTATTTACGTTCATACTGAAAAGCAAGGCTATCACAATTATGCTTTGCCCTACAGTTGGGACGTGCGTATGGGCCACAAGACGCGAGATGCCGCGATTGCAGAACTCAACGACGAGATTGATATCTCAGAAGTCGAACAGATCCTGCAAGACATTGGTTATGGTGACTGGCGAGAAGACATGCAGGCTAGATTGGTCGCCTATTACGTGACGGGAGCGCGATCTCCTGCAGTCGAAACTGCCGAACTCCGGGCATTTCTCAGTCAAAAACTACCGCAGAACACGATTCCAACGCACTTTGTCTGCTTGGCATCGATGCCCCTCACTCCCAATGGCAAAGTCGATCGCAAAGCGCTACCCGAACTGACCGAAGTCCGCCCCGAACTGAAAACGGAATTCGTCGAGCCGCGCACTCCTTTGGAGCAAACCTTAGCCGCTATTTGGCAACAGGTGCTTCGCGTCAATCGGATCGGAACTCGGGATAATTTTTTCGATCTAGGAGGCGATTCTATCTCAGCCATTCAGGTTGCAGCCCGAGCCAGCGAGCGTGGATTTAGCCTGACCCCTCAACAGCTTTTTCGCTATCCGACCGTTGCAGACCTAGCAGCGATCGCCCAGGCCCACCCAACCCCAGCTAAACCCTCTATATCACAATCAACCGAAGCGTTTTCTCTGAAAAGACTGGACGAGAAAAATAGGGGTAAGTTGGCCGCTTTGTTGGCGAAGCAACAGAAAGGTCGCGCGTCGGAGAGGGCAAATTGATGGAGTTAGAAAACGTCGAAGACCTCTATCCTCTCTCGCCTGTCCAGCAGGGAATGCTCTTTCATTCCTTAACAGCGCCAGATTCTGGAGTCTATATCGGCCAGTACACGTGTAAGCTACGGGGCGCTCTCAATCCCGAATTTCTCAAGCAAGCTTGGCAGCAGGCTTGGGACCGGCATCCAATTTTGCGGACGATGTTCGTTTGGGAGTTGGACGAACCGCTACAAATCGTGCGGCAGCAGGTCGAGCTGCCTTGGCATGAAAAAGACTGGCGCGATCGCCCGGAGCTGGAGCTTGCTCGAAAAACTTTCTTGCAGCAGGACCGAAGTCTTGGATTTGCCCTCGATTGCGCGCCCCTCACACGCTTCACCCTCATTCGCTTGTCCGACGACACATACGAGTTGGTTTGGACCTGTCATCACTTACTGACTGATGGTTGGTCTACCCCTCTGATTTGGGATGAGGTCTACGCTTGCTATGCTGCCTTGGTTGACGGTCGCAAGCCGGAGCTGACCGAACCCAAGCCTTATCGAGACTACATTGCTTGGTTACAAGAACGAGACTGGACCTCAGCGCGGCAGTTTTGGACTGCGCTGCTAGCAGGATTTACCGAGCCGACCCCCTTACCGGGAGAACGCAGCGTTGCGACCGCTTCCAGCGCCGAAGCTTGTTTCCGCTCGCACCTGCTTGACACGCGCTTTCTGACTGCTTTGCAAGACTTCGGACGCACCCATCGCTTGACGTTGAGTACCCTCATTAACGGAGCCTGGGCGTTAGTGCTGAGTCGCTACAGCGGCGAGCGAGATATCGTTTTTGGCCTCGTGGTGTCAGGTCGCTCCATCGATCTTGCCGATATTGAGAGTCGGATTGGGCTGTTTGTTAACACGCTGCCCGTGCGGGTGGAGATCGCGGAGTCGACCGAACTCGTGCCGTGGTTGCAAGACTTGCAACGTCAAGCTTTAGACGCCCGTGCCTACGAGGCAACCCCGCTTTCAGATATTCAGACCTGGAGCGATATCGCCGCGGGCGATCGCTTATTCAGCAGTTTGGTCGCATTCGAAAATCAGCCGACGACTCCACAAACCCACACTCTCGGATTTGAAGTAAGCGACATCGACGCGCGCGACCAAAGCAATTATCCGCTCGTACTCGTCGTCATGCCGGGCAAGCAATTGGAACTCAGGCTCATCTTCGATCCCCGTCTGGTTTCAGATGAAGTGGCCAAACGCATCTTGGCGCAAGTTGAAACGCTCTTGCAGGGATTTGTCGAGCATCCTCAGACAACGCTGTCCGAGCTTCCCTGCCTGACAAAAATGGAACGACAGTTACTCCTGCACGACTGGAATCAAACTCAGGCGCCCCTACCCGAAGATATCTGCATCCACCACCGTTTCGAAACTCAGGTCGAGCGCGTCCCGGAAGCGGTCGCGATCGCGTTTGCAGACGAGCGTCTAACCTACCGAGCTTTGGAACAACAGGCCAATCAGCTCGCCCATTACTTGAAAAGACTTGGAGTTACTACAAACACTCGGGTGGGCATTTGCCTAGAGCGATCTTTCGAGGCGATCGTGGCGATTCTGGCGGTACTCAAAGCTGGCGGTGCTTACGTCCCCTTCGATCCCGCTTATCCACTGGAGCGGCTTCAGTTTGTACTCGAAGATGCAAATGTCGCCGTTCTGGTCACTCGACGGGTTTGGCTCGACGTCTTGTCCGCCAAATGCGATCGCATGCTCTGCCTAGATGACGAAGCTGACGCCATTGCCAAGTCCCCGACCCACGCGCCTTCATCTGACGCGATCGCTTCAGACTCGCTGGCCTACATCATTTACACGTCGGGGTCCACGGGTAAGCCCAAAGGGGTGCCAGTCGAACATCGCAACCTAGTTCATTCGATAGAGGCGCGCGTGCAGTACTACCCCGAAGCCGTGCGTAGCTTCTTGTTACTGTCATCCTTGTCGTTCGACAGCTCCGTCGCGGGCATCTTCTGGACGCTCTGCCAAGGAGGAACGCTCGTGTTACCTCGCCAACACATGGAGCAAGATCTCCAGCATCTGGCGCACCTGATTGCGACTCACAACATCTCTCACACCCTTTGTTTGCCCACGCTGTATGCTCTGCTGCTCGCCGATGCCTCCCGCTCGCAACTTCAGTCTTTGCAGGTCGCAATTGTGGCCGGAGAAGCCTGTCCGCGATCGCTGGCTCAACAGCATTATGCAATGCTGCCCCAAACGACGCTTTACAACGAGTACGGCCCGACTGAAACTACCGTGTGGTGTAGCGCGTACCGGATTGCTGCGGATTCAGCTGTACCTTCGGAAGCGGCCACCATCCCCATTGGCAAACCTGTGGCTAATACTCAAATTTATGTACTAGACGATCGCTTGCGCCCGGTGCCCATTGGGGCAGCAGGAGAGCTTTATGTTGGCGGCGCTGGAGTGACTCGGGGATATCTCAATCGACCCGAGCAGACCCAGTTGCGATTTGTGGCTAATCCGTTCTCGCTTGGAGGAGAGTACCTGTATCGTACGGGAGATGTGGCTCGCTATCGCGCGGATGGCAATCTCGAATGGCTGGGTCGGCGCGATCGCCAGGTCAAAATTCGCGGCCACCGCATCGAACTGGGCGAAATTGAAGATGCACTGCTTCAGCATCCGGACGTGCGCGAAGTAGCTGTGATTGCCACCGAGGACGCTCCCGCTTCGCCAGTTCGCGAACAGCAAGCTTTTAATTTGAAAAATGAGAATGAATTCGAGCGTTTAGTCGATCGATTGACAGAGTTAGAACCTTGGCAAGCTGAGGAGCTATTAGGTTCGCTCTGCCAACAGCCCGTGGAAGCATCTGCTTGATCTCAGGAAGACTGCCATGGCGCGCATTGTATTCATCACCAGCGGCTACACCAGCATTCTCAACGCCAACTTCGAGCTGGCTCGTCGCCTGCAGGCTGCCGGGCATCAGATTGAATACGCGAGTTCCTACGATGTCGGCGATGTCGTCTCCGCTCAAGGTCTACACTTTATAAAACTGCCCGAACCCATCGTGGCCCAAGGGTACACTTACGCGCGCCTCGAAAAGCAAAATGCCAGTCCGTCCGCCAATCGATGGACTCGGCTGCGCACCAAAATAACGCAATGGCTCGTCAAAATTCCTACAGTGCGACAGCGCCGTCAGGAAGCGATGAAAGTCATGGGTTTGCTAGACATCAAGGAAGGACTAGCCAGTCTGTCCGCCGACCTGTTCCTAATCGATATTGAATTTCCCGAGTATGTCATTGCCGCGACAGCGCTCTCCATTCCCGTCGCGCTTTTAAGTACCTGGATATCCCTGAGGAAGCGCCCCGGACTGCCCCCTCTCCATCACTCTGCCATACCTGGAGAAGGACCTCCGTTGCAGTTGGAATGGCTGTGGTTGCGATTTCGGTTGAGCAAGTGGCGCCAGCGACAGCGACAACGGCTACGGACCTTTGGTTGCGATCGCGTGTCTGTTCTCGGTCATTACGCTCGGGAAGTGGGGGTGACATTCTGGCCAGAGATTGACCTCTACCAATGGTTAATTCCTTTCTCTTATCGCACTATCCCGGTGCTCAGCCTCAATGCCTATGAGTTCGATTTTCCCCACCAGCCACATCCAACGTTTCACTACGTGGGGCCGTCAATTGCTCTCACTCGTCAAGACTCCATTACCGAGAGCGATCGCGCTGTCCGCCAGCATCTTGAGAAACTCATCGACCAACATCGCAATGACTCAGCAGCCCGAGCTCTGATCTACTGTGCCTTCGGTACCTTTTCTGGGTCTTACAATTTGGAGTTTCTCCAGAATATTATCAACGCGATCGCGAGCGAGCCGCAGTGGACTTTGATTTTAAGCTTAGGCGGAAACCTCGATCCGCAGACGCTAGGTCATCTCCCCGCCAACGTGCGCGTTTTTCCACGAGTGCCGCAACTTTTCGTTCTAGAAAATGCCGACTGTGCTATCGTTCATGCTGGCATCAACACGATTAACGAGTGCATTTACTTTGGCGTCCCGATGCTCGTATACTCCGTCGAAGTAACCGATCAAAATGGGAATGCTGCCCGCGTTGCCTACCACAGCTTGGGGATTCGAGGCGATCGCCACCGAGATGACGCAATGGTAATTCAACATCACCTGCACGAACTATTAACCAGTGATTCCATTCAAACAAACGTGAAACAAATGCAGACTATCTTCCACGAATACGCCCAGGAAGATAAAGCCGTTCAAACCATTGAAGCATTAATGGCGAGTGCGAGTCATGAATCGTAAAACAGAGTATCGACAGCGAATACGAGCTTTATCGCGCGAACAACAACAGCAGCTAGCACAGCGCGTAGACCAGACTCACCAGTCCGAACGTAGAAAAGAAAAGCTGACCTCAAATCGTAATGGATTAACCTATTCGCCTAGCACTCAGCACCTCATTGCCTACGTAGTGCCTGAGAAGAATGCCAAGACACTAGACTCTAACGCTCTGCGTAGCTATCTCAAAGCACGATTGTCTGACGCAATGCTCCCAGCAGCATTTGTTCAACTCCCCACTTTACCTCGAAACGCTAACGGCAAAATTGACCGCAAGGCACTGCCACAAGTTAATAAGCAATTCTTCAACACAAACACGGTTTCCGCCCCACCTCGAAATGAAACGGAATCAGTTTTAGCCACTATATGGAGTGAAGCCTTAGGGCTAGATTCAATTAGTATCTATGATGATTTTTTTGAACTCGGAGGCAATTCTATCCTCAACATTCAAATTCTTTCTCGCATTAGAGATGCAGGGTTCGATCTCCACCCCAGCCAATTTTCAGCTTATTCAAATATTGCCGAGCTAGCCACATTGCTCAATCCAACTTCCGTTTCAGAAGAATCTACCCGAACCGATGTCAATATCAATATTTATCCCTATGCAGATCGAGAGCGAGAGCTAGAAACTCATTTTCCCAATCCCGAAATTTATCGCGAATTGCAAGCAATTGTGGCCGGACGACAAGGACATCGTCCCAAACCCTCATCTTTAATG
>JBCBVC010000187.1:0-6281 GCA_039817845.1 Cyanobacteria bacterium J06642_2
ATCGAATCGCTGGGATCGCATCTCCCATCTCCTCCTCTTCCATGCTAGCAATAGCGCCAAAAAAAATTATTTCATCAAACCTATATCTATCCAATAGTCCGGACAGTTTAGAGGTTGAAGTTAGAAGAAAGGCGTCCATCAGAGTGTTTTGAGTGACATCTGCACTCTACATGGTGGACGCCTTTCTTCTAACTTCAACCTCTAAACTGTCCGGACTATTGATTAGGGTAACGGCAAT
This sequence comes from Cyanobacteria bacterium J06642_2, assembly GCA_039817845.1. GTDB lineage: Bacteria > Cyanobacteriota > Cyanobacteriia > Thermostichales > PCC-7336 > JBCBTL01. The sequence goes on from JBCBVC010000187.1 coordinate 239, forward strand.
TCAGGCATGCAATCCACCGCAAGAAGTGCTGACAGGGATGGTTCCGGTTCCGGAAAGCCGCAAGTGAGCCAGCTTTCGAGCTGCCCGAGCAGATCGCCAATGAGATCGCGGTCTTTTTCATAGGCAGTGTCGCTGTAAGGAATAACCACAGGAGAGTCGGGAGCTTCAGCAAACCAGTAGGTTACGGACAGAGCTGCGCGATCGACGCTCGCATTCTCGGCCAGCAGGTACGAGTACAGTCTGGTCTGCCAGTGTTGACACAAGCGATCCGCAGGTGCGGGACGTCGATAGGTCTTCCAGTCGACGATCTGGGCGCGATCCGGAGCTAACACCAGCAGATCGAGTACGCCATAGAGTTGAAACTCTCCCCACGCACTGGTCAGAACGCATTCAGAGTGGCGAGTACCTGCGATCAAATCCGGTGGATGGGTTTGATAAGCCCGAAAGTAGCGCTCTAAGTCTGCATCAGCAGCTAATAACGGCCCGATATCCAAGCCGAGAAAATGCTGCTGCATCAGCTGATGGAACCTGCGACCGCGTTCAATGGCCTCAACATCATTAGGCAAAGTGGGCAGGTCGGTTAGATCGAGGAACTGACTTTTAAAGCGTTCAGGGGTAGTAGCGATCGCGTGCAGGTGAGCGTGAGTAATGCGCGGAAGGTGAGGATGCATTGTGACGCGCTCGATGAGGATAGGCTGAAATAAGGTACTAGCTCTCCTCAACATTTGCTCGAAGAAAAATCGAGGGGAGCTAGGGGGAGAGAGTCGAGGAACTAATTCATTTTTTTTCCAATACTTCGATGGTGTCGTCAGTTGCCACAATTGCCATGGTTGTCATGTTGATGAATAAGCCGTGCTCGACAACACCTGCAGTTGCTTTGAGCGCGTCGGCGATCGCGACGGGATTTTCCATTGGGCCAAAGGCGCAATCGATAATGTAGTGCTGCTCGTCGGTAATAAAGGGATCTCCACTATCCGTGAGACGAAGTTTGGGTTCGCAGCCGAGGGCTTCTACACGACTAAAAGTGCTTTTCCAGCCAAAGCGAACGATTTCAACAGGCAGCGCGAAAATTTCACCTAGTTGATTCACCTTCTTAGATTTATCGGCAACAATAATTAGCTCTTTGGCACTGACTTCCACCAGTTTTTCTCGCAACAGCGCGCCCCCTGCCCCTTTAATCAGGTTAAGAGAGCCGAGTTCGATTTCGTCCGCACCGTCGATCGCCAAATCGAGATGGGGATGTTCTTCTAAGGTCGATAGCGGGATCCCGAGGGATTTGGCCTGTTCGTACGTACGTTCGGATGTGGGTACGCCAATGATCGAGAGTCCTTCCGTTTGCATCCGATGAGCAATAGCGCTGACAGCAAAGGCAGCCGTAGAGCCCGTACCGAGGCCGACGATGGTATTAGTTTGCACGCGTTCGACAGCTTTCTCCGCAGCAGCCTTCTTTAACTCATCAGTTCGCGACAACGCCATCGTATATCTTCTCCAGGCATTAATTTTGCATTCTTATAGTACTGCCATTGCCGCCTTCAATCTGCCGAGAACATTTTATCTATTCAGAATCTAGTCGTAATTAGCGCTGCTATATCCAAATCAAAACGCCATGAGTCATAGATTTGATCCAACAGTTATTGTTGAAATTCTCCAGCTTCTGTATGGTCTACAGGATACGGATTCCGCGCTTTCTAAAAAAGATTATGCTCAAAATTGAGAAATAAACAAAAAACAATTCTGATAGGATTGCACATGCGATTGCTGTCCATATCAAATCTTATCTTTTGGCTATTCAATTCATGCATTAACGTCAAAAAAGTAGAAACTTATAAAAATTTAGGTTGATTCAGAAATCAAGAGCTGCATGTAGCCTCGTGACATTTTCTTGGAGGTTATGGGTGATCAATAGTCCGGACAGTTTTGAACGTGAAGTCTGAACAAAGCCGCCCACCGTGTAGAGTGCGAAGAAAGTCACTTCATATCGCACCGATGGACAGCCTCACAGATATCCTAACGGGCCTGCTAGACACAGCAGGCCATTTCACAAACCCCAACGTCAGTTTCTGCTCAGCCTCATGAGCACGATGATGGTCGCCTGTGGCAAAGTCAACTTCACCCATCTCAGTCGCTACTCTCATCTGAGCGAACGCACCATCCGTCGCCACTATCACCGAGGACTCGGACTTGAGAGCCTCAATCAAGCTCTGATGGGCTCGTGTACGAGCCCTCAGAATGTTCAGATTCTCGCAGTCGATGCCACGTTTGTCTCGAAAAGCGGTCGTCATACCGACGGCTTAGACCAGTTCTACAACAGCAAGTCAGGACGAGCCGAGAAGGGGTTGGAATGGTCGGTGATTGCCGTGGTAGATGTGGAGCAGAACACGGCCTACAGCCTCTCGGCCCAGCAAACGCCAGCAGGCTTGAGTACGAGCAGCCAGCCGCAGCCGTCGGATGAGTCGAGCCCGAGCGGTAATCGATTGGATTTCTACCTGGGGTATCTGGCCGATACTCAACCCTACGTGCCCGAGTCCATTACCTATGTGGTGGCCGACGGATACTACAGCAAGAAATGGGTCTGTGGAGTCCGCAAGCTGGGGTGGCACTGCATTGGCAAACTGCGACGGGATGCTGCGCTCAAGCATCTCTATGAGGGGCCTCAGAAGCGACGCGGACGACCTCGGCTGTATGAGGGCAAAGTGAATGTGCACGACCCGAGTCGATTGGAATGGGTGGCCCAGGTGGACGAGCACACCCAGCTTTACACGGCTGTAGTGTACTCGGTGAGCTTCAAAGGTCGAGTGCGTCTGGCTTACGTGCGATACACCCGCAAGGGTCACGAGCGCTATATGCTGCTCTTCTCCACCGACCTGAGCCTCGATGCCATGAGCCTGTATCGCTACTACCAAGCGCGTTTTCAAATCGAGTTTGTCTTCCGTGATGCCAAGCAATGTCTGGGCTTAGCCGATGCTCAAGCCCGCTCGGAGGTGGCGCTCGACACTCACGTCAACGTCTGTTTGACCGCCCTCAATCTGCTCAAGGCTGACCTCAGACGAGGCCACAGCTTGAGTGAGCCGCTCAGCTTTTCGGTGGCTTCCTACAAACGGCGAGCCCTCAACGAGCATCTGCTCAACCGATTTAGTGCTGAGTTAGGGATATCGCTGAAGTGGATAAAATCCCGACTGGCTTACCGCAAGCTGCTTGATTACGGCACTATCGCTGCCTAAAACTGTCCGGAGTATTGTTCAGGCTGCCTGAACAAAAATAGAGATAGGCGCGAGCACATTGGTGGAAATGCAACACAATTTGGCTACCCACGTCTGACAATTTCCTGCACAATGCCCGACCTGATTCTTGAACTATGCCATTGACTTAGAGCGCACTCTAAGTTTTATGATGAGAGGCATGGATACGGAACTGTCAATTCAACGAGTTGCAGCCCTCACTCAACTGAGCACGCATACTTTACGTTATTACGAACGAATTGGTTTGCTTGCCCCGATTGAAAGAGCTTCGAGCGGTCATCGTCGCTATTCCAGTCAAGACATTGCCTGGATCAATTTCTTGACTCGGTTGCGGGCAACCGGAATGCCAATTCGGGAAATGCAGCAGTTTGCTGAGTTACGAAGACAAGGCGATCACACTTTCGCTCAACGACGGCAACTGCTTGCAGCTCATCAACAGCGTGTCCATCGACAGATCAATGAACTGACTCAAAACCTAAAAGTGATTCAGGAGAAAGTTCAGCACTACCAAGAATTGGAGGAACAATATGACACAAGTTCACTTACAAGAAGTAAAAACTGATCGCTATCAACAAGGCTGGCAAAAACTTGCAGAAGTCGATGGAAATGCTGGCGAACAAGTGATTAAAAGCTTAAATGGAATTGCTCCTGATTTGGCGCGGTACATTATTGAATTTCCGTTTGGAGATATCTATTCACGTCCAGGATTAGATCTGAAATCTAGAGAAATTGCCACGGTTGCGGCCCTGACGTCAATGGGCAATGCTCAACCGCAACTCAGAGTCCATATTCACGGCGCATTGAATGTTGGCTGCACTCGCAAAGAAGTGGTAGAAGTCATCATTCAAATGGCAGTCTACGCAGGATTCCCAGCTGCCTTGAATGGGATTTTTGCTGCTAAAGAAGTTTTCGCAGAACGAGATTCGGAAGTAATGAGTTAAGTCATTCGGGAGAAAGCTATGGGGCATGGTTCAAAAAAGGCAGTATTTGGGTAACAGTGGCAGGATAAACTCGGCCACCTTACGGGGATGACCAGGTGAATTCGAGGATGCAGGATTATATCCTTTTGAAATGCTCGAATCCCAGCATTTCCAGCCAGTGAGGATGGGCCTTCCCCGTCATCAATTCCGTCGAACTTTTGCCCACTCGCTCTGGATGCAAGCTGCGCTGGAAACGGCGATGGTTAAGGAAGAATTGCAGCAAACTCAGATAAGAGCTACTCAAGCTGCGGCGCAGAAAAAAGGGCTCGGTTCAGAAATGGGTAACACTTTTTAGCAGGGCGATGTAGTGTGAGTGCTTGTCGTTCTCACTCAAAACTGATCATACCGAATGAATGCAGCCCCCTCAGTCGCCGCCAAGTTGAGCCCAGAAGTGCGTCAAGCGATTGCCATCCAAGCGCTCTCCAAATCACAACAAATTAGTCACTTAGCCGACGAGCTTCAGGTCAGCCGTAAATTCGTTTACCAACAGGTTAACCAAGCCCAAGAAGCGCTCAACGGGTCATTCGCCCCATCACCAAACGCCCCAGATACTCTGTTTCATCTGCCAATCACCAAAACCTGGCTGTTCCAGCTCATCCTGGCATTGGTGTTGATTTGCCACTGTTCTTACCGAGGAGTCGTCGAACTGTTTCGCGATCTGTTCGATCTGAATGTCAGTATCGGAACGATTCACAATCGCCTCCAATCGGCCGCTGTGCTTGCCACTGAGCTCAATCAATCCCAAGACTTGTCTGGCATTAAGGTCGGATTACAAGATGAAATATTTCAAGGCTCTCAACCCGTTCTAGCGGCACGGTTCAGATTTGGCTGTTTTTAGGTAACACTTTCACGCTAAAGCCGGCCATCATTTGTGGATGACCTGGCAGTCCATATGAAGCCTGATTATGCTCTTTGGAAGCGCTCGAATCCCAGCAGTTCGAGCCAGTGTGGATGAGCGCTCCCCGTCATCAGCTCAGCAGGGCTTTTTCCAGCTCGCTCGGGTAGTTCACTGCGCATAAACCGTCGATAGTTCAGGAAAAATTGCAGCAGGCTCAAGTAGGAATCTCCCAATGTTTTGCGCAGGAAAAAGTAGTTCCGCAATCGTGAGTTAAGGTTCTCCACCAGAGAACTGGCTCGCGGGGTTTGCGAGAGGGCCTCACTCACAGCCTCCATCAGCGGATGAAATTGATGGGAAAGCTGGCGATGCAACTGATTCCACCGTTCCTAGTAAGCCTGGGAAGTCGGCGGTTTGCGGTAGAGCAAGCATACCTCGCGAACCGCCTGTAAGGACATGTCAAAGTCATTGGCAATCTCAGCCAGCTTTCGATCTAAAACGCCAGCAAAAGCCAGCAGCTCATCCCGTTGGTTGCGTAACGCCTTGCGGAGTTTACGAATATTCGGATGCTGTTTGTCTTCGAGCTGCTGAAGTTCTCGCACGATGAAGTCAAACAGCTCCTGACGCACCTCCAGGGATGGACCTGCCAGTTTGAGAACATCGTGCGACATCCACTGTGACAGGATTTTGAGATCCTTGGCCAGGGACACCAGCTGACGTTCTCGGCGTTTGGCGTGAACCAAACGGCTCCTCATTTGTCGGGTCACTTTCTGCATCAGTCTGGCTTTGGAAATCTGCTGCTTCAGTTTAAGTCGGCGTGATGTCGCGCCTTGGGCTTGTCGAGACAGACTATTGGCAACCCCTGCAAGTTGCTGCTGCATATGGAAGACATCTCCATGGCAGGCCGTCTCCTGCATATTCACCGAACTTCGGCAGGTGATTCACGCCAACTTCAGCACCCCAATCACAGCATCTTCGGCAGGGTGTGA
>JBCBVC010000188.1:0-6276 GCA_039817845.1 Cyanobacteria bacterium J06642_2
TGGTGGAAATCGCCCGCTGAAAAGGAATCGAGTTTGGGCGTGCTGTTGGAGTGGGTGCCTTAGTCCCACTCTTCTTCATCGACGTAATCGGGTACGTCTTGATAGTAAGTATAGCTGGGCGATTCGGGCTCGATGTAGCGAGGATCGACATAGCGGCGTTGGCGGGTGCGACGCGGTCGGGAGGAGACGTAGCGATACCAGGCAAATTCCAGAGCGTCGCGGGTCCATTCGTACCAGCGCGACAACACGAAATTGACATCCGTGCGAATCGGGTCGCGCGTCCAATACAGCCATTGGGTGACGCCGATATAGACCAACACCAAAAACGTCAACATGCCCGAATTCTTCGCCTCTGCGCGCTTATATCTCTACTCTAGTGTGGCAGGTTTGCCGCAGGTATCTATTCTCTCAATCTATTCTCTCAATCCATCTCGACTTCAAGGAGATTGCCTGGCAAGAGCGATCGCTTTGCTAGGTCGATCCCAAATGGGTTGATTAGAGTAGAAACATCTTTGCCTGGAACGAAGCTGTTATGTCTAAAGTTGCGTTGATTACCGGAGGTTCGGCAGGTATTGGTCGTGCTACGGCTCGGGCTTTTGCCCAGTTGGGCTATCGACTTGCCATTGCCTCTCGCTCGGTGGACCCTCTCAAGGAAGTGGCGATTGACCTCGAAAAACATCTCAACGCCGAAGTCTTGGCTATTCCTACCGACGTTACTGACTCCGAGCAAGTACAACAACTGATCGATAGGACATTAGAGCGCTACGAAGCAGTTGACATTCTGGTCAATAACGCGGGGATTTGCATCAGCGGTCCTTTCACCGCGACCACTCGGGCTGACTGGGAACAGGTGATGAATGTCAACGTATGGGGCTATATCAATACCTTGCGAGCGCTCGTGCCTCACATGCTTGAGCGCGGTAAAGGCCAAATTATCAACGTTGGCTCTTTTGGCGGCAAGATGCCTTTACCGGAGATGGCCGCGTACTGCACGGCAAAATATGCGGTTACTGGCTTGACCGAGTCGCTACGTTTGGAATTGGAACCGAAAGGGATTGCCGTGATTGGCGTGCACCCTGGCATCGTTAAAACGAACTTCCTCGATCGCGCCATCTTTACAGGCGATCGCGCTGCGGCTGACCATCCAGATTCTACCGATACTAAAGCTGCTGAATCCACCTCACCGTCTCCTCAAACAGCTACACAAACTGGTCCGCAACGCTTGCAAATGGAGCGCGCCCTGGATAGTTTTGTCGCCCAGACGCCAGAAGACATTGCAACTGCGATCGTCGATGCTTCGCTGACAGGCAAAACTGACGTGGTGGTCGGGCTGGCCCAGATGGCGACTTCCGCCTATCAATTTTTGCCCGGTCTTATCGGCCCTCTCCTGAAAAATGCTTCTGGGCGCTAATGCAATTTCCCCCGGCGTTTCCCTTTAGTTCGGGCTAAGGTGAATAGCGACAGTCGGCCTTCGGGAGTATCTGCCCGTGAAGAGCTACGTTAGGAACCGCTTTTTCAGATATCTGGCAAGAAAGCTCGTACGGGGTACTGTGCCTCTACTCGTGCTCGGCTCTGGTGCTGCGTTTCTATCCGGGTGCGCCCAACTGGAAAATCTATTGGCTGGTGCAACCCCCATTGCTGAAGTTCAAGCAGAACCTGGCAACTATTCCGAGGTGACGGTTCGCGGCGAAGTGGTTAACCAGATTGGCATCCTCGGTCGAGGAGCTTACCAATTGCGCGATCGCAGCGGCGAAATCTGGGTTGTGACTCAGGCAGGACTGCCAGAGATGGGTCAAACGATTGCGGTCGCGGGCAAGGCCGAAGCAGGTATTGCCATTGGCGGACAATCGCTGGGCGTCACCCTGACGGAGAGCGAACGTCGCTGACAAGGCGATCGTTCGGAACATTTTAGATTTTGACAGCCCGTAATTAGATTTTCTCTCAGAGCCTCCTATATGCCCCTCTGAGGCATTTGTGCTAAAATGAACGAGTAATTTAGGGTTGAGTAAGCTTCTGCGGTCTCTAACGGTTTTTGGACCAAATTCAACCCCCAAGCGCAGATTGCAGCAATACCTCCGCGCTCGTGTCAGGTTGGTGCGGAGATTTCCATCATGTCTTGAGGATGATTCATGGCAGAGAACTATGGTGCCGAACAGATCCAGGTTTTGGAAGGCTTGGAAGCCGTGCGTAAGCGACCGGGGATGTACATTGGCTCCACCGGTCCCAAAGGGCTGCACCATTTAGTCTATGAAGTCATCGATAATTCCGTAGACGAAGCGCTGGCCGGACATTGCGATACTATTCAGGTCATTCTCAATCCCGATGGATCGACTACGGTACGCGATAACGGGCGCGGTATTCCAGTCGACAAACATGCCAAGACAGGAAGGTCGGCCTTAGAGACCGTGCTAACCGTTTTGCATGCGGGCGGGAAGTTTGGCGGCGGTGGCTACAAGGTGTCTGGTGGCCTGCACGGCGTCGGTGTTTCGGTAGTGAACGCGCTGTCGGAATGGCTGGAAGTCAAAGTTTGGCGCGATGGCAAGGTGCACGAGCAACGGATGGAGCGAGGTAAGCCCGTTGCCGACTTGCAATCGGCTCCTTCCAACGGCAAGCGCGGTACGGAAGTGACGTTTAAGCCGGACGACCAAATTTTCACGGTGGGTACTGAGTTTGAGTACGCTCGCCTTGCGGCTCGGTTCAAAGAATTAGCTTATTTGAATGGTGGAGTCGAGATTGTCTTCAGCGATCGCCGCGTCGATCCGGTCCACACCGAAACCTATCGATATGAGGGCGGCCTCAAAGAATATATTGGCTATATTAACCACGACAAAAGCCCTATCCACGAAGAGATTATCTATATTTCTGGCGAGAAAGATGGCGTTCAAGTAGAGCTGGCCATGCAATGGTGCAGTGATGTTTATACGGATAACTTGATTGGCTTTGCCAACAACATTCGTACCAATGAGGGCGGGACTCATCTGGAAGGACTGAAAACGGTTTTAACAAACACTTTGAATAGTCAAGCTCGCAAACTCAATCGTCTCAAAGAGTCTGATAAAAACCTCTCTGGCGATAATATTCGTGAAGGATTGACCGGCATTATTTCTGTTAAAGTTCCTGACCCTGAATTTGAGGGTCAAACTAAAACAAAACTGGGTAATACAGAAGTTAGAGGTATTGTTCACTCTGTTGTTGGCGAAGCTCTAATTGAATTCTTGGAATTCAATCCCAATACCGCTAAGGGTATTATTGATAAAGCTATCCAGTCATATAATGCGGCTGAGGCAGCGCGTCGAGCCCGTGACTTAGTGCGTCGAAAATCAGCCCTGGAGTCCTCAACCCTTCCGGGGAAATTGGCCGATTGTAGTTCGCGCGATCCGCAAGAATCGGAGATTTATTTAGTTGAAGGAGATTCAGCAGGAGGCAGCGCTAAGCAAGGCCGCGATCGCCAGTTCCAAGCAATTTTGCCGCTACGAGGCAAGATTCTCAACATTGAGAAAGCTGACGTTGCCAAGATCTATAAGAACAATGAAATTCAATCGATGATCTCGGCTCTCGGCTTGGGCATCAAAGGAGAAGAATTCGATCCGTCACAGTTGCGCTATCATCGCATCATTATCATGACAGATGCGGACGTTGATGGCAGCCACATTCGCACGCTGCTGCTGACTTTTTTCTATCGCTATCAGCGAGCTTTACTCGAAGAAGGCTACGTTTATATTGCCTGCCCTCCCCTCTACAAAGTATCGCGGGGTCAAAACCATAGCTATTGTTATAGCGATCGCGATAAAGACGAGGTCATTGCCCGATTCCCAGCTAATGCCAAATACAACATCCAGCGCTTCAAAGGTTTGGGTGAAATGATGCCGCAGCAGTTATGGGATACCACGATGAATCCCGAGACGCGGATGCTCAAGCAAATTACGATTGAAGACGCTGTGGAAGCCGACCGCATCTTTACTATTCTGATGGGCGACGCAGTGGCCCCTCGCCGCGAGTTTATTGAGACCTACGCCGCTCATATGGATATGGCCGCGCTGGATATTTGAGCTCGGTCGGTTAGTCGGCCTATTTCTCCCCTTCGTCACAGTTTTCCCGTAAAGAGGTGGCTGTGACGTAACGGGACATCCAGCGGTTGCGGTCGCCGGGCGTGGAGGTCGCGGTTGGGATCGGAGGTGATATCTGAGTCTCGATAAATGAGGCGGAATAGCATCGGGGCGCAATCGGAAACGTCACGGCTGAGCTCGCAAGCAGAACGTTCGGACTGTGCGATCGCGGCATCGTCGCCAGATGCAGGATGGAGGTTGAGGTCGCGGCTGATAACGATATGGTCGACGCTCGAACGGAATCGTCGACCGATGAAGGTGGTAATGGTGTCGTTGCTTTCGTCATTTGCATTCAAAATAAACGAATCGGGAGTGTCTTGCAGGGACGCAAAGACATCAGCATCAGTGCGATGAATGCAGTTTCCGCCCAAGATAACGGGCATGTTGTCGCGATCGCGAATGTCGTCGACGATTTTGGCCAGCATCTTGGCAGCAAGTCGACGACGGGTGCGGCTTTGCGCTTCGTTGGAGAAACCAAAATACGCCACGATAGTGACAAATTCCACTACTCTCTGGTTACCGTCTCGAACTCGGCACTGCACGAATAGCGGCTCGTGCGGAAAGGCGGTTTTGCCGTCAGGTGTTTTGGCCTGTAGCCGTTCGCGGAAGCGTTCGTAGATATCCACTCGCGGAGTAACGACTGTAGTTTCGCGATCGTAAAGCAGAGCCAGAGCTCGATCTCCGCCAACAGATAACGATTCGAACCCCATCGATAAGCCGTGTTGAGCCGTAGCCTGCACGAGCTGCTCTAGGACCGGATGTTCCACCCCAGCTAATCCCAAGAGGTCAGGAGACAGGCGCGCGATTGCCTTGGCCAAAGCAGCTACGCGATCGCCTTCACCATTGCGATTGAAATCTTCAACGTGCCAGAAGCCGACATCGGCAAAGTCGGGATTGCCTCGAGGCACGAAAGCTTGCCGTTCTAGCACGTTACCGATGCTGGCATCGTTGAAAAAGCCTAAATAAGGTGAGGTATCGGAGATGGTGTTGAGGATGGGAGCGAGTGCGCGAGCCTGATAGCGTGATGCTCGGGCGCAAGTACATAAGTGCGCTACGATCGCTGCGATGCGGATGCCTTCGTTAGTCGTGCTTCCACATGCGGCGGGATGCTCGTTATCAGTCCATCCTGCGTGGTTGAGAGCAACTAATTCCCAGTTGCAATTAAAGATAGGAGAGCCAGAAGAGACAGGGGGGTTGTCGTTACAATAACGAACTGTTTTGTCAGTGATGCGGTTTACGCGATTGGAGTGCAGAGTGACGGTTTGGGCAGGCTGACATTGAATGATACTGACGGTTTCGTAGCGAGTGAGCGTGGCCGGGTTGCAGCGCAAAGGAATTGGCGAAATATCTTCAATACCGCGATCGCTGCAAGCAATGATGGTGAAATCGAGTGTTTCATCAGTGATGAAGAAGCGTTCCGGTTCGAGGATAACGGTGCGGTTTCCGTCGCTGTCAGCAAGTTCAAATTCAGCTCTGCTTCCAGCTGCAACGAGAGCAGTAGGCAAAACGTAGTGACTGGTGACGACCAATCCCCGCGCAACTAAGCAACCCGTACCGAAAGAATCTGTGGTGACAATGCGACAGACTGCTTTTACTCTCTCAGCACCGTCAGTCAGATATTGCCCAGATAAAACATTGATATCTTGGTGACTATTTTCGCGAATGCGCGTTTCCAAATGCTGGCGCTCGTCTTTGTCTTGGATAGGGGGAATGGCTTCAGCGAAGATTTGTCGAGCCCGATAAGCAACCAAACGTCGAAAATTGTCAGGACTAAGATCCCGAGCAGCATGCACGATCGCTTCTCGACCAGGATAAGGGGAGTGAGACAGTGCCATATCAGTTGACCTCGGGCGCTTTCTCTATGCTTAACGGTGATGTCAAACCAATCTGCGATCGCGATCGCAATAGAGAGGCGATCGCGATGTCAGGAACGTCAGTTTTGCATGCATATTGCTCTTGACGTTTTAGTTAGGACGCAGAGGCCCTGACTGCGCCTGGGTTCTGGGTAGCTAAAACGTCCTAATCAGCTTGACGGCTGCTATACCAACCTTCCTGCTGTCCTAAGAGCATTTTCTTGCTGGGTGAGGTACGGCTCGTAAAGTTGACCGTCTCCAGAACGGGGCTTGAGAGTCGGAACATACCTCACAAAATCGGAAAACGCTCTAAGGAC
>JBCBVC010000189.1:0-6246 GCA_039817845.1 Cyanobacteria bacterium J06642_2
CCAACTCACCGGGGCCAATATTGCGGCATCAACCGGATTAGTTGGCAGTGCACGCGAAGGGGCTAGCTGGCATCTCGACGTTCAGGTAGGCAACGTTAACAGCGAAGTCGTTTTTTCTCAAGAACTGCAGCAACAGTATTCCGGCCATTTCATCGAGGTTAGCGCTACCGACAACACAGACATATTGATCGAGACCGAGGGAACTGAATACACCGTATCTTTCGATCTCAGTGAAGCTCCTCCTGTAGAGACCGGCACTGCAATCATTCTCCGGAGCAGTATTCCAGGCTTACTCTCTGAATTCAATATTTTGGCCGGAGGGGTGACTGGCTTTTTCAACGCGCCGGTAGTCCTCAGTGCCACTGATACGCTCCTGAGATTCGATGCTGAAGTAGATGGCGAAGTCCCTCCTGGTGGTCCATTTGAAGCCTCCCTCACTCTGCCAGTCGCCAATGATTTCGTGGAGGAAGGGCCAGAAGAAATCACCTTAGAAATCCTGCCCGTTCCGGATGATGTCCTCGTGATGGGCGAGCCCGTTCCTGGCCGCGAAGGCGTCACGATTAACCCAGACGCGAGCACAGTTTCGGTCACCATCTTTGACAATCCCAGCCAACTGCCTAGTATCGTCGGCACTGAAGGTGACGATCGCCTCACGGGCGACGATGGAGAAAATACCATTGATGCCTTAGGTGGAAACGATCTTGTCTTCGCTGGCGGCGGAAACGATACCGTGTCGGCCGGTAGTGGTGACGATCGTGTCTTCGCGGATGAAGGGAACGATCTGATTTGGGGGGGGCTTGGCGAAGATAAAATCTTTGCTCAGGCAGGCAACGATCGCATCTCCGGTGGTGAAGACGCTGATTCGATTTTCGCCAGTACGGGCGATGACGTTCTCAGTGGCGACGAGGGAGACGATCTTCTCTTAGGAGGAGATGGCAATGACATCCTGATGGGCGTGACCGGTAACGATGTCATTTTGGGCGGTGATGGCAGCGACATCATTGTCTTTGGCAACGGTGATGGTACAGACACGGTCATCGGTTTCAGTGAGGAAGACTCCATTGGCCTAGTCGAGGGAGAACTCACCTTTGACGACCTCAATATCTCTCAGGATGGTTTTAGAACTGTTTTGGGCGTCACAGGAACTGGTGAAGTCCTTGCCACCTTCTTAGGAGTTACAGCCGACAGCCTGACTGCGGATCGATTTATCCTCGTTCCTGATGTTTCAGACTTGTCAGCACTGCCAGATGACGCTCCATTCATTTAGTACGGTGAATGATTTGATAACTTGAATGAGTTGATAAATATAAAACCTCGGAATTTTTGATTCCGAGGTTTTATGGATTTCAGCTTGAGAGCAGAACCCAGCATACGTTCGAGTAATCCTTGTTGAAAATACTAAGGAAAGACAGCGAGCGTATTGACTAATTTGCGGATCGCAGTAGCTTTATAAGAATTCACCTCTCACTTTCGCTGCTTGTAACAGCATAAAAATATTCCATATATGAAAGCTCCAGGTCATTTGAACATGGATTAAGATTTTTCAGGCTAGAAGATAATTAAAAGTATCAATCATCATAATCCCAATTGCCGAAATGCAGAGCATGAGAGTCATGCATCTAAACACCGGTTTCTTTTGGTACAAAATGGCATCGTTGACGTAAGAGAGCATGGCAATATTAAGTAGATACGAGCTGCCTTGAAATGTAATCAAACTCGGATCGATAACCTGTAATATAAGTTCGCTTGCCCACAGGTAGAGGGTGCTCAAACACAGCACGATCGCATATCTTCTCAACCCCACCGTCAGCGTCCATTCACAGTAGAGTTGCGTCACGACATAAACGAATGCACAACCTGTGATGAAATGGATAGCGGCGAATGGTTGCAACATCGTTATCGCCACTACAGGAGCAACCATGTAACCGCCGGAACGAATGTCTTGATGACGATAAATGAGATAGCCTACGCTCAACGCTAGCGAATAGTGAATATAAGGATAGTGCAGCTGTAAAGCTACATTAGATGGAACAGTGACTTGCAGTGGCGACAGCAGGCCGGAGAGTTCGAGAAATCCAGCAATACTCAGAACGCCCGCCAGCGCGATCGGGGTGCAAATGGCGATCGCTCGACATACTTTTCCCACCCCCTGTTTGCCCAAATTGAAGGCAATAACACCGGGCAGAATGCTGCCGACTTGGCTGTCTAGAGAAAACTCCAGCCAGCCCCAATGCTGATACATAAGAGCAACCGCACTGGAAATGCTTAACGATAGAAACGCCAGAATGTACATCGGAGTGCGGCGTTTGTAGTTCGTTCGTTGAAACCACCGCTGATAGATCCAGAAAACCCCAGCAGACAGACCGAGAACGGTAACGCACCAAATAGGCGACAGCAGTAACAGAACCACTAAACTACCCGGAACGATGAGACCACCGGGAATAATGCCGTGGCGATCGCGATAGGTAAGAGCGACGCAGACGCCAACGAGCAAGGAGAGGCGATAGATATCAGCCGTGTTAAAGGTAGAAAGCACGTTCATCATCGCAATACGAGTGCGTCAGGCTGTTGCTCTTGGCATCGCGATGCATTGGCGAAGAAATGAAGAAGTGCCTCAGCTTGCTCGGTATGAATATTGACGGTGCCCACTAGTAGCACGGGCTGAGCGGCTAACCCGACCAACATTCGAGCCAAGAGTTCTCGGGCGTTGGCGTGTTTGTAGGGGGTGGAATTGCCTAAATTAATGACTCGGTGTGGCTCGTCGACATAAACGGCATTAACACCTTCTTCGTAGTCTCCAAAGGTAATGGCGCGGTCAAACCTGAGTTCTCGGGCCATGCGGGCGAACAATTCGACGCGGGTGGGACGGTCGTGGCGGTTGTTGAGAATGACAATTTTGCGATGCTGGGGATACTGTTCGAAGAGACGCTGACAGATAAAGATAAAACTCTCGCGATCGTTGACGGCAAACAAGTTAGCCCAGGCAAGAGGGCAGTTCTCAACCTGCACGTGTTGAACCCAAAAGGCTCCGGGGTCTGGTGGAGCCGTTTGCATCGCTTTGAGAGCTGCATGGCGAGGCACTTTGAGGAATTGAGCAATGCGTAAGGCGATCGCCACGTTCTCTTCGATGGCGAAATGGTCGAAGCCTTGCATGTCTTCAGACGCAACCAAGTCTGCGCTAGCAGTCAGCATTTGCGACCCCTTCACAGCACAGCTTTCAGCCAGGATAGTGAGTAATTCGGGATTGGTTTCTGACGTGACGAACAGACCGTTAGCGGGAACGGTGACGGCCAAGGAACGAGCGATGTCGGGGAGGGTCTCCCCCATGTAGTCCGTGTGGTCGAGACGGACGTTAGTGATGATGCCGATGTGGGCCTGCATGACTTTTTCTTCCAGCCATTGGGCATAGAGCGGGTTGACGGCCATGCATTCCATCACAACGGCCTCGGCGTTTTGCTGCATGAATTGCTTTAGCAACGTGACTTGCTCATTCACGTCGGGTAGACCCTTGCGACCGAAGTCGAAGTCTTCGCCGTCCGGCAAGATGACGCGGGCGGCAGTTCCGGTGGTCTTGCCGAACGTGCGGTAGCCTGCGGCTCGAAACACGGCGCTGACGTAGCGGGTAACGGTTGATTTGCCGCGAATACCGTTGACGTGAACGCGCCACTGAATGCGGTGTCGCTGGCGCGCGAATTGGCAGGAAAAGTGGAGGGCGATCGCAGCACTGCAAAGCACGCCCGTGCAGGAGAGCAGAAAAAGCATCATGGGAGATCTCGGAATGAAGAAGTAATTGCAGGCTCAGACGCGATTGCGCAGGCGGAAGGCTCGGGCAGTCCGGTCGAACAAATCTCGATGTTTTTCTAGGGTGACGACGACGGGCGAGCCGTTCGGCAACTTCAGGTTGGGGTGGCGGATGGCAAGCTGCACGAGGACGGGGAGCGGAATGCCTGCCCGATCGGTTGGAGGAGAGGGCGTTAGGGGATCGACGATGCCGTCTACTCTGCCTCCCGTCCAATCGATCTCGGTGACTGTGGCAGGGTATTCGTGTCCGGTCGTGGGGTCGAAAACGTTGGCGGTGCCGTTGATGGCGAGCTGTTGGGCTTGATTCAAAGTGAGGTAGGCGGCAATCTGCGGCGACGTTTCATCGTGTTGTAAGACGACCAATGAAGCACC
This sequence comes from Cyanobacteria bacterium J06642_2, assembly GCA_039817845.1. GTDB lineage: Bacteria > Cyanobacteriota > Cyanobacteriia > Thermostichales > PCC-7336 > JBCBTL01. The sequence goes on from JBCBVC010000189.1 coordinate 4,174, forward strand.
GCGGCTGACGGAGTTCCCCTGTGACAGAGGGATTTTGGCGATCGCCCCGGCAACGGGAGCCGTGTAGGTGGTAGCGAGTTCAGCATCGAGATTCTGGCGATCGCGGAGGTTTTGCTGTCGGTCGCGCAGCGCGGTGAGGTCGCGTTCGATGGCGGCTATGAGTGCAGCTTGGGACTGCAACTGGTCGGTAATGCTGGCTAGGCGATCGCGCGAACTGGATTGTTGAAGCTGGAGCTTGGGCAGTTCTCCTTGCAGGCGATCGCGATCGATGAAGTCCCCTCGACCGGTTCCGCCGAGGACAGTGCGAGCAACGTCGAGATTTTCTGTAGCTACTTGCCACGCCCCTTGCAGACGAGCCACTTCCGCCACTACGTCATCAAACGCAATTTGAGAAATGGCACCTTCAGAGAGGAGGGATTCAAAGCGCTGTTGGCGAGTGTGAGCTATGGCCAGTCGTTGCGCTAAGGCGTCCTGTTCGCCACGTGCAGATGCGACCTGGGAGCGGGCGATCGCCGTTCGAGCCGGAATTTGTTGGCGTTCGAGCTGAATCGCGGTGGTCGCCGTAGCGAGAGTGACTTGGGCTTGCTGTCGCTCTCGTTCTAGGGCGATCTGTTGGGTTTTGAGGCGGCTTTGTTCTCGTTGCTGAGCTTGAATGAGGGTTTCGAGGCGAGCGATTTCGGTCTGGATTTCTAAATCTCGTTCCACTCGCACCAAGGGGTCACCAACTCGCACGGTCTCGCCTTCGCGAACGTAAACCTCCGTCAGCGTGCCCCAATCTGTGGCAGCAATTGGTTCTACGGAACGGGCTACGAAGGCGGTTTCGACCCGCACCTGATGCAAGCGTTGTCCAGCAGTACCAATCGTTAGCAGTGCCATGACTGCGGCTCCGGTGGCGACGGTAACGGTGGCTAGCGATCGCTTTGATGGCGAAAGGCGATCGCGTGATGGCTGTCGCGCGGTGGAGATAGATTCCATAGTGCTCAGTTCGTCTCCAATGCCTCTAAGGGGGAATTCTAGACAGGTGAGACGGGTAGAAGAGGGGAAGAAAGGGGTAAAAAACGGGTAGCGAAACTACTGCGAGGCAACCAGGCCGTCAAAGCGCTGTGCGTGCCGACCAAATGATTGAGGGAGGGACTATGGCGAAATCCGAACTAGCTTCTTCACCATGCAATGTCCTGCATCTGACTTCGGATCAGTTCTACGTCGGCGAGCATTAGACTTTACATGTCACTTAAGCGTCGCGACCAGAATCGAGCCATGCAGCACAACCTAGAAGCCAACAAGAAAAATGCCATAGCGTTTTATCGGACAGCCTATCTAGGAGATCCATCCAAAGCAGTGGAAGAGTACGTGGGAGCAGAATACATTCAGCACAACCCACTCGTCGGCGATGGTAAGCAAGCATTTATCGATTACTTCGAGGAAATGGCACGCGGTTACCCCGATAAAAATATCGAATTTGTCAGGGCGATCGCCGAAGGCGACCTGGTGGCACTTCATACCCACCAAACATGGCCTGGCAATGAAGAGTACGTAACTATGGATTTTTTCCGTTTTGATGATGATGGAAAAATTGTCGAGCATTGGGATTCCATCCAGGAGGTTCCAAGCCAAACAAAGAACGGAAACTCCATGTACTAGACAAACACATAGAAATCATGGCAGTGAATCGATATGACTCCTGGTTGCTGAGCGAAACAGTTATCTCGTTCGATCGAGATGTTTATCCTAATGCACATTGAAGCTAGCCTCTATACCCTTTGTTGGTAAATACCATGACCGCAAGAAAGCATCTGGAACTGCTCTTATACAGCTTTGTCACTTGGTTCGTGTTTTACCTAATCGGCCTACCCGACTACTATCAGAGCTGGTATTTTGAGGTAAAAGTGGCTATTTGCGTTGTAGTCACAATTGTCTACTTCCCAGCCACCTACTACACTCTCAACAGTTACTGGAGTGATGGCAAGCATTTAGTCAATTCAGTATGGCTAGCTATGTACCTCACCCTGCCGTTATTTATTTATGACTACTTGTTACTTGCCCTCTACAAAGGACTGGGTATTTCTTTTGTGT
>JBCBVC010000190.1:0-6234 GCA_039817845.1 Cyanobacteria bacterium J06642_2
CGGATTGGCACCTGCTGCGGTTAGTAGCCCGTAGTGACGCATGGGGACAGATCACGCAGGCACCGGGGGATTACTATCCTGCAGTTGGCACGAGCGCCCAGGAACAATTCTTAGATCCGAAAACCCAGGACGTGCGGGTGGCAACTGCGGCTGAGTTTGTGGGGCGGCGGCGGTTGTTGCAGCGGGGGCTGCGCCAACTGCGGCAGGGGTGGGGGTTGATGCTGCATGGTTTGGGAGGGGTGGGTAAGAGTACGGTGGCGGCGCGGTTGTTGGAGCGTTTGCAACCGGCGGGTTACGAACCGGTGGTGATGTATCGGCAATTGGACGAGCAGAAGCTGTTGCGGCGGCTGAGCGCTCGTCAAAGCGAGCTGGGGCAACAGTGTTTGCAGTCGGATTTGCCACTTGAGCAGAGGCTGACTCAATTCCTGGCTCGGGGTTTGGTGGAACCCGATCGCAAGCTTTGTTTCATCTTGGATGACTTTGAGGCCAACATCGAATTACGAGCGGACGGGCAACCTATTTTGAAGTCTGCTGTTGTGGAGACGCTGACGGCTTTGCTGCAGGGACTCAAGCGAGCTAATAAGCCCCATCGTCTGATCTTGACCAGTCGCTACGACGTGACTTTTCCGGTGTTGGATGGCGAGATTGAGCGTGAGGAATTAGCTGCTCTGCAAGGTGCGGAACTGGAGAAAAAGTGCCAGCGGTTGGATGCGTTTAGCCGACAATCACAGGTGGCTCCCGAGCTACAAGCTGAGGCGCGCACTGCTGCGGATGGCAATCCTCGATTGTTGGAATGGTTAGATAAGGTGCTGCGGGAACTTCAAGGGAACGTTGCAGAAGAGATTTTAGAGCGGGTTAAAGCCGAAGAAGAGCGCTTCCGGGAAGAGATTTTGGCCGCAGCTTTGCTGGAAAAGCAGAGTGAAGCACTGAAGACCATACTGGCTCGTGGCAGCATCTTTCGCTTGCCAGTGCCTGAGGCAGTGATGCAAGAGGTGTGGGCGATTGTTTCTGATGCTCAAGCCTTGCAACAGCGTGCAGTAGCTTTAGGTCTGCTCGAAGTGTCTCAGAGGGGAAGGACGCGGCATTTGCGGGTACCTCAGATTTTGCAACCGTTACTACCCACCACGGAAACCGATGAAGACCTCTGGAAAGTAGCGTCTGATCTCCTATATCGAGCCTGGTGGGAGGTTGAGACGAGGACGACCGAGGAGCAAGTATTTGAATTGCTTCGCTTGGCAGAGGGGGCACAGCAGCCAGAACGAGCTGCATTCCTGGGAAATCATATTGCCCTTCGTTACGAAAAGCGAGGGCGCTATCGCGAGGCGATTCCCTTACTTCAACATGCCCTGCAGATACGTGAAGAGCAGCTCGGAGCCAGCCATCCCGATACCGCCAGCAGCCTCAACAATCTCGCCTTACTGTACGATTCAACGGGCAAATACGCCGAAGCCGAGCCTCTGTACCTGCGGGTCCTGCAGATACGTGAAGAGCAGCTCGGAGCCAGCCATCCCGATACCGCCACCAGCCTCAACAATCTCGCCGGACTGTACAAATCAACGGGCAAATACGCCGAAGCCGAGCCTCTGTACCTGCGGGCCCTGCAGATACGTGAAGAGCAGCTCGGAGCCAGCCATCCCGATACCGCCACCAGCCTCAACAATCTCGCCTTACTGTACGATTCAACGGGAAAATACGCCGAAGCCGAGCCTCTTTACCTGCGCACGATCGCCATTTTCATGGCAGCGCTCGGTGAAAACCATCCCAACACTCAGACCGTATTCAACAACTATGTGGAGATGCTGCAGGAAGCTATTGAAGCCGGAAAAGCCCAAGAAATGCTGGAGTCTGGCTCCGACATAACTCGTCAAATTTTGACTCAAATGCTATCTGCTGACTCATAGCTGAAAGAGAAGGCAAGCGAGTTCTCGGTTTTCCCGCGATCGCCCAGACTCGTCTCGCCCCCAATGCTTCAACATGAGGAGATCGCCTTGATGTAGCCCTTCGCGATCGCCTTTGCGATTGCTACAATCGCCTCCATGTTCGACAACGTCTGCCGATACCTCGCCGAACGCTACAGCCCCGATATCGCCTCCTGGCTTCTCGGTCGGGCGATCGCTTTCACCAAACTCAGCCCTACAGAGCTATCTTTGCAACCCATCCGAGCTGACTCCCTAATTCTGTTGGAGTCAGAAGACCTCATCTTTCATGCGGAATTCCAAACCGCCCCAGACGACGGCATCCCATTTCGCATGGCAGATTACGCCCTCAGACTGTTCCGTCGTTTCCCCACCAAAACTCTGCATCAGGTTGTGGTTTACCTGCGCGAAACGAACTCACTATTGGTTTACCAGAGCGCCTTCGAACGCCCCACCACTCGACACGAGTTCGAGGTCATTCGCTTATGGGAAGAACCCGTTGAGAAGTTTCTGACCGTTCCCGGACTATTACCCTTTGCCGTCTTAGCTCGCTCCAGCGATCGCGAGGCAGTTCTCCGTCAAGTCAGTCAGCAGGTGGAAGAGATCGGCGATCGCACTCAACAGAGCGACATTGCCGCATCGGCAGAGATTCTGGCCGGTTTAGTATTGAGTAAGGAAGCCATCCGAGGCATTCTGAGGTCGGACATCATGAAAGAATCAGTCATCTACCAAGAAATCCAGAAAGAAGGCATTGAAAAAGGACGGGCTGAAGGTAGAGCAGAGAATACTCGCGAGCTGGCAGTGAAAATGCTTGAAAATGGTATCGATGCCTCTCAAGTGGTTGCCATCACGGGCCTGACTCCCGACCAAGTATTGGGATTGCAAGCGCAGAAATAGCGATCGCACTCCAGCAAATCATCCCCAAAGATTGCCTTGATAAAGCTCTTCGAGAGCGCACTCAACAGAGCGACATTGCCGCATCCACAGAGATTCTGGCCGGTTTAGTATTGAGTAAAGAAGCCATCCACGGCATTCTGAGGTCGGACATCATGAAAGAATCAGTCATCTACCAAGAGATTAAGAAAGAAGGCATCGAAGAGGGGTGGACGAAAGGTCAGGACAACAAGACTCGCGAGCTAGCTTTGAAGATGCTTGAAAACGGCATCGAGACCTCACAGGTTGCTGCCATCACAGGGCTGACTCTCGAACAAGTATTAGGATTGCAGGCGCAGAAATAGCGATCGCACTCCAGCAAATCATCCCCAAACATCACTTTGCCAACATCAGAGGATTTTCAGGTCGCCAGCGATCGCCAAAGCAGAGCCGCAGCTCGCGATCCCTCCAATTCTGCTGTTACCACAATCTGTTCTAAGCGGCTGCCACTAGCAGACTTTGGTATGCAGTCTCGACATCCTGATTAGCGCGATCGACAGTTGCGACGAACTGTTGCAGGCGGTTGAGCTCGGCATCGCGATCGATTTCGCGCGATTCTTTCTGGGCGAGTAGATTATCCAACTCGTTCTTGCGAGCCTGGATGTCATCATCAATGCGCTGCATGACTTCGCGTTCGTAAACATTGAAGCATTCTTGGACGGCATCGAAGACAGGCTGACGCTGTTCTTGAGCAATACGGGGTAAGTGCTTAACCAACTCTTTCTTTGCCGCTTTAACCAACTCTTTACGAGCCTGATCGGCCTGCATCAGTCCTAAACCCGCGCTCGTACCGACAAATGCTAGTAACGCTGCGCCACCTAAAAACGGAAACAGCGTCAGTAACAACGCGCTCAGGCCACCTGCCAAAAATAGATTGAGGATAATGCTTTTCCAATCGAACCCGGCAGCCGCCAGCATCAATCCCGCTGGATTCCCCGTAGCCAGAGACGCTAAACCCATTGCCCAATTGGCCCAAGCTGGAGAGCTTTCGCCCTCAGCATCGACGCGATGGGTGGAAATCTTGCGACCCGTCAGCATTTCGGTAATGCGTTCGGTCACTTGCAAATAGCTGGTACCGTGCTTTGCGGCACTGGCGCTCAACTGTTTGAACGCCTCATTCATCGACTGTTCGGCAGTTAGCGTCCAGGCGGAAAACTGGTCGTTGACGTACTGCTCGAACGCATTTTGCAATCGAGTTTCAAATTCCTTACGACGATTCGGATTGAGGGCGTCGAGTACGCCTAACTCAGGCTGATAGCGCAAAAAGTCGTTCTCGAACGAATGCTCCAGACCCATCACAAATGTTGAAACCGAGTCGGAAATAGTACGAGACTTGCTATCGCGCGTGTAGCGAATCTCATCTCTGAACGTGTCGCGAATGCCAACCAGCTTTTCAAATTCGGGTTGAACGGAGGTAATACGTTGCTTCAGATCGGTGACATCGCGATCGAGCAGAGGAATGCGGCGCTCTACGGATTCGCTGACGCGATTGCGCGCTTGTCGCGCTAGCGTCCGCGCTTGCCGGAATTCGGCGATCGCCCGTTCTTGAGTCAAAAACGTATTGAGCGATCGCGTGAACTCCGGAAATCCCGTGCCACTCAAATCGGCATTAGCATCGCGCACGCGGCGACGCAGAGCTTCTAGAGCCGAGATTTCAAACACGCGCTCGTCGTAAATGTCGTAGCCGTCGACTCGGCAGTAGTCACTGAGATTGGCCTGAAACACTTTGCGCAGGCGACCGGCTGCTTCGCTTAACTCTTCTTCGTTATCGGGATCGATGAGGGATTCTTTCACCTGATCCCACGCATTGATCAGAAAGAAAACCGACAATCCCCGGCCTTTAATGTAGTTCTCTAGATAGCGACGTTCGCCTAAAGTGCAAGGTTGAGAAGCCCGCAGCACGAAAAGAATGGCGTGACAATTGTTGATATACCCCAAAGACAATTCGTTACGCGCCTCGGTGTCGTTGAGGCCAGGACTATCAACGATTTCTATGCCCTTCTCCAGCATGGGAAGCGGATACTCAACCACCGCATGACTGACGTTTGGAAAAGCTAGTTTCTTTTGAGTTTCTAGTTCTTTAGCTTCGGCAGGATCGATCGTGTAGCGATGCTTGAAGCTTTTGAAATCGACTGTCTCGGGCGGAGTATTGTCATTGAAGTGAACGGTCACTTTTTTCTCAGGACCGTACTTCAAAATCGTAAGCAATGCCGTGCAAGGATTGACATCGCTGGGTAACAAATTCTCGCCAATCAGAGCATTGAGAAACGTACTTTTTCCGCGTTTCATATCGCCCAACACCAGTAAGCGAAAAACACCTTGGCGGAGGTTCTTACTGGCAGAGTGTAAATCTTCGATATCGCGTTCGAGTCCGAACTGTCCTGAGGCAATCTGACCGTCCCGCTCGGCTTCATCCAACGTATTGGCAATGGTGCCGAGAGCCGCAGACATTTCTTGACGCACGCGGGCAACGCGATCCAAGTCTTTTAGAAACGATTGAGTATCTAGCGTGTAGGTCATCAGTTCAGCTCGCGAATGAATTGGGTGGGGTATCGGGAATGCGTGTAGAACTGGAGCGAGACAATATTGCTGGAGAATATGGGCTGGAGAATATTGGCGAGAGATAGTAATGGCGCACTCAGCAACCTTATGGAGGAGCGATCGCCAGTTGCTCCATTGCTGTCACCTCTGTATCCAATTGCTCGACCAATGCCCGCAAACGACGAGCTTCGCGATCGCAATCGACTTTACGAAACTGCTTCTGGTGCAGGAGCGAGTCCAGTTCGGCCCGACGAGCGTTAATGTCTGCCGTAAGGCTGTCGGTGACGCGTTCCTCGTAGGTTTTAAAACACTCCAGTACGGCCTGAAACACTTTGCTCCAGTGCTCTTCAGCAATTTTGGGCAGGGCATTTGCCAATTCCCGCCGAGTTGCTTTCAGAAACTCTCGCCGCACGATTTCAGCTTGTAACGTCATAATGCCGCCGCTGAGGGCTACAGCTCCGGCCACGTTCAGGAAAACACTGCCTAAGATAATGCCCGCATATTCCGTCACGATCGTGACGCATAGCGAAGCCATTACCAGCTGGAGAAATCCTTGCCAAAAGCGGTTGAAGGGTAAGACTGCTCCATTCATACCGTCGGGAATGCCCTCGAACGCGTACTGAATGCGGTCGAACCAAATGCTGTGGGTAGAACGCTGGCCTTCGGTTGCTGCAAACTGGCCGCTAGAGAGCTTGCGATCGATGGCCTTAACTGCCTCCACGTAGGTCGTTTGGTGCGCCGCAATATTTTCATTCAGCTGCGCGCAAACTCGTTCGACTTGTTGGCGGGCCGTCCGTTCCCAGTCGGACAATTTATCGCGCATGTAGCGCTCGAAAGCTTGCTG
>JBCBVC010000191.1:0-6222 GCA_039817845.1 Cyanobacteria bacterium J06642_2
GTGCCAAAAAATGCGGGATGCTGGTCATACCTTTCCCGTCCTGATGCTGACTGCCCGCGATACGAATACTGACAAAGTGATCGGTCTTGATGCCGGAGCTGACGATTATATGGTCAAACCCTTCGACCTTCTGGAGCTGCTCGCCCGTCTGAGAGCCTTATTACGTCGCAGCAGCGGTCAGGTCAGCCGAGTCTTGAGTTGGGAGCGATTGCGGCTCGACCCCAGTACTTATGAAGTGAGTTATGCCGAGCGATCGCTGCATCTCACGCGCAAGGAATTTTGTCTGCTGGAACTTCTGCTCCGCAACGGACGCCGCATTCTCACACGTTCCGCCATGATCGATGGCTGTTGGTCGATGGCTGTTCCTCCAGAGGAGGAAACCGTCAAAGCCCATTTAAAAACTCTGCGCCAAAAGCTGCGCCAAGTGGGAGCACCCGATCCGTTTATCGAGACCGTTCGTGGTGTCGGGTATCGGCTCAATGACATGTGACCGAAGACGGGCGATCGCTTTTCCACAATCCATTGTCGTTGTAGCCATAAAGTGGCTGTCTGAGACTCAAATTAACATTTAGACTCCTCAAGTATTGAAAGAGTCATTATGTTCGGTTAGTTCACGAAAAACCTTTAGAAACGCCTGTACCTTTGCACTGCGATGTAAATCACTGTGCGTAACCAGCCAATGATCGACTTCCCATTCTTTTAGAGGAGTGAACAACTCCACCATTTGAGGATGACATTTGGCTTCATGCTGACCCATAAAACCTATGCCTAAAGCGTTAATCAAGGCTTGTTTGCGAACCTGATCGTCATCGCTTTTAAGTACTATGTCCTCTTCTCTAATGTTATCTACAATCCACTTATGTACTGATACTTGTGCGATCAGCTTCTCGAAGCCGATGAATTTGTGTCCAGCCATTGCTTTGAATGAATTTGGACGACCGTATTGCGCCAGATACTCAGGGTGGGCATATAGCGTAAGCTTTTGGGTTGCGAAAGGTATGACTACGTTATCGGAAACTTGAGGCCTTACTCCAGTTCGAACAGCGACGTGAGCCTCACCAAATTCAAGTCGAAAGACTTTCTTGCTGCTCAGATAACGTAATTGTATGGCAGGATATCGTTTTTGAAAAACTGTTAATAACGGCATCAGGACTGGCACTAATGCTTCCAACGAAGTAACGATAAATTCACCTGACAAGGGTTGCGATCGCTGTTTAAGTCGATTAAAGAGTTGCCCGAACTGCTCCTCGGTTGCGCCAGCCACACCCATCAAATCTTCACCGTCTTCGGTCGGGGTGTAACCTCGATTGCCTCGCAAGAAGAGCTTGACACCGAGTTCTGCCTCTAGGGCGTCAATGTGACGCAATACTGTGGCGCGATGTATGCCCAATGCTTTTGCGGTAGCGCTAATCGTACCGAGCTTTCCCAAGTGATGCGCCGTTCGGATGAGATGCCACCTGTCCATAACCATTTAGTGTCACAAAAATGCGCACTAAGCGTTAAAAATCGCGCATTGACGCAATATTACGACGGAACTACGATCGCCTTCAAGTGGCCTGGGTAAAGATACGTATTTCTTACCCTGACCCACTAGTTTCAGACAGTCAGCACATTAACCATTGGTGACCGACGCCAGCGGTTGATGAGGAAACGTCACTAGGAATAGGAGAACAACTCTCTGACCACTTCTTTCCCTCGGGTCGGCGGATGTCTCTATTTCTACCGGCCTAATTCCTGCCGTCCTGAGAGCCTCGCCCTCCAAAGCGGCCTGACTCAGTCCCACTCCGCAATGAGGACATCATGTCACTGAAACCGATCGCATTGATTTCCACAGCGTTTGTGACGCTCCTGGCACTCACGCTCGGCGCCGCCGCACAAGAGAAAGACCCCTTTGCAGCGCCCACACGTGCTTGGGAACAGGGCTTCATCTACCGCAATACCATCCCAAAAGATTTTGAGACCCACATCATTGTGAATAACGAAACGGACCGCGCCCGAGCGGAGCAGATCGTCGAATTCTACGACTTGCTATCAACCCGGCCTACGATCCCGACCGTCAGTGAATACGTCTCGGAGCGCTACATTCAGCACAGCACCATGCTGCCCAATGGCCGGGAGCCGCTGGCAATGTTGTTTGGGGGATCGGTGCAGCAATATCCAGTCAAAATCCACGTGCATAAGGTGATCGTCGTGGGCGACTGGGCCATGGCGCACGTTAATTTCCGGAATTTGGAGGATGACAGCCCCGCAGATCTTGGGATGGCCGCTGTGGATATGTACCTGTTTGACTCGGAGGGAAAGATTACCGAGCATTGGGACGTTCTGCAGTTAGTGCCCAGCCATGCCCCCAATCCGAACGGCATGTTCATCAAACTCTTTGAAGAGGAGTAATCCCATGAGATTGAAGACATTTCTTGTCGGCGTAGGTACTGCACTGCTCAGCGTTGCCTTTATCCCTAATCCAGCCTTTGCGACAGCGCCGCCCGCCCCCGAAACAGACCGGGCGACGCCTTATTACGATCGGCATAAGATCGACATCAGCAACCTGCGGGATTTCTACGAGGGTCTGCTGATCGCAGATGCCACGATCCACGCGGACGCGATGTTCGACGCTGAGACCAAGTGGCGAATGACCCTACGCCAGATGAGCCTCGCAGGTAGCGGCCATCACCAAGCGCGCAGCGCGTATCAGCTCTCGCTGATGGGGGTGCCGGTGGAAGAAATCCGGGCGATCTTCGCGCCCGATTATGTGGAAAATCTCGAAGACCCGCGCCTGAAGGCTGCGTTCACCTATATCGACCTCATGGGCAGCTACCCGATTACGTCCTCTGCCGATATCCATGCGCTCCTGCGCACCCATTACACGGATCGGCAGATTGCCGAGCTGATGCAGTTAGGGGCGATCAACAACTCGATGGCCACCCATGATGCCGTGCTGCCGATCGCAACCGATCGGGAAACGCTCGATTGGGCCATGGAGAATCTGAGCAGCGTGGGCTGGGTTCCGGGGTCGAATGCCAGCAATTCCGCCGAGGAACAACGCGCTAACCCCTTTGTCGGCAATGCTCTGACGCAAGCAATGGAAGAGATCGATGCCACTTGGAGGCGTGATGACTTAGGCGCGGTTGACCCGGTCTTTGCGACGGATTGGCTCAATTTCATCACCGGATATGACGTATCCGAGATCACCTTCGATGGTGACAGAGACGGGATTGAGGAGCCTTTTGATGCCTTCCCGGGCATGGTTCTTAAGTGGGAAGAACCTGGTCTACGTGAGGCCAATCTGCCACCGACAGGCACGCCGCCGTTCAACGTGGCTGCCTATGACTATGACTTCTATGAAGGGCCCCACGGCACGGAAGCGAGCGTGCCCTACAGCGATCGCAACCAGTTTGACACCTTCTGGGCGCGGCAAGCCGCTTTCGGCACCCTCGATATGGACGAATACATCCTGCAAACAGAGCGCACGATGGACTTTGACGAGGTTTGGTCGATGTTCTTCGTCTATCAGCTCGCCAGCGGATGCGTTCATTGCCAGGCTCATGGTGCCTTTGGCATCTACGACTACGCCGAAGCTGACTACTTCCAAGATGAGATCCCGCCAGAGGATCGGCCAGGACTCATCGCGTATATCCAATCTCTGATGGATTTCGAACGATCTGAGTTCGTCGATCCGGCTCAGAAAGCAGCTCTGCGGCTGATGCGGGATGCGGGTCGTCTGCCAAGCCGCGTCACTGCCGCCCACATCGAAGAGCTGCGTCGGCACTTCACCGACCGGGAAATCCAAGAGATCCTGGCGGTACCGGTGGTCAATGCCTGGCTCTCCGGCAGCATGCAGTCGATGGCGACGGTGACCGATCAGCTCAGCATGTCTTGGGCAATGCGCAATCTGGGGCCGAAGGGTTGGAAGCCCGGCGTGCATGTCGGCTTGCCCTACGAGCAGCGGCCTAACCACATGAGCCAGCTCGCCGACCTACTCCTGGCTGAAACCAACTCTGGCAAGGTGCCGGACGCCGCTACCGAATGGACGGGTCTGCCAGTGCCGTTGGCCGTGGATGCCGATGCGGATGGAGTCGAGGACGCCTTCGACGGCTTCCCCACTGACCCAACCCGCTGGGCGGATACGGATCGCGATGGCATTGAAGACTCGTCAGACGACGACATTGACGGCGATGGCATTGCTAACGCCGAAGAAGTCGCCGGGGGGACTTTCCCTTACAAAGCTGATTCGGATGGTGATGGCATTGACGATCCAACCGAACTCAGAGCCGGAACCGATCCTGTCGATCCTCGCAGTCTTTAGCTAGGACTTACGCATTTACCTCTAAATCCCTCAATAGTGGGGGATTTAGAGAATTTCGTGTCCCCCACAGTTGAGAGCGAGAAAACCATAAGTAGATTCAACCACGGGAATCCCGAAGATTTAGCCAGCGCAGCGTCGCTCCTGTAAGACAGTTAGGTAATTGAGTGTGATCAAGCTTTCTACACTTCTGATGTGTGTAGCGATGTCGCTTGGGGTGTCTCCAGCGATCGCGCAAGAAAACGTTGCCGATGCCGAAACTTATCCGCATATCGACGGGAACATAATTTTCCGCCTTGGCTACGATGGTGACTACGCCGCCGATGCACCTCGCATTGAGAGCAATGATGTTTTTCTCGACATGATTGCTTCACCCGAAATTCACTTCACAAAAAGGTTTTCAATAGACTCAGAAATTCGGATAGAGACGGCACGTCCGCCAACGAGAGATCGCTATTTTGAAGAAGATACACTCTTCGTGCGCAGATTGTTTGTGAAGTATGCAGCTAACGACAACTTATCGCTACAAGCGGGGAAATTCACCCCATCGTTTTCATTTGCATCATTTGAGATTCCGGGAATGTATGGCAACAGTTACAACCGGGAAATCGAGCTGATCGAACGCATTGGTTTCGGTGCTGAATATACTTTCAATACCGGGGCGGGTGGTAAGCACACACTCAGCGCCAGTACATTTTTCGACGATACCAGCATCTTGTCCGACTCCCTCGCCCTAGGTTCGCTCAGTCGAGGTCGCAATCGATTGGAAGACGGTGGTGCCAGCAATACTGAGTCATTTGAATCATTTGCGATTTCTCTCGAAGGCAGAGAAATCAGTCGGCTGCCGGGCTTCACATACAAACTTGCATATTTACACGAGGCAGCAGGCAGGGGGGATGTGGCGGACGAAGACGGTTTTTTGGTAGCCGCAATGCAATCGTTTCAGTTGGGGGGTGGAAAATCACTTACCTTGATTGGTGAAGTTGCCCCTTTGTGGAATTTTGAAGGAAGCGCCGACAATATCGTCTACACGAGCGCAGGATTCGTCTACCGAGCCAACCCCTGGACGGCGATACTTTCCGGCACTAGTAGATCGAGAGATATCGCCAGCGGTGGCACCTTTGACGACTACACTGTGCAAATATCGGTTGAATACGATCTCGGACATGGCACTTCCATCGCATTAGCACACGAGTTCACTCGAGATCAGAACGTGAATGGTAGGCAACTTGGATTCCGACTCAACAAGGTGTTGAATTTGAATTGAACATGTCAGGTTTGGCTCGTCACATCAAGCTACGTCTAGCTCTTGTTGAACTGGGCCTTGTTGAACTGGTGTCATAAATAGAAATGCTGGAACGACTGACCATGCTACGAGAATGGCAAAATAGGCAGACTCGGGAATAAGTCTGAACCAGTTAGCCGCAAGCAAGCCAGAAATTAGAATGACGTGTGCGAGAACGGCCCAAATAAGGCTCGCGATGACCTGTGTCTTTGCCATAGGATTAATGAGCAAGACTTTTCGATAGAAGGCGATCGCCAAAGGTATGAATATCAAGACAGCAGTTAGCAACCCTGGATTATACGATTGGTTGACAACGCCTGAGAGAATATGACTGATGGCATTCACGAGCACAATACCATTCATCGCTAGAGCGGGGAATAAATAGGTTGGACTGCGCCAGATAGCAATAACTCCAACCAACCAAACGAGTGATGTATTTATCACAAAAATAGCGGCTTGACTTGCAGGCACAACACTTGAATCTGGAGAGCCAAGCAAAGCTAGTAGAACAGCATTTAAATATCCATAAAATGCATATTGGTTGCCAAGTAGATCGATCCAATACAAAATTGATGTCTATCTTGCTGCTAGTAGCATATTTAATTCATCAATTTGAAGAGCATTGGATCGATCTACT
>JBCBVC010000192.1:0-6194 GCA_039817845.1 Cyanobacteria bacterium J06642_2
AGCTTCCAATTGAGGCAAAGTATCGAGTGCTGGCCCTCGCCGAATATCGACGAGGTCGCCCAAACCTGCTCGCGCCACATTTGCTTCGGCCAGCTTGGCATATTTGGCACTTACTTCTAAAGTGACAAGACGCCCTCCAGGTGGTAGTGCCCTCGCCAGCCAAATCGTACTATAGCCGCCCAACGTCCCAATTTCTAAAATCGACTGCGCCCCCTGCATCTGAGCCAGAATTTGCAAAAACTGTCCCTGATTGGGAGCCACGTCAATCGCGGGCAGCTTAAACGCAGCATTCGCCTCCAGCGTCGCAGCCAAAGCCTCGTCTGCAGGAATGAGTCGCTCGAAAAAATAGCGATCTACTTCCGACCATTGTGCTGGCGTCATAGCCCCTCCTCGATCTTCAAACTCGTCATCTCGAACGGAGATGTTCTTAGTGGGTGGACTCAGCTTACAGAACCGACTTACGAATAGCTGAAGCCATGCGCTCCACCGCTGCCACCACTACAAATATCACCAAAATAATCGTCAGCGCTTCGTCGTAGCGCAGGAGCTGCATCGACGTTTGCAACTCCACGCCAATACCCCCTGCTCCGACCAATCCAAGCACTACAGCAGAACGCACCGACGACTCCAACGCGAAAAGACTCGTCGCCACAAACGATGGCAGTGCCGCAGGTACGATCGCCCCAGCGACAATGCCCCATCTTGAGGCTCCAATGGCGCGCAGCGCCTCCATCGGTCCCGGTTCGATTTCTTCAATGCGCTCGGCAAAGAACTTACCGCAAAACCCGATAGTATCCACCGTAATCGCCAAAATGCCGGGGGCAGCACCCAAGCCTACCACCACAATAAAAATGAGACCCCAAATCAGATCGGGCACTACCCGCAGCAGCGCCACCAGCGATCGCGTCGCTACAGCCACCGTCGGGTGCGGCGTCGTATTACTGGCAGCCAACAACGACAACGGCAAGCTGATGACGGCCCCTGCCACCGTGCCCACCAGAGCAATTTCAAACGTTTCGAGCGTTGCCTCGGTAACCCGACCCAAGCGTTCGGGACTGGGAGGAAACGCTTCCTGAAAAAATTCACCTAGTCGAAAAACCCCGCGCACGAGGCGCTCAGGAGTCAATTCGCTAATGGAAACGCCGTGAATGAAAAAGCCCGACAGCACCGCAGCAATGACAAGCCAGTACCATTGCGGCCAGCGCCAGCGCGGCGGCAACGCGATCGCGTCCCGTTCGATCATGGGCAACAACTCGTCCTAGGTTTGCAAAGACACTTCTGCTCGCTCGCGATCTCCAGGATTCCGATAGAGCCAGTCCAGCTCGGCCGCATCGACTTCACTCGCACGACGGTCGAGCTGAACCCGCCCCCTATTCAATCCCACAATGCGATCGGCATAGGCACGTGCCAGCTCTAGTTGATGCAACGCGCAAATTACCGTCAGCTGGCGCTCGCGCACGATCTCCCACAACAAATCCATAATTTCGCGGCCCGCTTTCGGATCGAGGCTAGCCACTGGCTCGTCAGCCAGAACGATTTCGGGATCTTGCATCAACATGCGCGCGATCGCCACCCGCTGCAATTGACCTCCCGACAACGTGTCGGTGCGTTGTTCCGCGCGATCGGCCAGTCCCACGCGAGCCAAACATGCCATCCCCCGTTGCCGTTCGGCCTCCGGAGCTGTGGCAGGCAGCCAAAAATGCGGACCCCGACTTCGTCCCAATGCTCCGTGCAATACGTTGTGAAACGCGCTCAGATTACCCACTAGGTTGAAATGCTGGAAAACCAGACCGAGCCGCCGCCGTACCGCTCTCAACTCTGAAGCCGATAACGTCGTCAACTCGCGATCTCCAACTTTCACCGACCCTGACGTCAGGTTTTCCAACCCCACGATGCAGCGCAGCAGCGTAGATTTCCCCGACCCGTTCGCTCCCAATAAGACAATGCCCTCCCCAGGACGCGCTAGCAAGTTGACGCGATCGAGCGCTCGCGTTCCGTTGGGAAATACCTTGCACAACTGGCGAATTTGAAGAGAGAGCATCGCTGAAATCAGGTAGAGGTAAATAGCAATCAGTCTCCGATGAATTCAGAGAACTCCTCAACTCCCACGGCGCGGTAGGCTACGCGCATCGGATCGTAGTCGGAATCCTCAGCCGGAATCAATGACGAGCCGATATACTTGCGATTAGCTTCTACCGAAGTAATAGCGCCGATCAGGGCATCTTGGTTATCCACCATCTGCTGCGTCAGCGTTTCGACAAAAGCCGGATCGAGATCGTCACTGGCCATGAATACGTCATTGGGCAACGACTCGCCGGTCACCAGAATGGGAAACTCAGCTTCAGCCGTGCTGTCCTCCGCAAAAAAGCGCTCGTAATCCAGTGCCGAACCGCCCCACGCATCCACATCACCATTTTTGAAGGCTTGTAAGTCGGCATCACCTAGCATCAATACCTCCAAATCGGAGCGCGGATCGATCCCCGCATCTGCCAAAATCTGGCTGGGCCCGAGATGACCGCTGGTCGAACCGATATCCGACATGGCCATCTTGCGCCCTTTCAAGTCATCTAGTGACTCGATACCGCTCCCCGCCCGCGTGGCAATCACAGAACGATAGTTGAGACGGGTCAAACCAATAAACGGCTCGGCATTGGTGCGAGCGCGCAACACCACATACTCCGCCGGGCCAGCCAAAACGATGTCTACTTGATCCGCCTGGAGCGCTACGGCTGCAGCCGCGCGATCGGAGACGGGGAAAAATTCAATCTCTTTGACCGTAGCTTCTTCTAAAACATCGCGAAAGGGTTCGAAATCGCGACGGAGTTCTTCCAACCCCACGACATCCGTCACCGCGAATCGAAGTTTGTCAGGAACGTGACCGTCAGCTAGGACTGGAGCAATCGTACGAGAGAACAATGCTCCAACAGTCGCAACCGCTAAAGAAGCTAGAAAAAACTTACGCTGCTTCATGAGCCCAACCGTCTAAACGTATAGACATTAGGCTACGGGAGAAAGGTAGTGCCGAAATTAAGGCTAGGTTATGCCTTGCATTCGCTTGAAATAGATGCAGAAATCTTAGTATGCCAGGTAAACTTAGCTGTCGCGATCTCCCGTTCTGAGTGCAAAAAGGTCTATTTCGATTCCGGCAGTACTGCCGATCGCGATCGTCGTAGCCATTGGGTTCTGGCTCGGGCGCAGTTTTGAGCTGGATTTACAAACTCTGGCTCGCATAAACATTTACGCTTTGCTACCAGCGTTGGTGCTAACCAGCCTGATATAAACGACGCTGGTTTTAAGTAGCGCGATCGCACTCCTAGCCAATCAGCAAAACCTTGCCGACTTGACCTTTCCGCTTCGCTCTAAGCTGCTCGGTAAAATGGGGCAGGAATCGTTCCTCCCAAACCCGCACGGTTTCATGAGTGAACTGGAAGCCTCGCAGCAGAAAGAACTCAGCTATATCCTGATAACTGAGCTTGTATCTCACGCGACAAAGCAATACTTGGAAGATGATGTCGGTGGGGACTTCGATAATGTTGAAAGGCGTGTCTGTCCGCTCATTGAAGGTTCGGCGACAGAGCTTGCAGCGAAACCTGTCGTAGCCCAGATTCGTTGTTTGCTGAAGTGATGAGACCCGAGACGATTGGCAATGAGGACAATCCATGAGAGGTCGGTGGGACGAGCTGAGCGCCCTTAGCCTATCAGTTGGCCGGATACACTATTTTGGCTACTCAGGGTTGACAGTTTCAATTGGAGAGCCATCTCAGATTTTTAACGTGGATAATTTTGGATATTGAAGCGCGATCACCAAAAATTATATGCATCACTCAGCTCTCATATATTGCAATCAATTGAAAAGTTGCATCACTAATCTAAAATGAATCAC
Organism: Cyanobacteria bacterium J06642_2; assembly: GCA_039817845.1. Lineage (GTDB taxonomy): Bacteria > Cyanobacteriota > Cyanobacteriia > Thermostichales > PCC-7336 > JBCBTL01. The sequence continues at coordinate 3,884 of JBCBVC010000192.1, forward strand.
GCGATACAGGAACGTATAGAATAAATTCTCGAATAATTCTCTAGTCATCTTTATAAAATCATAAGGGATAAAATTTCATTCTTAATGTTATCCTAAATTACCGAGAATCTTCACATAACCTCAACATTGTAGCGTATAGGCTCTCATGAACAGCTATTGATTCAGAGTGTTGTCTCAGTCAATACATGGTTACAAGTTCGCTAGCTTTTTGTTTAGTGCAACCATCAGCTCTCTTCCAACCAAAGATGATGACCCTACTGTGCGTACTCAGTTCGCACTTGGAGATTAACCATGAGTAGTGAAAGATTTCGCGTCATCGGCTTGCCAGACACCCAATTTTATAGCGAGAGCTTTCCTGAGATATTCCTAGCGCAGACCCAGTGGATTGTTGACAACGAAGATGCGTTAAATATTGAGTTTGTCTCTCATTATGGCGATCTAGTTCAACACGGAACCGGCCCCCTCGCTCAGCAGGAATATGAAAATGCTGAAGCAGCGATGCGGCTGCTCCAGGCAGCAGACATCTCCCATGGAATGGTGGCTGGAAATCATGACTTACTCGAGTCTGGCGGCATATTGCAGCCTTACGACGATAGCAACTATTTAGATTACTTTGGTCCCCACTGGTATGGAGATAGTGACTGGTTTGGCGGTGCCTCTCCTTCAGGGTTGAGTACCTATCAATTTTTTGGCGCAGGTGATAATGAGTTCCTCGCCCTACACGTGCATCTCGAAACTCCACATGCCGAACTTGCATGGGCACAAGACATTATCAACGAACATCGAGATAAGCCGGTGATGGTCACAACTCACCGTTATCTGCAAGATGCTGAAGACTACACGGGGGGAATTCCGATTATTCCATCAGGTCGATATCCTGAATTCTGGTATCTAATTGAAAATCAATACAATCCAGATGGCATTAGAGCAGAAGAATTTTTCAACCACTTTATTTATCCGAATCAAAATATCTTTTTAGTTAATGCCGGTCACTTTCATGAGGAATACCGACAAACTAGCATCAACCTTCATGATTTGCCCGTCTACGAAGTCCTGGCTGACTATCAAGACGATCCCAATGGCGGCAATGGCTGGCTGCGCATCATGGATTTCGATACGAGCCTCAATCGCATCAATGTATCGAGTTATTCTCCAACTTTGGACGAGTTTTTAACCAAAGATGAGAGCTTGTTTAGCCTTCCGGTTGAGTTCGATCGCTACGTTGCCCAAAATTCTACTACCTACTTTCAAGATGGCGTGGGTGGCTATCAAGGAACTGAAGATACCTGGATTAACGAAGCAGCTAAAGATCGCAGGTATGGCAAACTCCCCACGCTAGTTGCAGATGACGACACGAGAGATCGTTGGTTGCGCGATCGCGAAGGACAAACCCTACTGCAATTCGACGGCATCATTGGCGATCTGACCGGTCAGATTCCTTTTGGTGCGACCATTACTCGTGCCGATTTAAAACTTACTCTGCGAGACGACGTTGATCGCGAGTTTTATCATCCAGATTGCGAGGTCTACTTCATAACTCGCGAGTGGGATGAATCGTCTACTTGGAATTCGTTAGAGAATGGTCTCGCGATTGGTGAAGATTTCGACAGCCTCATCGATACTTTTTCGGGCCATAACGACCCGGCTGAAAATAACGTTCGATACCTTGACGTGCGAGAAGCTGTGCAACGATGGGCGGATGGAGATGCTAACTACGGACTCGGGATCGTCTCTGAAGAGTTATGGGGCAATGACGATGGCATCCGCATGTTTGCATCTGAGACAAACCAAATAATGTTTCGTCCCGCACTAATGGTCGAATACATTGCCTGAGAGCTAATGTCGGGTAGAGAGGACTTCTCCAATACTTAGGGCTAGCGGGGGCATTCGTACAGAAACCTACGGTTTCGCTCGGAAGCCCTACACCGCAAGGCTTTCAGAGGTGACAACCAAGAGCGCTCAAAAAACGATGGTTTTCTTTGCACCGAGATTTTGTCCAAGATTGGGGTTAATGAGTGTAAAAAAACTCGGTAGTCCTCCGAATGTAAGGATGGACATCAGTTCACTATCGTAGGCCTGTGATTGTGAAGCCGACTTGCCCGAGCTGTGGCTCCGAGGACACTGTCAAGAATGGTCGTATCCATAACGGCAAACAAAATTTCAAGTGCAAAGCCTGTCGCCGTCAATTTGTTGGCAATCCTAAGAATAAACGGATTGCCCAATCTACTAAAGACTTGATTGATAAACTATTGCTCGAAAAGATCCCTCTGGCAGGTATTGCCAGGGTTTGCGACGTGTCTGAAAGTTGGTT
>JBCBVC010000193.1:0-6096 GCA_039817845.1 Cyanobacteria bacterium J06642_2
ATCAAATCACTTAAAGCTTCCCCTTGCGAAAGATTTCAGTGATTTGATTATTATGCGCTTAATACCATTCGGAACGAATGGAAGAAAATCATTTTTTCTAGGTATTTTATTTTGAGATTTCATCTCCTCAAACCTCTGGTCACCCAGAGAATTCCTTATCGCCTGAATGCTCCCGATTCCATTTACTAAACGAAAAAGAGTTAGTCCCACCTAATATACATCAGTCCGAACAGAAATATTATTACTTGAATGTGTCTCTGGGGCACGATGAAGTATGTATGCACTTGGCGCCTGCATCGGTTTCAAGTCAGGAGAAATGCAGGATATTCCATAGTCAGTCAATATACCTTCTCCAGTTTCACCAATCAATATATTTGATGGTTTTATGTCATTATGATACAATCCATTCTCATGAAGATACTCCAATCCCTTAAGGATATCAATTGCTATCTTGATAGCTAGGTTTATTTGCAGAAAGTTTTGGGAGTTAAGTTGTTTTACGACAGATCCTCTGTCATGGTATTCCATTGCAATTAACACGATTTTACTTGAGTTAATTGAAATCACGTCAGCATAGTGAACTCGTACAACATTTTGATGATTTAATCGGTTGCCAACTTTCGCTTCCTTAAGGTTTTCGGCGACTGGAGCCATACTTTCGTCGAGGATTTTGACGGCAACATCGCGTGATAGTGTTAAGTCATGAGCGAGCCAGACATCACCAAAATGTCCATCACCTATTTGCTGCTTAAGCTGATACTTATACAATGTCTCACCTATGTTGAGCTGAATACTTAGAGTCACTGTATAGTCCTTGCTGATAAGGCAGCCAGGATCGCGTCAGCTATTTGCTCATTCCAATACTTACTTGTTTTGGCGACCTTAGCCTCAGCATCATTCTTCACCTGAGAACGCTTTGTTTGTAGTTGAACATATATTTTCGTTTCTACTTCTATGCCAACTTCTTTGACTGATAGTATGACGGCAGCATCAAAGTATGCTGCCAGTCGATTTGACTTTGAGTCACTTTTCCCGTATTCTCCAACCTTAAGAATTACTTTTGAGGTGTCAGAGTTCTGCCTCAAAACTCTGTCAATCTCTCTTTTTTGCCAGACAAGCTTATCGTTGTCTTCTTTTAGGTTGGCGGGCACCTTAATCAGGTGTTCACTATCCTTGTTTAAGAATGTAACATCACTGTTGAAAAAAAATAGCAAGGCGTAGCGTAGCTGTGTTGGTGCTGTCCTAACTCCAAGTACTTTCATGGATTCATACGCTTCTTCAAGGAGAGTCGGTGGTTGTCAATCAACGATGCGAGGAATATCCAACGAAGTCACGCTTCGAAACAGCTTGATTACTTCAAGCTGAGTAAATACACTCTTAGATATAATTCTATACAGATTCTCCTCTCTAATGGCATCCTGGTCGGATCTTTTATGATTTTTTTAGGCTGTTAGGCCAAGTGATTCTACTAGATGTCGATCTAGGAATATCTTCTTGTCTGGTTGCAGGGTCAGACAACCCTTGCTATTGCGCATAGTCTTTTGGCTTCACGGCTTCCTCAAATTGACTGATTAGAATTGGCGAGAAGCTGTCCTGACATGCGATGGACGTTCGACGATCGCCTTCCTCACACTCCTCTACCCTCACCGCGCGCGCCCCAGTCTTTCGCGTGCGGCAAATTACTAAAACCTACGTGATGGGCGAGGTGGAAGTGCAGGCGCTGCGCTCCGTGGACTTGGACTTGTACGAAGGCGAGTTCGTTGTACTGCTGGGGCCTTCGGGGAGCGGGAAATCGACGCTGCTGAATATTTTGGGCGGGCTGGACGTGCCCACTAGCGGACGGGTGCTGTACCGCGATCGCGATCTCACCACGGCGAATGAATGGACGCTGACCCGATTTCGGCGGGAATGCGTTGGCTTCGTGTTTCAGTTCTACAACCTGATTCCCAGCCTTACTGCTCGTGAGAATGTGGCGCTGGTGACCGATATTGCTTCGCGACCGATGCGACCGGAAGAGGCGTTGGATTTGGTGGGGCTGAGCGATCGCCTCGACCATTTTCCGTCTCAGCTTTCGGGGGGGCAGCAGCAGCGGGTCGCGATTGCGCGGGCGATCGCCAAACGCCCGGAGGTGTTGATGTGCGACGAACCGACGGGGGCGCTGGATTTTCAGACTGGGAAGCTGGTGCTTGAAGCGTTGGAGCGGGTGAATCGGGAGTTGGGTACAACGACGGCGGTGATTACCCATAACGCTGGGATTGCGGGGATGGCCGATCGCGTGATTTCGATGCACGACGGTCGGATTGCTGACGTGCAGAGCAACGATCGCAAGCTCGCCCCTGGCGCGTTGGAGTGGTAGGCCATGCAAGCCCTCGATCGCAAGCTGCTGCGCGACATCGTTCACCTGCGAGGACAGGCGATCGCGATCGCGATGATCGTGGCCTGTGGCATTGCCAGTTTGGTGACGATGATGAGCGCCTATCAGTCGCTAGAGCTGTCGCAGATGGCGTATTACGATCGCTATCGGTTTGCGGACGTGTTTGTGCAGCTCAAGCGCGCGCCGGAGAGTCTGGCCGAGCGGATTGGGGAGATTCCAGGGGTGCGGCAGGTGCAGACGCGCGTGGTTCGCGATGTCATCCTCGATATTCCCAATCTGCCCGAACCCGCTACCGGACGGCTGGTGTCGATTCCCGATCGCCCGACGCTGATGCTCAACGACTTGTTTTTGCGGCGGGGGCGTTACGTGGAACCGGGGCGCTCGGATGAAGTGATGGTGAGTGAGGCGTTTGCGGAGGCGAACGAGTTTGATATTGGCGATCGCGTTGGGGCGATCGTGAACGGGCGTTGGGAGGAGTTGCGCATCGTCGGAATTGCGCTGTCGCCGGAGTACGTGTACGAAATTCGGGGCACGGATTTGCTGCCGGATAATCGCCGCTTCGGGGTGATGTGGATGGGGCATGAGGCGCTGTCTACGGCGTTCGATATGGACGGGGCGTTTAACGACGTGTCGCTGGCGCTGCTGCCGGGAGCCGATCGCGCCGATGTCATTTTTCGCTTGGACAAACTTCTGGATCGGTTTGGCGGATTGGGGGCTTATGGTCGCGAAGACCAGATCTCAAATCGCTTCGTTACGGACGAGATTGTTAGTTTGTGGGCGACGGCCGTGGTGATGCCGACGCTGTTTTTGGCGATCGCCGCCTTTCTGCTCAATCTGGTGCTGGCGCGGTTGATTGCGACGCAGCGGGATCAGATTGCGGTGCTGAAGGCATTCGGCTACGACAATACGTCGGTGGGAGCGCACTATCTCAAATTGGTGCTGGCGATCGTGCTGGTGGGGGCAGCGCTGGGCACGGGGCTGGGTTTGTGGATGGGGTCGGGACTGACGCGCTACTACACCAACTTTTTCCACTTTCCGCTGCTGCGGTATGAGGCCGGACGAGAGTTGATTTTGAGCGCGATCGCTGTCAGTGCGGGCGCGGCAATTTTCGGGGCGTTCACTGCCGTACGTCAGGCGGTCAGTCTTCCCCCTGCTGAAGCCATGCGACCAGAACAGCCCGCCCAGTTTCGACCCACACTAGTGGAACGACTGGGATTGCAGCGTTGGTTTTCTCCGGCCAGCCGCATCATCCTGCGCAATCTGGAGCGGCGACCGCTGCAAGCCTTTTTCTCGATTACAGGCATCGCCTTTGCCGTCGCCATTTTGGTCATCGGTCGCTATTTCATCGACGTGACCGATCTCTTGGTAGACGTACAGTTCCGCAGCATCCAACGGGAAGACATTACCTTGGCCTTTAACGAAGCCTTGCCCGGAAGCGCCCGCTACGATCTCACCCACCTTCCCGGCATTATGCAGGTCGAACCTTTCCGCGCCGTACCCGCCCGCCTACGCCACGACCACTACAGTCATCGCAGCGGCCTCACCGGACTGGAACCCACTGGCAACCTGCGTCGCTTGCTCGATCGCGATCTCAACGAAGTCCCGCTGCCCCCGGACGGCGTGGTCATGTCAAAAAAACTGGCGGAGATGCTCCACGTCACGATTGGCGATACCCTGACCGTCGAAGTGTTGGAGGGCGAGCGTCCCATCCGCACTATGCCCGTCGTCGGCACGGTAGACGATCTGCTCGGCGTGGCCGCCTACGTTGATATCAACGCGCTCAATCGCCTTATGCGGGAAGGCCCGTCCATTTCGGGTGCGTACTTAAGAGCGGACTTAACCCAAAGCGATCGCCTGTTCGCCCAGGTCAAACGCACCCCCGCGATCGCCAGCGTCGCCCTGCGGGAAACCGGGATCGCTCGCTTCCAAGAAACCGTCGCTCAAAGCATGCGCGTCTTCACCATCGTCCTGGTGGTTTTCGCCTGTATCATTGCCTTCGGCGTGGCCTACAACACCGCCCGCATCGCCCTATCCGAACGCAGTCGCGAACTCGCCACCCTCCGCATCATTGGCTTCACTAAAGAAGAAGTTGCGTTTATCTTGCTGGGAGAACAGGCCGTTCTCACCGTCACCGCCATCCCCTTCGGGTTCGGCTTAGGCATCGGCGGCTCTGCCCTGATGTCGCTGGCCTACAACACCGAACTCTACCGCTTGCCACTCACGATCGGTCGCTCCACTTACGGCTTCTCTGTCATCGTGATCGCGATCGCCGCGATCGCATCTGGCTGGTTTGTCCGCCGTCAGCTCGATCGCGTCGATCTTGTCGCCGTTCTCAAAACTCGCGAATGAGGAGAGTCATCATGCCTGACGAGCGCTCCACCACCTATCGCCTCACCCAAGTTGAAGCACCGTCCCCTGCGGCCCCCCCTGATGTGGCCGAGCCATCCCCTATTCCACAGGCTCCGCCTCCAGCACGTCGACGCCTCTCGCGCAAATGGCTTTACGGATTGCTCGGACTGGGCGCGATCGCTCTAGTTGCCCTCTCTTTCCGTCCTGCTCCCATTCCCGTCGATCTGGCAACCATCGAGCGCGGCGATCTAAAAGTCACGGTCGATGCCGAGGGCAAAACCCGAATTCGCGATCGCTTTGTCATCGCGGCCCCCGTTGCCGGACGGTTAGCTCGTATCGATTTAGATGAAGGCGATCTCGTCGATCGGGGAGATATTGTCGCCCGTATCGATCCGCTTCCTCTCGATGCCAAAGTCCGCTCCGCTCGCGCCCGCCTGCAAGAACTCCAGGCTGAAATCGCGGGAGTTGCAACGCTTCGCCCCAAACAAGAGGCTCTCGCTCGCGCCCGCGCCGACATTGATGCCGCGATCGCCGCCCAAGCAGAAGCTAACGCCAACATCGCCCGTGCCCGCAGTCGAGCCGATCAGGCCAATCGCGACCTCCAGCGCGCCATCGATCTCGAAACTACCGGAGCGATCTCCCGCCAGCAACGGGAAGATGCAGAACTCACTGTTGCAACTCGCGATCGCGAATTAGAAGCCGCTCAACGAGGAGGCGATCGCGCCAGTGCCGAAGTTGCTGCTGCCCGCGAAGCTCTCACCCTGTTGGAAGCCGAACGCAGCGATCCTGATTACTTACTGGACGTGTACCGCGCCCAAATCGCTAGCGTCGAAGCCGAACTTGCCAACCTTGCGGACGAAGCCAGTCGTACTACTCTTACCGCCCCAAGCAGCGGCCAAGTCTTACGCATTCAACAGGAAAGCGCTCGTTTTGTCGAAGCTGGAACCGTGCTACTGGAATTGGGCAATTCAGGTGAAATGGAATTGGTGGTAGACGTGCTCTCTACTGATGCCGTGAAGATCGCGCCGGGAAATGAAATTGCGATCGCCCACTGGGGCGGCGAAGGCTTGCTAGCCGCCAAAGTCCGCTACATCGAGCCTTCTGCCTTCACTGAAGTCTCGGCCTTAGGCGTAGAAGAACAGAGGGTGAATGTTATCGCGGACCTCATCGATCCACCTCCATCTTTGGGAGACGGCTACCGCGTCGAAGCCCAAATCGCCACCTGGTCAGGGGAAGACGTTTTGAAAGTGCCCCTCAGTGCGATGTTTCGTTGCGACGAAGGGTGGTGTACGTTCGTCAATATTGAAGGGCGGGCGGAGAAGCGAGAGATCGCGATCGCTCAACGCAACCCATTCGAAGCAGTCGTCACCTCC
>JBCBVC010000194.1:0-6063 GCA_039817845.1 Cyanobacteria bacterium J06642_2
TGGTGTCACCATAGCGACTCATTGCAACCAATGACTCTAAGCACATCTACTCATTACAAAACTGGGATGCACTCCAGAAGAGTTAGCCACAGCGCTTCGTTTGGCAAGGCAAGAACTCCAAGTAGCTTCGGAAGAGCTTCAACGCTATCGCGATCGCTTCGGAGAACTACCTGAAAATAAGTGACGCAAGTTCAGCGATCGTATGAAGTGGTTTGTAATCCTTCCGTTGATTTTGCTCCCGTTTGGGCAGGGGGCTTTGGCTGAGGAGCCGAGTACTTGTTTCGGCACGACGGCAGACGGTCGGTTGGAAAATGGCTGGAAGTTGCCACTTTCAGGGGAGAACTTTCAGACGTATTCGCGCGTGGCCTCGTTAGCGGGTCGGACTTACGTTCACAGTACGGTGCATCGTGTCATTCTCGAAGCCTATGCGAAAACTCGCGAGGCTAGACAGGATACGATTTTCGTCTATGGTGAAACTGGGTTGCGCAATGGAGGCGAGTTCAAACCTCATCAAACTCATCGCAATGGCTTGTCAGTAGATTTTATGGTGCCGATACGGGATGAAAAGCATCGTTCTGTGCCGATACCGACTCATTTTGGCAATTGGTTGGGGTACGACCTCGAATTTAGCGATCGCGGCCAGCTCGACAATCTGAGAATCGATTTTGAAGCCATGGCCGAACACCTTTACCAGCTCCACCAAGCCGCCTTAAACCACGGCATCGATATTTGGCGAGTCATCTTCGACCCCGAACTTCAACCTTTTCTAGCAATCTCACCACGCTGGGAATACTTGCAGCAAAACCTACAGTTCTCATCTCAGCGATCTTGGGTGAGGCACGACCAGCATTATCACGTTGACTTTTCGGTAGATTGCGAACCACTTCCTTAGTTTTTGATAGAAAGCCTGAGCTTTTATGCCGTTAAAAAGCCCATCTTCTCCCGAACTTCAGTCAGAGTTTGGCAGGCAACTTCGCTGGCTTTAGCTGCGTTGTCTTTGATGAGCTGGCTGAGTTGGCCGGGGTCTTGGGTGATGTCGGCGTAGCGATCGCGGATCGGAGCCAGCGCTTCTACAATCGTTTCGGTCAGCAACGGCTTGAACTGTCCCCAGCCCATCTCTGCACATTCTTCAGCGACGGATTCTTTCGGTTTGCCGCTGAGTAAGTAGTACAAGGTGAGTAAGTTCGTGGCTTCAGGTCGCGCGGCATCGTCAAAGGTGAGGCCGCGCACTGGGTCAGTTTTGGCCTTCTTGATTTTCTTTTTGATTTCGTCCGGACTGTCGAGCAAGTAGATGCGGCTTAGTTCGGACGGGTCGGATTTCGACATTTTGTTAGTGCCGTCGGTGAGGCTCATCACTCGGGCACCGTCAGTGCGTATCCGGGCTTCGGGCACGATGAAGGCGTCGCCGAAGCGATCGTTGAAGCGACGAGCGATATCGCGAGCCAGCTCAATGTGCTGGCGCTGATCTTCTCCCACCGGGACGAAATGAGGTTGATACAGCAAAATGTCGGCAGCTTGGAGGACAGGATAGCTGAATAGACCGACGCTGGCCTCTTCACCCACTTTGTCTTTCTTTTCCTTGTACTGGATCATCCGTTCGCACCAGTTCATCGGCGTGAACGTGTCGAACAGCCAAGCCAATTCAGTGTGGGCAGGCACGTGAGATTGTACGAAGATCGTCGAGTGTTCCAGATCTAGTCCACAGGCTAAATACAGCGCGAATACCTGACGGGTGCGCTCGGCCAGCATTTTAGGATCGTAGGGGACCGTGACCGCGTGCTGGTCGACCACGCAGAAGTAGTTCTCGTATTGCTCCTGTTCGTCCACCCAATTGCGAATGGCACCGAGATAATTGCCCAAGTGCAGGTCGCCAGAGGGTTGAATGCCAGAAAAAATACGCTGTTTGCCCATGAAGATCGCGTTCGGACGCCCGTGAATCACATTGCTGAAGCTGAAAGGCAAGCGATCGCCACCAGAAACGGATCGCCTTAGGATGCCAAACAAATCCTCCCGCCATATGACAATTGAAGCCAGAAACGGGAGGTACTACGCAACTCGCCGCACAGCGAGCCAGATGATGTCCTGAGACAGAAATTATTCGAGGTCGCGACGCTTGGGGTTACGAGCTGGGTCGCTACTAAGAAAGCCAAACACGAACAAACCCACAAAGAAGATCACGACAGCGTAAATGGAGATTTTTAGTAACAGCATGGAAATGTCAAGGTAAACGACACGAAAGAAGTCAGTTTGCAATCCGCAGACTGCCACTCGTAGATTAAGCTACGTGAACTTTCTCTAATACTACCGCGAATCTTCGACACATTGATGTCGTAATTTGAGATCCTGACTGCGGCTGAGACTGTTGTTCTCAGGCTTTACCTGCTCCACGTTAGACTGACTTCGACCGGCAAGATTGCTTTACATATGCCACGCCAGCGGGAACCTGCCATCAATCTCATTTTCTATTACGCCTTCAAATGGTCGATTGTCAGTCCTGCCTTTCACAGTCTCTACTCGGGTCGCATTTACGGCTCCGAACATATTCCCCGTTCCGGCCCTGCCATCTTGGTCAGCAACCACGCGAGTAACTTCGATCCACCCTTTATTTCTAATTGTGCAGGCCGTCCAGTTGCTTATATGGCCAAAGAAGAGCTATTCCGCATTCCCATCCTCAAACAAGCGATTCAGATTTACGGTGCCTATCCAGTCAAGCGCGGCGGCATGGTGCGTCAGTCCCTCGATGCCGCTCAGCGTGCCCTCGATCGCGGCTGGCTCGTCGGGATCTTTCCGAACGGCACGCGGACTGCAGACGGGCGCATTCACAAGCCGCAACTGGGGGCAGCGGCGATCGCTGCGAAAGCTCAAGTTCCTTTGATTCCGATGTCGCTCTGGGGCAGTGAGGCGATTCAGCCTCAAGGCAAGCGGTTCCCACAGGCGGGATGTCCGATAACGGTTCGGATCGGCTTGCCGATCGCGCCACCCTCAACGAGCGATCGTGCCGAGCTCCAACGCAAAATGGAAGACTGCGTGACGGCAGTCCACGCGCTGTTGGATTTGGGGCGCTGATCTAAGCTGCAAGTCGCTGAATTTCGGGAAGTTGACATACAATATGGTTCGGCCCCTGGAGAGGTGGCAGAGCGGTTGAATGCGGCAGTCTCGAAAACTGTTATGGGGTCACACCCATCGAGGGTTCGAATCCCTCCCTCTCCGTTGAAGTTTAGACTCGCCTCAATCGCTCTCGATACCAGCATTTGAAAAAAATGCTGCTTTGAACGTGCAATACCGCCGCTTCGGACGTACTGAACAAAAGCTCTCCGTTTTTTCGCTAGGCACGATGCGCCTCGTGCAATGTCCTGAGTCCGTCATGGAAGCCACGATCGCTGCCGCACTCGATTGTGGCATTAACCACCTCGAAACCGCTCAGGCTTATGGCAACAGCGAAGTGCGTCTGGGCAAGGTGCTGGCAGGGTCGCTCCAAAACCGACGCGATCGCCTCACCATCACCACCAAACTCGTCCCCACCTCAAATCCGGGGGACCTGCGAGCAGGATTGGAGCGATCGCTCGACCACCTCCAACTCGACCGCATCGATAACTTCGCCTTTCACGGCATCAATTTGCCCGAGCATTTGGAACTCGTCCTGGGTAGTAACTTGCAGGTGATGCGAGAGGCGCAGTTGGAAGGACTCGTAGAACATGTCGGGTTTTCGACGCACGGATCGTTAGAGGTCATTTTGCGGGCGATCGCGACGGACGAGTTCGATTTTGTCAATTTGCACTACTACTATTTCAATCGGCGCAATCAGGAAGCGATCGCCCGAGCTGCTGAACGAGACATGGGAGTTTTCATTATTTCCCCGGCGGATAAAGGCGGAATGCTTTATCGGCCTCCGGATGCGCTCAAACGCCTCTGTGAGCCTCTAACACCACTCGAATTCGGCTACCGTTTTTTGCTGGCTAACGAACGCATCCACACCCTCAGCCTAGGAGCTTCGATTCCTAGCGAAGTGCTGACCGCAGTGCAGACGCTGGACAAATCTGCAAATGTAGAGGAGATTGCGCGCGGCTTAGAAAAGACTTGTCGGGAGCAGTTGGGGGGCGATCGCTGCTCTCAATGTCATGCCTGCCTGCCCTGCCCCGAGGATATCAATATTCCCGAAATTCTGCGGCTGCGGAATCTCAGTCTTGCCTACGACATGCAGGAATACGGCCGATATCGATACAACATGCTCGAAAACGCCGGACATTGGTTTCCCGGCAGCAAGGGTGATAAATGTACGGACTGTGGAGAATGTTTGCCTCGCTGTCCGGAACAGTTGAGTATTCCCGACTTGCTCCAAGACACCCACGCTCGTCTCAATCGCAAACCCATTCGTCGTCTGTGGGAGTAAGTTCGGTACAGTGGCGCTATGTCCCACTGTCGTTCCTATTTCTCTTCGTCAAACTCGCCCATGACTTCATCAGCGTCTGCTCCGGTTTGCGACCCCCTCAGCCGCGCTCAAATCCTCAGCGAAGCGCTGCCTTACATCCAACAGTTTCAAGATCGCATTTTCGTGATCAAATATGGTGGCGCGGCCATGGTGCATCAAGAGCGTCGCGCCGAAGTTCTCAGCGATATCGTTTTCCTTGGTTGCGTCGGCATTCGTCCCGTCCTCGTCCACGGTGGCGGCCCTGAAATTAACCACTGGCTGCAGAAGCTTGAAATTCCCTTCAAGTTCGTCGACGGCCTGCGCGTCACTGACGCTGCCACGATGGAGGTGGTGGAGATGGTGCTGGCGGGCAAAGTTAACAAGCAAATCGTGCAGTTAGTCAATTTGGCTGGGGGCTCGGCAGTAGGGCTGTGCGGGCGGGATGGCAATACGGTGGTGGCGCGATCGCAAGGCCGCGAAGATATTGGCTTCGTCGGGGAAGTCAGCAGCGTCAATCCGGCATTGATCCAAACGCTCATTCAGGACGGTCACATCCCCGTTATCTCTAGCGTCGCCGCTGACGAATCCGGTCAAGCGTTCAATATCAATGCCGATACTGCGGCGGGGGAACTGGCTGCTGCGTTGGGAGCCGAAAAACTCATGCTCCTGACTGACACTCCCGGCATCTTAAAGGATAAAGATGACCCTAGTAGCATCATCCATTTGCTCGATATCCCCGCCGCACGGCAATTGATCGACGATGGCATCGTGGCCGGGGGCATGATTCCCAAAGTGCAATGCTGCATTCGCGCCCTTGCCCAGGGAGTTAGTGCTGCCCATATCATTGATGGTGGCTCGCCTCACGCTCTCCTGCTCGAAATTATGACCGACTTAGCCGGAGTAGGAACGAAGCTCGTCTCGTCGCAACTAATAAATTCCTAAGCGATCGCCTCACGTGTCGCAACCAAACGTTTGTCATCGGCAGCAGTAATAGCAGGCTGTGCGTCAGACTTTCGATAACGAGCAAGTTCACCGGAGGTTAAAGCACGTTTATCACGAGTTACCTTCGAAGAGAATATCGAATGCTTCAGAGCAAATCGAACCTAACTCGCGTTATGTCCCACCCTGAATGCTGGAACAGCTCTATGCGGAAAAAACGTTACTCGATATGAAGCTGAGGGGCGATCCAAGGACACAATGATATCGGGTTCGTTAGCGAAGCAGCAGCATCAATCCAGCTCTGGCTCCAATACTCATAGGCGACGGCCATATTCTCTTCATCTCAAGCGTTGCCGCTAATGACAGCCGTTAAGCAAACCACCTCAATGCCGACATGCTGTCACAGGGAAACTTGCAGCAGCTTTATAGCAGCCGTCAAGCTGCTCTTAACACTTTAGCTACCCAGAACCCAGGCGCAGTCAGGGCCTCTGTGTCCTAACTAAAACGTCAAGAGCAATAGGAGTCGAAAAACTATCACTCCTCTCCGATACGCCAGGTATTCTTAAAGACACAATCAATCCTGCCTTCATTTTCGACCTGCTCGATATCGCTTCCGCTCACCAGCTAATTGCGGATGGCATTGTTGCTGGCGGCATGATTCTAAAGAGCGGTGTTGTGTCTGCACCTTCATTCCAGGTACCAGCGCTGAGCACATC
>JBCBVC010000195.1:0-5974 GCA_039817845.1 Cyanobacteria bacterium J06642_2
AGGATTGTGGTTGACTAGGATGAAAGCAACCCCTTTCTGCCTCAGATCGTACAAGCGGCGATAGCACTTTGCCCTAAAGCGAGCATCGCCAACTGCTAGGACCTCATCAATAAGCAAAATATCGGGTTCGGTATGAATAGCACAGGCAAACCCCAATCGTGCGGTCATACCTGAACTGTAGGTTTGCACGGGCGCGTCGATCGCGTCTTCAATTTCAGCAAACGCCACAACATCTTGAAAACGCTGTTGAATTTGCCGCGTGGACAAACCCAAGATCGACATATTGGCAAAAATATTTTCACGCCCTGTCAGGATGGGATTAAATCCCGCCCCCAAGGCAATCAGAGGCGCGAGACGACCGCGAACGCGCACTTGACCGACATCGGGTTTAATTAAACCACTGATAATGCGCAGCAATGTACTTTTGCCAGCACCATTGGTGCCGACAAGGCCAACCGCTTCACCTCGATGTAATTGGAAGCTAATCGATTGCAAAGCCCAAAATTCTTGCAGACGCAATTGATCTGAATGCCGCCGCCCTCCTGCAAAATCAGCTAAAATATCTCGCATGCCGTAGAAGAGCGATCGCTTCAAATTACGACAAAACTTTTTTGAAACATCCTCAACGGAGATAACGAGGTCGTCTGATTCGAGTGAATCTTCTAAATGTGTGGGTTGGCGTCGAGCGTGCAGTACCATGTCTAAGACGTTACCCTCTCAACCACGTACGGCATTGCAATTCGAAAACTAACCCATGTTGCCAATACCCCAACAATTGTCAGTCCACTTATTAACCAAAAACCGCCTGGATTTGACACTATCCCTGTAGTGGCTAACTCTCTAGTCGTTACTAATAAAGGCGTGACGGGGTTCCAGCTAACTAATGTGCCGAATATTCCCGCTTCAGGTACGGGAAAGATAACTGGTGTGAGAAATAGCCAAAAATTAGTGATTGGGTTCAAGCTCTTTGAAATGTCCAGATAAAGCATGCCAATGGGCGCTAACAAAACACCCACCAGCGTGCCAAGCAAGATGAGATTGAAAAGAGCCACCGGTGCGAGAAACACGCTCCAGCTCACGGGCACCCGAAAATAGACGAACAACCCCACAATTAGTATCAATTTGATGCAAAAGTTGAAGCCTACTTCCCCCAATTTTGCTAAGACTAGCGCCTCTCGGGGGAAATTGACGCGAGCCAGCATCGGCTTGGCCTGCGCTACCGCCTGAATGGGTCCAGAAATAGCCTCCACAAAAGTCTGCCAGAGAGTCACGCTAAACATGACATATGCCGGATACGGGATATCCGTATCGCCGATGGCTAAAACTTTGGCATCTCGAGCGAGGGTGAGACCGATCGCCATTGCCACCGGTGGAGCAAAGGCCCAAGCAATTCCGAGTAAGGCTTGGCGATACTGGGCGCTGATATCGCGCACCATCAACCGCCACGCTAATTCTCGAGAAGCCAGCAAATCGCTCCACATCAACCGCATGAGAGCGAATGGATGGCGCAATAAACTTTCTGGGGTGTGTACGATTTCAGACAGCATCGTCAGTAACTCGTTGAGAACGTAGCAGAGGCATACAGAGTATTCGAGAAACCAGTTAATACCTTAACGTGAGTGAGTTCCACATCCATCTGACTTTCTTAGATAGTTTAGATAGAACATAGCCTGGCAAATCTTTCGATTTAGATGCGAATATTTCTAAGAGACTAAAATAAGCATCGCCAGGATTATAAGGATACTTTGCCAGTTCAGGAGATAATCTTTTGATTAGATCTTCCTGTAGTTTAGAACCAAGGCGTTTTCTCTCTCGAATGCTGAGAATAAGAGAGTATAGATATGCTGAGTTTAGTACTGGAAATCTGACGAGATCGGTTAAGTCATAAAGCTGTTCTTTTGAACTTAACCATCCTGCTTGACGTTGTTCGAGAAAAAAGCGGTCTCTCCAGCTCAAGTTCGGTTGAGGATGCGATACGGTCCAGTTCAGCCAAGTTTGAATACCGCGAACCGCACTGGAGTCAGCGGGCTCTTGAAACACTTTGGCAATCTGCTTTGCGGTCTCTTCTGTATTTACGATGCGCTCGGGTAACGCATGAAGTCTGGAAAATCCGCTGGCGATCGCGAAGCCGTGACCGCCAAATGAAATACCACGGAGGCGATCCCGCGCTCCCTGAATCAATGGCTCGGCGTCGCCGCGTGAAACGTGACCAGCAGTGTGTGCTTCTGCAAGACCAATACGGTCAGGATAGCGCTTTTGATTGCTAACGAATGTGTGGGTAAAGTCGCTGGCTTTAACGAGCTGAGGCGGCAGCACTCGATCCGCGACAGACATTCTCAGCGTGAGTCGAGTAAATGGTTGAACTTGAATATTGGCATGCTGGCTTAAAGCCAGCATCAATCTAGAGTCATATCCTGCCGTCAACCCCAACCAAATCTGTGAGCTAAATTCAGACAGCCCTTTGAGGGTGGTTAGCAAAACTTGCTGTATCTCTGCGAGGAGGTCCTCGTAATCGCGCTTCAGGGAAATGTCCGGCACGAGCAGCTTTGGCTGCAGTTTACCGGATTGCAGCTCCAAAACTTGACTGGGAAGCAACCGCGATATCCCTTCAAAGCGAGAGTAGGGGGGCGTGTACCAAGCGATGCCAACTTCGTACGTTAGCTGACGCGGATCGGTCGGCAGCGATCGCGTCGGCGATACCAATTGAGCCAACAGAGCCGCACTGCTAGAGGCCCAAAGACGATGCTCGAAGTCCTTACCGTAAAAACATCCCAATAAACCGCAGGCATCCAAGTAGAGATGGCCGTTCCCTACCAACACCCAGCGTCCTGCCCAGCTCGCACATAGATCTGGCACGCGATCGCTCGTCGTTCGAGCAATTTCAGACTCAGGAGAACTTTTCTTTTGCAGCGCTTCTACAGCATGGCCCAGCATATACCAGTCCTGGCCGTCCATGTCCGTAGCTTTAATCGCATGCAGATCGGGGCAAGTGGACAACCAGAGAGAGTCGCCCAGAGCGTACGTTGTCCAGGTGTCATTTAGGCAAAATTGCTCCGGACCGATCGCGAATTGTCTGCGATGAAGCTGCATCATATTTAAGCTTTGAGGCCCCAAAGATAAAACTGAAAAACAACTCCAGCTAATTCAACTCTCCTGGTTTCTGCTGCTTCATCACGTGACCGTGCTGGTCGGTGAGGTATCGATTAAAAACACGCTCGGCTTTCGCGATTGCTCTCGTCAAGAGCTTGGAACCAACGCCAAACGTCAGTTTCCGAGCCAAAGGATCGATCAAGGTGGAATGGCGACGCCATCCTAATTTCTTATATTTGTTCTTGAAATATCCATCAAATGCCAGATCCCATTTTTCCTGCATTTGCTTCAAGCTGGATAGCGTCCAGGAATCGCTCCATCGCAACATGTAATAATGCACGTCCGCTACGCGTTCGGGCGGACCTGGCACGTAAGTGATCAAGGCATCAGGTTCAAAGTAGACGGTTTCTCCAGCTTCACGGACAGTCATACAAAAATCCAGATGCTCTTTCGTATTCAGCATCGCTTCATCTAGCTCACCGACGGTCTCAAAGATAGACTTCCTGACCAAAACACAGTGAAACTCTGCCAGCTCAGTTTCCATGCGCTGCAGCCGGTCGCGCATTTTATCTACGGATTTACCCTGCAAGAACATCTTTTCCCGCAGACGTCTGCGCCCGAGCTTATCTACCCAAATATGAGACTCTCCACCCGCAAAGTGAATCTCTTGGTGAACGGGTTCGTGCTGGCAAACCAGAGGCCCGACCACGGCGGCATTAGTCTCCTCCGCACACTGAGTTAACGCCTCCAGCCAACCTGGCGAAACGACGACGTCGTTATCGACAAACGCGATGTATTTCGTGTCAGAGCTAGCAATTCCTAAATTTCTAGCGTGGTTTGGAGATAAATAATAGTCAGTTCTAAGAATTTGGAACCCTTTCAGCTCGGCCTGTTCTTCCAAATAGGTCTTTAGATCGGCGGGAGAATTGCCATCAATGTACAAGAGCTTAAACGGCATGCTTGTATGTTCGTACAAGCTCTCTAAGGATGTTTTTCCTAAACTAAAGCGCTCTCTGGGAACGACAATAATGGTGACAATGGGTTCAGTCATCGCGAAGTCCTCATCACGGCAGGTGCTTGATGCTTCAAGTTAAGTTCTTGAATATTGTTCTCCGATCGCCGCCAGAACTTCTCCCGGCCTGCAATTCTTGCTGGCTGTCAGGTCGTCGTTCCCTCGATGTAGCTTTTCGTAGAGGCGTGCAAGTCTGTCATTCAATTTCGCGAGATCGAAATGTTGTTTGACGAAAAGGTGTCCAGCTCGTCCCATATCGGGCCAACGTTCCGGATGCGCGAGTAAATCACCGAGTTTTGTCGACAAAGCCTCGACATCTCTTTCGGGGACGAGAAAACCAGATACGTCATCCTGAACGAGTTCTGGAATGCCTCCGTGATCCGTACTAAGGACAGGTAGACCCATTACCATAGCCTCTTTTAAAACATTGGTAGGTGCGTCTTGATTGCCATCTAAAGCTGTCACGCTAGGCGCGATGAAAAGATGACTAGCATCTAAAATCTCGATAATTTCAGATTCATTTTTCCAGCCGAGGAAATGGATAAAAGATGCAGCTTTGAGTTCGTTAACTAGGGCTTCGAGAGGTTGCCTCAAAACGCCGTCGCCAATGATGTAGTAGGTTAAACCCGGAAAGCGTTTAGCTTGACGAGCAATAGCGCGAATGGCGTACTCAATTCCCTTTTTTTCTACTAAGCGCCCCGTGGTGGCAATTTGCACTGAATCGCCAGGATGCAAGTGTCGCTCGCAAAATTTAAATTTGTTTGCATCGAGTCCGGAAAAATGCACAGAGACTTTCTCAGGATCGCAACCTAAGTCAATCACGCGTTGGCGAAAGAACTCACAGTTTGCCAAACAGTAGTCTGCATACTCAAAGAGTTTTTCATAGAATTTATCTCCCTTTTGTTTGACGTGGCGACTAATATCGTGACCTCGAAACATAACTACTAGTTTCGGCTCAGACTGTAGCAATCGCTTGAAGGCCAACCCGCGATAACCTTGCGTCCCAAATTGGCAGTGAATGATATCGTAGCGGGGTTTTCTTTTTACTAAGGAAACAGCTGCATAAAGCATAGACAGCCCAGCTGCCTGCTTACCGTACGCAAAAGCATTGAGCGATCGCCCGATCAGCCGTGGTGCTTGCAAAAAATATCTCAACACCAACCAGATACCTTTCAGGAAACGCCAAAGATAGTTAATCGGCACGTACTGCATCTGATAAGTGTGCTGTCGCAGACCGTAGCGGTTGACATCGGGATGGACTAATGACCAGTCACCGACATAGTCCGTATAAATATCGACTTGATGCCCCCGATCGATTAACCCCGTCACCTGGTTAAGAATAAAAGTCTCCGATAATTTTGGAAAATCGGCTACCAAAAATGCAATGCGCATGACTTATACCTACGCAAAATTGAATACGACAATTAGCTTTAGCCACATCTTCTAGGGACTGAGTTAGCAGACAAGTATTGTCGTCGTCCGACATTACTACGAGCCACTAATCGCCTGTTGAAGCAAATACTTGAGAATCTACTCATAGCTAAAGCCTCACGACGCACAAAGTCCAGGAGCGCGCCAAATAAATCAGCTGCACGCTAGCGTATCAATACTTTACATGACAACCACTAAGGATACAAGTTTAATCCGTGGTTTTACGGCTACATGACTCAGTGTAGAGCGAGGAAATTTCATGCGACCGAGAAGTGAGGGGTGCCACTTGGCGATGCGTTCGTTCTAGAAAATGATTACTGCAGCTGACAAAGTGCCTGCGCAATGCTGGTGAGTTCTGCATAGTTATAGCAGCCGTCAAGCTGCTTAGGACGTTTTAGCTACCCAGAACCCAGGCGCAGTCAGGGCCTCTGTGTCCTAACT
>JBCBVC010000196.1:0-5944 GCA_039817845.1 Cyanobacteria bacterium J06642_2
GGCCGATACCCCCCATCTCCTCCAGTTCGAGAGTGTGGGTGCGATCGTAAGTGGCTCCCACTAGGAAGAAGAGACTGACCCCAATCGCGGCTAGACCAACCACTATGACTTTAAAGGTCGAGTCGTAAGCATCGGTGGTGGCCATGCCCAGAAACACCATGATTTCAGCCACAAAACCGCTCATCCCAGGCAAAGCCAGTGAAGCAAGCGAACAGACTGTAAACATCGAGAAGATTCTCGGCATTTTTTGGCCGATACCCCCCATCTCCTCCAGTTCGAGAGTGTGGGTGCGATCGTAAGTGGCTCCCACTAGGAAGAAGAGACTGGCCCCAATCAACCCGTGAGAAATCATTTGCAACATCGCGCCACTCATGCCGATTTCAGTCAAACAGCCAATTCCAATGAGCACAAAGCCCATGTGGCTGATGGAAGAATAAGCAATCTTGCGCTTCAAGTTGCGTTGCGCAAATGAAGTTAACGCAGCGTAGATGATGTTGATCACGCCCAAAATAATCAACACGGGCGCGAAGTACACGTGAGCATCGGGTAACATCCCCACATTCATACGCATCAATGCGTAACCGCCCATCTTCAGCAAAATACCGGCCAGCAACATGTGGACCGGGGCCGTAGCCTCTCCGTGCGCGTCTGGCAACCAGGTGTGCAGGGGAAAAATCGGTAGCTTCACGCCGTAGGCGATCAAGAAGGAACCATAAAGCAGGAGCTGAAAGGACAGCGGATAAGGTTTCTCAGCTAACGTAGTCATGTCGAAGGTGAATTCGCTGCCGTAAAACGCCATCGCCAGCGCGGCCACCAGAATGAACAGCGATCCCCCCGCCGTGTAGAGAATGAACTTTGTCGCCGCATACATGCGTCGTTTGCCTCCCCAAATGGAGAGCAACAAGTATACGGGAATCAACTCCATCTCCCACATGAGGAAGAACAACAGCATGTCTTGCACGGCGAACACGCCAATTTGAGCGCCGTACATGAACAGCAGCAGGAAGTAGAACAGACGTGGCTTCCAGGTGACGGGCCACGAAGCCAAAATTGCCAACGTGGTAATAAACGCCGTCAGTAAGATCAGCGGCATGGAAATACCATCTGCTCCCAGCGACCAGCTCAAACCGACCTGCGGTACCCAGTCGTAATGCTCCTGAAGCTGGAGACCCGAGTAGGAGAAGTCATAATTGACGACAAAGCCCGCTGTCACGATTGCGAAGGCAGTAATGCCGATAAATAACGCGTACCAGCGAATCGGACGACCCTTTCCTTCTGGATCGGGAATTAAAGGAATAAAGAGAGCGGCGATCGCGGGATACAGAATTGCCGTGCTCAGCCAAGGAAATTCAGCCAAGGGAATGGGTAGGTTCATAAATCGATCCCCAACAGCGCCATAAAAATCGCTGCACTCAAAACATTAACAGCACCGCACGTCAGGCAATATTGCGCTGACATCACGACAGAACTCAGCATTGTGGGCTCACAATCCCGAAATGGCGACAATTAGCATCGCCGAAGCAAACATGACCAAGGCATACAGCTGACCGCGTCCAGTTTGGACATATTTGAGCGCTTCACCCGAAATCACGGTCACCAGTCCAGCCAAGTTGACCAAACCGTCGATGATGCGCTGATCCACTTCCAACGCTTCGCGAGCAATGAAACGCGTCCCGCGCACGAACACCTTGTCGTACAGGTCGTCGAAATACCACTTGTTTAACGAGAAGCGATACAGCGCTGGATACTTTTGCGCGATACTGGCCGGGTTGACCTGATAGCGCAGGTACATCAGCACTGCAATAGTAATCCCAACTAGACCGATGCCCACCGAGCTACCGCCCATAATCAGGAACTCAGACCATTCAAACTCGCCTGCCAACACTTCAGCCCATTCCGCTGCACCAGCTTGCAGCGTAGTCTCCGTCAGTACTTCTCCCGGCGGATGAATAAAGGCTTCAAAGAAGTTAGCAAACGGCGTACCGACTAAGCCAATCGCGATAGAAGGCACGGCCAAAACGGCCAAAGGCAGCGTCATCGTCCACGGCGACTCGTGGGGCTCACTGGCATGATGGTGGTCGTGGCTATCGCTGTGCCCGACTGCTTCCGCATGAGGAACGACTTCGCGTACGTCCATCGCACCAGGGCCAAGGTTAGGACGGGCCAGCGTAAAACCAGCGATCGGACCGCCATCGCTCCGCGCCACCTGCAAGGCCAGCTCAGCGTCCGTACCGCGGAATGTGCCTTCAAAGGTCATGAAGTACATGCGGAACATGTAGAACGCAGTCAGGCCAGCCGTAGCAAAACCAACAAACCACAGCACAGGATTGGCTGCAAACGTAGAGCCCAAGATCTCGTCTTTCGACCAGAAACCGGCGAAGGGAGGTATGCCGCAGATCGCCAGCGTACCGATCAGAAACGTCGTTGCCGTTACGGGCATGTAGCGGCGTAATCCGCCCATTAAACGCATATCCTGAGCGCGAGCGGGATCGTGACCGACAACAGCTTCCATGCCGTGAATCACTGAGCCCGAACCGAGGAAAAGCATAGCTTTGAAATATGCGTGGGTAGTGAGGTGGAACAGACCGGCCCCATAAGCCCCCACGCCCATCGCCATCACCATGTAACCCAACTGAGAAATGGTGGAATAAGCTAGCCCCTTTTTGATGTCGTTTTGGGTTAGAGCAATACTCGCACCCAGAAAAGCTGTAATCGCGCCAGTCCAGGCAATTACGGACATAGCCGTCGGCACGTTCTCGAAAATCGGGAACATGCGAGCCACCAAAAACACGCCAGCCGCTACCATTGTGGCCGCGTGAATCAGAGCTGAAATGGGCGTTGGCCCCTCCATTGCATCAGGCAACCAGACGTGCAATGGGAACTGTGCGGACTTAGCCATCGGCCCCATAAAGACCAACACGGAAAAAAGCGCAACAAGCCCTGCACTTACAGCCCCAGAAGATACGGCGGCTTCAATCGCCTCTCCCATGGCTTCAAATTCGAAGGTGCCTGTTATCCAATACAAGCCCAACATGCCTAGGAGTAACCCGAAGTCTCCGACTCGGTTCGTCACAAAGGCTTTCTGCGAGGCTTCAGCAGCAGCAGGGCGGTCGTACCAGAAGCCAATTAGCAGGTACGAACACATCCCAACGAGTTCCCAGAACACGTAGATTTGGACGAGGTTAGGACTAACCACCAAACCCAGCATTGAGGAGCTAAACAGGCTCAAGTAAGCAAAAAAGCGGACATAGCCCTCATCGTGGTCCATGTAGCCGTCGCTGTAAATCTGCACCAGGAACGCGACGGTCGTGACCACCACCAGCATCATGGCCGCCAGGTGATCGACCGCAAAGCCCATCTGGAGCGAGAAGCTACCGGCCTCGGCCCAGGTGAACATCTGCTGATAGGGTGCGCCACCCCGGACCTGATCGACCAAGATGGCGATCGCGTGAGTCATGGCCGTACCGATGCAGAACACGCTGAACCCCGAGGCCAGACTCCGCACGGAACGTGTAAAGGAGTTGAGAACGAGAATGCCCATTCCGAGGACGAAGGCCCCGAGTAAGGGATACACCGGAATGAGCCAGGCAAATTGATAGGCGAGTTCCATGAAGGCTCCAACCTCAAGTGGTCAAGACGGTAACGACACGCGAACGGGACGAGGTAGCCCGCAATCGCCTACTGGCTGAAGAGAACGAGTACAAATGCGCTACATAAAATGCGCTACATATTCCGACATCTATTCTAAACAGCTCTTCACGAATTCCCTGGAGCTTCAGGATGTCTTTGGGCTTAAGCCCAATCGAGAAAGCACTGGCAACCGATCGAGGCAACTATATTCACGAGCTTTCCCGCACGACATCCATGTCTTGCAACACAGTTTGCGCGTGAGAGGCAGCTTTAACTTTGCTATAGATCTTTTCGATCCGGCCATCAGCCGCAATGACAAAGGTGCTGCGCTTAATTCCCAGATATTCTCTTCCCATGAATTTTTTCAATCCGTAAACACCGTAAGCAGTAGATACAGCAGCATCTTCGTCAGCCAGTAACGGAAACGACAGCTCGTGCTTAGCCACAAACTTCTGATGTGAGGCAACCGAATCGGTGCTGACGCCAAGAATGAGGGTATCGAGATCGTCAAAGGCGGCGCGCGCGTCGCGAAAACCACACGCTTCTTGAGTACAACCGGGCGTATTGTCGCGAGGATAAAAGTACAGCACCACTCGTCGACCGCGATAATCGCTGAGGGTGATAGGATTACCGCGATCGCTCGGCAGGGTGAAATCGGGGGCGAGATCGCCAACAGTCAGTGACATAGATTGAAATTGAACACACGCTAACGAGCGACATCTCTTTCAATCTAAAACTCACATCCAAGGACTGTCCTTTATCCATACAGAGAAGCAACAGTCTGACACGAAGATTTGTTGCCGGGATTGCAAGTCTGAGCTACAAATGCGAAGCATTCGCCGTGGAGAGATGCGCGTGAAAGGGAGCTTGTAGTGAAGATCGGGATCGTGGGGTTAGGGCTAATTGGCGGCTCGTTGGCGTTAGAGTTTGGCGATCGCGGTCATGAAATCTGGGGAGTGAGTCGCAGCCCTGAAACCTGCAAAGCCGCAATCGAGCAAGGCATTGTCAGCCACGCCGACACCGAACTTTCCAGCCTAAGCGAAGCAGAATTTATCATCCTTTGTCCGCCAATTCCTGCCATCTTGCCCATCCTTGAAAAATTGACCCAGTATTTGGCACCTGAAGCAGTTGTCACCGATGCTGGCTCGGTGAAAGCCGCGATCGCCGCTAAAGCTACCGAAATGTGGCCCCACTTTGTCGGCGGTCATCCGATGGCGGGCAATACCGAAACTGGCTTGCAAGCTGCTCGACGAGGATTATTTAAAGGTTGCACCTACGTACTGACACCTGTGGAAGCAACGATGCCGCGAGCCTTAGACGTAGCACGATCGCTGCTCGAAACGCTCGACGTCAACCTCCTCATCGCCAATCCTGAAACTCACGACCGCGCCGTCGCTTTTATCAGCCACATGCCCGTGTTTGTTAGTGCTAGCGCGATCGCTGCCTGCAGCAGCATCACTGACCCGGCTACGTTAGATCTCGCTCAGAAGCTGGCCAGCAGCGGCTTTCGCGATACCAGTCGCGTAGGAGGCGGCAATTATGAGCTGGGTTTGGCCATGGCACAGTTCAATCGGAATGCTCTGATGAGATCGCTGCGCGTTTATCGCGACTGTCTCAATGATTGTCTTGCCTGGATCGACAGCGAGGACTGGGAGTCGTTGCAATCATTTCTGGAACAGCAGCATCAACATCGCCATGATTTTGTCGAGTAAGGCAGTCTGAAACTCGTGCCAACTGACATCACGCGTAATTCTCGGCAGCGCCAAACGAGAAGCCAGCAACCCGTCAAATGCGAAAGATTTATCAAGGCTCATGCCACTGCGGCAAAGTACCGTTTGAAGTTGATGCAGATATCGATCGCGTACGCGTCTGCGACTGCTCGATTCGTCGCAGACGAGGAACCCTCATTTATCGAGTTGCTAAGCAGAATCTGCGACTACACAGGTCCTGGGAAAAGCTATCGGTTTACCAGTGGGGAAGCGGGACAGCAAAAGACTACTTTTGTCTGGAATGCAGCATCCTGCCATTCTGAAAACCGAGCGCTCCTATCCCCGAAGAGTTATGGCAGGTATTCGCCTATTCGATGGCTGGTCGGTAAATGTTCGATGTTTAGCAAGTATCGACCTCAGCACATTACCTCTCAAGCAAGTTCGCGATATCAAGCTCTAGACAAATGACACTCGTTTCACACTAACCGTTAGAAAAACATTCTCGTGAAGTATAACCAGGTTAATCAACGGCAACCGCTGCGTCCGGACGATGGGATGCTGCGAGGCTCAGTTGATTTAGCTTTGAGGAGAATGACATGGAATTG
>JBCBVC010000197.1:0-5821 GCA_039817845.1 Cyanobacteria bacterium J06642_2
TGATCGACTAAAAGCTGTGAATATATTCCGCTCTCAGATTGTGTTCGATCATAATTACATGCCTCGCGCATGCCTCGCGAGGCAAGAGTACAAGCATAATTCAGGCTTAAACTGTAAATATATTCCGCTCCCTACCCAAATCGTCCCGTCCCGTGAGCGAACTGAGAGCGATCGCCGAGGGAAGCGTAAATATATTGCAGTCTAGAGAAGTTTATGCTAGAGTCCCTGTGATCAGCAAGCAATCAGGGAGCTTACAGTGGACTTCGAATTACGAGTCATTGTAGAGAAGGTATCTGTCAGCTCACAAGAGGTTGTTCAACGGGACACTCTCAAAACATATGACGTCAAAACCCCAGTATCGATCTTAGATTTGGGTTTACGACATGAAGAGCAGATATCGTTATTGGAAAAGGTACAGAATTCAGTTCTAGCAGCCCAATCAAAACTGATAGACCCTGGCTATAATCATTGCCCGAGATGCGGTCAGAAGCTTAACAAAAAGGGATTTACCAAATCTCAGTTCCATGCCGTGTTTACCGACCATAAAGTAGGTATTCAAAAACATAAATGCTCGAATCCAGATTGTAACTGGCAAAGCACACCTTCAACTAGCTCAGTGTTTGGCACCTCAGTCCATCCTGACCTGGCGAAATTACAATGCGAGCAAGGAGCTCTACATAGCTATCGGAAAGCCCAGAGTAACTTAGAGAAGTTGACTGTCCACCGTCGCTCGGTCAACAACCATACCAATATCCAAGAGATCGCCAATCAAGTCGGCGCAGTTCTGGCTCTTGAAAACCTGAAGCCAGTCGCAGCCCCCGAGACTAGCTGCAGTGCCCAAGAGGTGATCGTCCAAATTGATGGTGGTCACATCCCTCTCAAAGAGAAAGACAAAAGCAGCTTTGAAGCTCTTTCAGCCATTGCCTACCGTCCAGAGAGTATCCAGCTCGTCGATAAGCATCATCGCAAGATCGAGACTAAAAGTTGTGCTCTCTCAGCCAAAGATGATGGGTTGGCCACGATGAAAACCTATACCCTTAATGCTGCGCGTAAGCAGGGGATGAGCGAGCAGACTCACGTAACTGCATTGGCTGATGGAGCCTTCAATTGTTGGTCTGTCATCTCCAGCCTGGCGTCACACTGCAAAACGCTGCTGTGTATCTTGGATTGGTTTCACATTGCTATGCGCTTTCAGAACGTCAGAGGCTCTGTGGGAGAGAATCTTAAGGAGAGCTTGGAAAGTGTCAAATGGAAATTGTGGCATGGAAAAACTGAGGAGGCATTGTGCAGGCTCAAGAGCTTGATGACGACTATCACGGATACTAAGAACCATTCAAAGCTCAAGAAATTGTATGGCTATCTAGAGAGAAATCAGGCCTATCTCGTCAATTATGATGAAAGAGATAGGCAGAATATGACTTACACCAGTCAAGTGGCTGAATCTCACATTGATACGATTATCAATGACCGATATAAGAGAACCAAGAAAATGCAATGGA
Organism: Cyanobacteria bacterium J06642_2; assembly: GCA_039817845.1. GTDB lineage: Bacteria > Cyanobacteriota > Cyanobacteriia > Thermostichales > PCC-7336 > JBCBTL01. The sequence goes on from JBCBVC010000197.1 coordinate 1,500, forward strand.
CTCGAGAGGGCGCACACAAGATTCTGCAAATCAGAGGGCTGATTGCTAGCAATGAATGGAGAGATAACTGGCAGAGACCGGTTCTAACTGCTTTAACAGGTGCTGCATAACTGACAATGATGCTGTGATATATTTACGCTTCCACAGATGCGCTGGGGGCGTTCTCGACTCAGAGCTTTGTGGTGGACGCGCGTGGGACGAATCTGCCTGCAAATATTACCTCGATTCCACTGACGCGGGCGGCGGCGAATCTACCCTACGGCTATGCGGTGGTGGCTAGCGATCCGGAAGGGGATGCGCTCGACTATCGACTGACGGATGCGCCGGAAGGCATGGAGCTCGACCCGAGTACGGGCTTGATTTCCTGGACGCCGAGTTTGGAGCAGGTGGGCACGGCGTCGGTGACGGTGCAGGTGACCGATAGCTTGGGAGCTGAGACGCTCCAGAGCTACGAGATTGCCGTGACCGATGCGGCGATGAACCAAGCGCCGACGATTACGTCAGTTCCGGACTTCGTGGCGACGAGCGGTCAGCCCTACGAATACGTGGTGACGGCCACCGATCCGGAGAATGAGGCGATCGCTTACGAACTGTTGGACGCCCCAGCGGGGATGACGATTGATGCGGCGACGGGCTTGGTGCAGTGGACGCCAGATGCAGCGCTGTCGGGGACGGTATTTGCGACGGTGGTGGCTACGGATGCGCGCGGGGCGGCGGCGAGTCAGCGGTTTGGGATTTCGGTGGCTCCGAATGATGCGCCTGCGATTCTCTCCAGTCCGATCGCGACGGCGGTGCCCGACCAGACCTATCGCTATGACTTGATTGCGCGGGATCCGAATGGCGATCGCTTGACTTACGAGCTGGTGGATGGCCCGGCGGGGTTGACGATTGACGAGCTGGGGCGCTTGCGCTGGTCGCCGGAGGCGGGAGACGCGGGCAGCTATCCGGTGACGGTAACGGTGACGGATGCGTATGGGGCGACGGCGACGCAGAGTTTTGCGTTGACGGTCGAGATCGACGACGAGGCTCCGGTGGCGAGCGTGTTGCCGTCTCGGTCTCCGATTGAGTTGGGGCAGCCGGTGACTTTGTTGGCGACGGCCACGGATAACGGCGGGGTGGAGTCGCTGGTGGTGACGGCAAATGGGGTGCCGTTGGCGCTGGATGCGAATGGATTGACGACGCTGACGCCGGAAATGGCGGGGACGCTGGTGGTGGAGGCGACGGCCACGGATGCGGCGGGGAATGTGGGCACGAGTACGTTTGACGTGTTTGCGATCGACCCGACGGATACAGAAGCTCCAGTAATCGCGCTGCCGGACTTATCTGATATCTCCTTTACGGCTCCGACGGATATTGTCGGGACGGTGACGGATGACAATTTGGATTTCTACACGCTGTCAGTGGCTCCGGTGGATGGGGGCGAGTTTACCGAGATCTTCCGAGGGACGACAGCAGTGACGGATGGGGTGTTGGGCGAGTTCGACCCGACGCTGTTGCAAAACGATGCCTACACGCTGCGGTTGACGGCTCAGGATACGGGCGGCAATGTCGTGGCCGTGGAAGAGGCGGTGAATGTAGAGGGCGAGTTGAAGCTTGGGAATTTCCAGCTCTCGTTTGAGGATTTGAGTATTCCGGTGGCAGGGATACCGATTACGCTGACGCGGACGTACGACACGCTGACAGCGAATCGTACGGATGATTTCGGGTATGGCTGGCGCATGGAGTTCCGGGATACAGATTTGCGCACGAGCTTGGGGCCGGATGAGGTGTTCGAGACGTTGGGGATTCGGTCTCAGGCGTTTGACGAGCGCACGCGGGTTTACATCACCTTGCCGGGGGGTCAGCGGGAGGCGTTTACGTTTGCTCCCAAGCGCAATCCGATTTCGAATTACTTCCCGCCCATCAGTGGGGGCGACCCGACGCTGTACAATCCGGCGTTTGAGGCGGAGCCTGGGGTGACCAGCACGCTGTCGGTGCAGAACGTGACGCTGTCACGGCGGTCGGATGGCAAGTTCATTGGGTTGAACGGGGGTGGCTACAACCCGGCGGATACGAATTACGGCTTTGGCGGATATTACGTCCTGACGACGAAAGAAGGGATTGAATATCGCATTGATGCAGCGACGGGCGACCTGTTGACGGTGACTGATACCTTCGACAACACGCTGACGTTTACCGATGTGGATGTGACCAGCTCCACTGGACAGAAGGTGACGTTCGATCGCGATGCGCAAGGTCGCATTACTGGAGTGACCGATACCGCAGGCGAGCGCATTACCTATCAGTACGATGCTGCCGGAGATCTGATCTCGGTGACGGATCGAGAAGGGGCGACGACTGAGTTCGAGTACAGCAGCGATCGCGAGCATTATTTGGAGACTATTGTCGACCCGCTGGGTCGCGAGGTGGCGAAGACGGAATATGACGAGGACGGTCGCATCGACACGATCTTCGATGCCTTCGGCAACCCGATTGATTTCGACTACGACCCAGACAATAATGTCGAAACGGTAACGACGGTACTGGATGAGAGCGGCGCGACGGCGACGACGATCTTCGAGTACGACGAGCGGGGCAACACAGTTCGTCAGCGCAATGCCGACGGCGGCGAGATCGTGCGGACGTTTGATGCTGAGAACAACGTGCTCAGCGAAACCGATGCGCTGGGTGAGACGACCACCTACACCTACGACAGCAACAACAACCAACTTTCCGAAACCGATCCAAACGGCAACACCACCTACTTCACCTACAGTTCAGGCAACGACATCACCGAGATCGTCGATCCGCTGGGCAACACCACTAGCTTCAGCTACGCGGGTCAAGGCCGACTGACAGGCATGGTCGATCCGCTCGGACGCGAAACAACGGTCGATCTGGATTCGCGCGGCTTGATGGAGCAACTGGTTAACGAAGCCTCGCTGTCCACCTCCACCACCAGCTACACCTACGACGCACGCGGCTACGCTCTCACCCAAACCGACTCGTTGGGCGTCACCACTACCTTCACTCGCGACAACTTGGGTCGAGCGTTAACTTCCAGCGTTACGGTTACCACCCCGAACGGGCCGGAAGTGTTGACCACCAGCTACACCTACGACGAGGAAGGTCGCCAAACCAGCATCACCAATCCTGAAGGCGAGACCCGCTTTATGGAGTACGACGACCTCGGACGCGAGGTTGCCATGATTGACGCGCGCGGCATCCGTACCGAACACGAGTACAACGATCGCGGCGAGAAAACCGCCATCCGCTACGCCGACGGCACCTCGGAACTGTTCACGTACGATCGCGCTGGACGCCAGACGTCCATGACGGATCGCGCCGGACGCACCACGGTCTACCGCTACGACGAGATGGATCGCCGCACCGAGGCCATCATGCCCGACCTGACCCCAGGCGATTTGAGCGATAACCCTCGCATGCTGATGGAATACAACCTGCGCGGGGAGATGACGGCAGAGATCGATCCCAACGGCAACCGCACCGAATACACCTACGACCCAGCGGGCAATCGCATCGCCGTCAACCGCATCACTGCCGACGGCCTCACCCACGAGACCCAATTCATCTACGATGCCGCTGACCGACAAGTGGAAGTCATCGACGAACTGGGTCGCTCCACCGTCACCACCTACGACGCTGCCGGACGCCAGCAAATCACCACCTTTGCCGACGGCAGCCAAACCGAGACGGCCTACATCCAAAGTGAAGGCGCGCGGATCGTCATCGACGAGAACGGCAACCCCACCCGTCACGAGTTCGACGGCGAAGGTCGTCTGATTGCGGTGGAAGACGCTCTCAGCCAGCGCACTGAATACACCTATGACGAGCGCGGTCGCTTGGTTGCCCAAACCGATGCGGAAGACCATATCACCCGTTATGAATACGATGGAGCCGATCGCCGTACTGCGGTGATCTTGCCTCTACTACAGCGTTCCGAATCGACATATGACGAAGCGGGCAACCTGCTGGTTGAAACCAACTTCAATGGAGACACGATCGCCTACGAGTACCAGCAATTCAATAACTGGGTCGATACCAAGACCATCACGGTGGATGGCACGGTGGAAGAAGTCGTCGCGTATCAATACACCCCGGTTGGCTTAGTCAGTCAAATCGACGACGAACTGGGCACGACGGTCTACAACTACGACGCTCAAAACCGGATGCTTTCCCGCATCGACCCCGACTCGGCCTCGATTAGCTACACCTACGACCTAGCGGGCAATCGTACCAGCGTCACCAGCGCCTCGGGCACGACCACCTATGTCTTCGACGGCCTCAACCGTTTGATTGAAGTCAGCGATCCTGACGTGGGT
>JBCBVC010000198.1:0-5584 GCA_039817845.1 Cyanobacteria bacterium J06642_2
CGGTCGCGTTTGAGCCAGTCGTCCATGACATCAAAAAAGCTGCGCTGGACTTGGCTCCGACCCATTGCAATGGTCATAATGTGAAACCTCCCGGAGGTCTTCGGAGCAATTAGTACGAAGGTCGATTTGCTAGAGCAATTAACCCGATGTAAAGAAAGATTACGTCAAGTGTAACATTTCTCATTATATTGAATTGCATGCAAATGGTAGATGGCTGAAAGCACTAGCTGAGATTCTTTATATTTTCTTTTGAATTACGATCTCTTTTGAATTATGGTCGGCTGGCCGACGGACTGAGGCGATCGCCGCGCTGTCGTTCGGCTTGAGTCAAGAGCGCGTCGGCAAAAGCCAGGGCTTCACCCTCAGACTGCCCGCCTGCTAGCTGAGCCAGTTCTTTGCGGCGTTCTTGATGTGAAAGCAGGCGTACGCAGACAACCGTCCGCCGATCGCGCGTTTCTTTGCGGACGTTGAGGTGGCGATCGGCCATAGCAGCTACTAAGGGTTGGTGGGTCACGCACAGTACTTGGTGGGTACGGGCAATTTCGTGCAGCTTTTGGGCGATCGCTTGAGCGACTTTGCCGGATACGCCGACATCGATTTCATCAAAGATAGAGGTTTCGACCGCATCCACCTGACTGAAAACAGCTTTGAGGGCGAGGAGAAAGCGACTCATTTCTCCGCCTGAAGCGGTCGTCGCGAGCGGTTGCAGTGGCTCGCCAGGGTTAGGGCTGAGCAGGAACGTGACGCCATCTCGACCGTGGGGCGCGAGAGGTATGTCGTCGAGCTGTACGGCAAATTGCACGGACTGCATAGCCAGAGGCTTCAGTTCGGCCACCAATTTCTGCGTGAGGCGATCGCCGGCGCGTTGGCGGATGTCAGTGAGGCGCTCGCAAGCGGCCTCAAGATCTTGGCAGGCAAGCGCCCGCTTCTCCTCTAGAGCAGCTACGCTAGCTTCGCCCCCTTCGAGTTGCAACAAAGATTGACTGACGGAGGCAGCGTGCTCCAGAACGTCTGCCAGGGTAGGGCCATATTTGCGACACAGTTGTTTGAGCGTCACGATGCGCTCTTCGATGCGCTCCAGGCATTCGGGGTCGGAGTCGAGCGCGTCGCCGTAGGTATGCAGGGCGCGTCCGGCTTCTTCAACCTGAATGAGCGCGTCGCTCACCATTGCAGCAATGCCGCTCACCTCGGAATCGATGGCGCTCATGGCTTGCAACGATCGCTCTACTTGTCCGAGTAGGTCTGCCACAGCGGATGCGTCACCGCTGTCGCTTTGGTAGAGCATTTGATAAGCAGCATGGCTTTGCTGTTGTAGCTCGACGCTGTGGGAGAGCCGTTGGCGTTCTTGCAGCAAGTCTTCCAGCTCGGTCGGGCTCGTTAATGCAGCTTCGTCGAGTTCTCGATGCTGAAATTGCAGCATGTCGAGCTGCTGCCAGCGATTTTGCTCCTGCTGCTGAAACAACTCGAGTTCGGCCTTCGCCTGGGCCCAACGACGGTGACATCCCCGCACGCGATCGCGGGCTTTGAGGGCTTTAGCACCGGCAAATCCATCCAGCCACTGCCGCTGCACGGCAGCATCTTGAAGCTGCGTAGTCTGGCCTTGAGCCGTAATTTCAGCCAAATGCTGCCGCAGCGATCGCATTTGCTGCTTGTTGGCCAACACGCCATTGACGCGCGAGCGACTCGCATATTGCGATTTGGCTCCCGGTTTATCTCGCAGCGTAATTTCGCGGGTACAAATCAACCCTTCATCCAGCGGGTCGATATCGTACTCGGCCAGCCACGCAGAGATCGCGTCCGTCAAGGTAAACGTGGCTTCCACCACAGCTTTAGTGCGGCCGGTGCGGATGGATTTCTCCGAAACCGGACCGCCCAGCGCAGCGTCAATCGCATCCAGAATGATAGATTTCCCGGCCCCAGTCTCACCCGTCAGGACGTTGAGACCGACGCTAAACTCCAGTTCTAGCGTCTCGACGAGCGCGAAGTTTTCGATCCGCAATGCACTCAGCATGGGTGGCTCGCGTCAACTGTTTCCTACCCTACTGACTGCACCGGCGATCGCGCAACGGGGAGAGGGGGGGCATCTTTGTCGCAACCGCTAGGATGCTCTGGCTAGGACGTAACTCGTCTGAGCGCAGCTCGCAAAATCAATACCTTCGCAAAGAAATCTGACCGAATTACTCGTCAACGCGGAAAGTCAGGTAGCGCAGCACGCTTTCATTTAAGCGCAGAGTTTTTTCCCAAGTCTTGACGGTATCGGGTTCGCTATCGTAATTGAACTGAACGTAAATCCCGTCGCGAAATCTAGCAATCTCGTAAGCGAAGCGCTTTTTACCGCGCACCAATACTTCGAGCTCTTTGGCCCCGTTCTCTTGCAGGATGGACTTCTGCGCTTCAACGAGCTGACCCAGGGGTTCCTCCGACACGTCTGGTCGGACGATCAGCATGGTTTCGTAAGGTCGAGGCATGACACAGTCTCCTTGTGGACAAATGGCTGTCTGATGCGACAGCAAGGATGGCGCGCTGGAGGCGCGGCCTTGTATTTTAGTGCATTCGGGAGGGCGTCGTCACCAATAGCTGCCAGATGACATAGCACTCAGATTACGACAGCGATCGCGTTAGCATCACCCGCACGGGCGTTCCAGCCGCAATGCGAGTCTGGCCGATAGGGACCACCGCCAATGCGTTAGTTCCGGCCAGATTGATGAGATTGCCCGAGCCGTGTTCGTTCGCCGGAACGAAATCCAGGCCAGCTTCGGTAGGAATTGCATGGCCCCACAGATACGTTTCGCGCTTCCCCCCAGCTTGCAAATCCGCCCGCGCGATTGCATTCAAAAAAATCGGTTCCCACGATGCCGCTCGACCTTGCAGTTTGCCCAATGCGGGCCGAACAAATCGCCAAAAACAAGCCATCGCCGACACCGGATTCCCCGGCAAGCCGAAATATAGGATGGGGGATTGAGTCCGCGAAAACGTCGCAAACGTGAGCGGCTTGCCAGGTTTGATAGCCACCTTTTGAAAGTGAATCTGGGCGGGCAAATCGGTCAGGACGGCATCGACGCGATCGTAATCGCCCACAGACACTCCGCCAGTGGATAGCACCACGTCAGCCCGAGCTACAGCAGCAGCGATCGCCGCCCTCAGTTGCGTCTCTCCCGCGGCAACCGAATCTCCTTCTGTATCTGCCACAATTCCCAAACATTCTGGAACGCCACCAGCAGCTTCTACTAAGGCGGCCAGCCCGTGCTGATTAGAATCGACGATTTGACCGGGCATGGGAGGTTGATCGATGGGAACGAGCTCGTTTCCGGTGGAAAGAATGGCAACGCGCGGACGCTGGAAGACAGCCACCCGCGATCGCCTCACGGCAGCCAGAACCGCAATTTCCGGGCCGCTCAACTGCTGACCGCGAGCGAGTACGAGATCTCCCCGCCGACAAAAATGTCCCTGTGGGCGGACGAATTGACCACGATCGCCTCCCGCCTCAATTCGAGCGGTGGACGAGTCCACCAGGGTCACGACTTCTTGCATCACCACCGTATCGGCTCCTGAGGGCAGGATCGAACCGGTGAACAGGCGGGTTGTCTGTCCGACCTCAAGGGCAATCTGCGGCACGCTCCCCGCCGGTACAGTTTCGACTACGTGCAAAACGCGAGGCCATGCAGCCAGATCTTGATGGCGAACTGCGTACCCGTCCATGTTCGACGTCGGAGCAGGAGGAAAATCTGCGGGCGAAGTAATGTCTTCAGCCAAGACGCGATCGCGAGCCTCGCTCAAATCCACCCACTCCAGGCCGAGAGGGATAGCGTTCTCTAAAATGATGGATGCGGCAGTGGCAACGGGAAGCATTGCTTTGGCCCGCCTGAGTACGTTAGCAACAGCGATCGCGCGCGCCATTTTCTCGTGCACCGGTCGCGTTGGGCAAATCCATTGTTATGCGACGAGGTGATGTTATGCGACGAGGTGAGTGACATTAACGCGCTACTGCGTCTTTGCATCTTAGCGGTTGTCTGGGGCATTGGGGCGAGTGCGAGCGTGTGGCTCGACCGCCGTCTGCGCCAGTTCGACAATCGCTGGCATCAAACCCTGGGCTTACCGCTGCTAGTCTGCCAGAGCGCAATTTGGGGTTGGTTGGGGTTGTCTTGGGCTTTTCCAGGCGCATTAGCCCAAATCTACCGATATTTGGCAATTGTGGCGGCACTGGCGATCTCGTCGTTCCTGATTCAGCTCGTCACCGAAGTCATCCGCCGCCTGCTGCCACAGCGCCTGCCCCGCATCTTTTTCGATCTGACCAAAGTCTTTGTCGTCGCGGTGGTTCTGCTGGTAACGCTGTCAGCGTTGTTCGGCGTCGATTTAGGTCAGTTCTTTACCTGGCTGTTCACCATTTCTACGATTGGGGCCGTGGTGCTCGGTTTTGCCCTGCAAGAAACGTTGGGTAATTTGTTTGCCGGGATCGGGCTCCAGATTGACGCTCCCTTCAAGCTAGGCGACTGGATTCAGGTAGATGACTTTATCGGTGAAGTGCTGTCTCTCAGCTGGCGCGCTACGGTGCTGAGAACGGTGGATCGCGAAGTGGTATTTATCCCCAACAGCGCCGTCGGCCGCACAAATCTGAAAAACTTCAGTCACGAAAATGCGTTTGGCAATACGGTCGATTTCGGGTTGAGCTACGCCGTACCGCCGAGCAAGGCAATCCGAGTCCTAAGACAGGCAGCTCAATCTGTCGAGCACGTCCTGCAACAGCCCCCCGTCACCATCCTCGTGCATCACTACGCTGATTACGCCATCGTGTATCGGCTCCTGTACTGGAGTCGGCAGCCAGGACAGCAACGCCTGATTCGCAGCCACATTCACCAGCGCGTGTGGTACGCGCTCCAGCGGGCGCAGCTGACCGTTCCCTTTCCGATTCAGGATCTCTATGTCCACCGACCTCAACCCACAGGCGATCGCGGCGCGATCGCCCATCATGTAGACCTACTGCAAACAGTCGATTTTCTCCAGGCGTGCAAATTAACGCAGTCCGAACTAGAACAATTTCTTGTCCTGGGTAGATTGCTGCAATTTACGCAAAATGAAAACATCTGCCGCGTCGGCGACCCAGGTGATGCGTTCTACATCCTAGTTAGCGGCCAAGTCCAGGTCTTGCTAGATTTTCCACGACGAATTTTGGCTGTGCTCCAGGCCGGGGATTACTTTGGCGAAATGGCATTGCTCACGGGCCAGTCTCGCACGGCTACCGTCATGGCGATTGAAGATGCTGAAGTACTTGCTTTCGATCGCGCAGCATTCCAAATGTTGCTCGACGCTCACCCCTTGGCAGCCGAACGCATAGCAGCAGTGATTGCCGAGCGGCAACAACGACAGCACGCCCAATCAACTCTCACTCCAGCAACACCTGCGCCGAGTACTACAGCAGAAACCGATACTTTATTCGACTTGTTACGTTCGGGAATTGGGCGAATTTTCGGTCGATAAATGTTTTACAAATGCTGGATTTGAGCATTTGAGAATATCTTTTCAGCAATTTAACGACAAGCATAGGTGTAAAAAACGACTATTGTTGGGTTTTGTGACGATATTCGGC
>JBCBVC010000199.1:0-5571 GCA_039817845.1 Cyanobacteria bacterium J06642_2
AGCTTGAACTATCGGTTTATTATTAACAATACAATGATAGGCAGTGATAGCAGCGATACTTTAAATGGAAATACTGGCAATGATTACATAGAAGGAAATAGCCAAAATGATTATTTATTTGGCAATGATGGGAATGACATACTTAAAGGAGGCAGTGATAATGATATTCTTATAGGTGGAAAAGGTCACGATCACTTGTTTGGTGAATGGGAAAAGAGTAGCAGTATTGGCGACGATCTCATTCTAGCTGGGGAGGGAAATGACATCCTGTTCGGTCAAAACGGCAACGATCGCCTGCAGGGTGATGATGGCAACGACCTCATACATGGGAATGAAGGTAACGACGATCTCAAAGGCGGTAACGGTAACGATACCCTTAAAGGAGGTATTGGAAACGACCTTCTTTTTGGCGAATGGCAGGGTTACGACGGTAGTGGCTATACCTCTGATACAGGAGATGATTCCATCAGTGGCGGCAGTGGAAATGACAGCCTGTTTGGCCGAGATGGCAACGACAATTTGTGGGGCGGAAGCGGCGACGATGTTTTAGTCGGAAATCAAGGAGAAGATACTCTCATGGGGGCTGACAGCATCGATCTTGGTCGCGGTGCTGTCGACCAACTCAGAGGAGATGGAAGCGCGGATCGCTACGTGCTCGGAGATAAAAGCAATGTCTATTACGATGATGATGTGACCGCTACAGCTGGGATAGAAGACTACGCTCTCATTCAGTCTTTTGTCATCGCAGAGAATGATACGATCCTGCTTGGAGGGATGCCTAGCGACTACGTGCTTGGAGTCTCGCCGATTAATGGGAAGAACGGTACAGCAATTTATCTAAATAAGTTAGATGTGGATGAACTCATTGCGGTGGTGGAAGGAGTCGAGAACCTGAACCTTAATGAAAGTTACTTCACCTATGTCTAGGTTTTAATAAATCGATAAATCTCGCGCTTACTGTACACAAGCGGGTCAACTCCATTAGATGACGGTGTTAGCGTGCTTTTCTCTATCGGCTATCAATGACAAAGAACCTCAGAATGTTCAAGTCGACAACCTAGATTTTACAGATTTCCCGGATGTCAGTGACGTGCAATATATCCACTATCCGGCAACTGAAGATTAACCTTCGCTGCCGACATATTGAACCTTGATTGACGATTATTTTCTAACGTAGCTACGATTATTTTCTAACGTAGCTGCGATCGCCTCCACACCATGCCTCCTTCTTCCACACACCAGCCTGCGTGATTTGCCGAAGCGAGACTCATGGCAATCTTGATAGGCTAAAGGTAGCAATAACTACAGAGGTCAAAATGAAACGTCGCGGTTTGCAATCCGCCCGCTACCTCGTCCCCCTAAGTTTTTCTTTACTACTCGGAGCCTGCAACCTTTCTGTTGGAACGGATGATGCGTTTCAACTCGATGTATTGGTCGGCAGCGCCCTACGACATTTTTGTGAAGATGCAGCCGTTGACTTCGATCAATCGCGGCCCACACTTGCTGATGGTCAGCCCATTCGCGTCCATTGCGAAGCCGCAGGCAGCGGCGATGTCGTGGATCGGGTAGTGACACTAGCCGAGCAGTTGCAACGAGGAGCGATCGCGGTTGACACACCTGAATTTCCCACTTTGATATCGGTAGATGGAGAAATTTATCAAAGTCAACTCATCTACCGCACCAATCAACTGTTCCCCGGTCAGAATTTCATTCCAGACGTAACGGATGCGCCTTTGCTGGCCCACAGTCCGATGGTGTTCATGGCTGAGGAAGACTTAGCTACAGGCCTGAAACAGGTGGATAACTTATTCGATGCCTTGGTCGATGCCGAAACGCATCAAGATTTAGACTCCAACAGTCCGCCGTTGACCATTCACTTCGTTCATACTGCGCCGACACGCTCGAACTCCGGCTTACAAACTTTGGTGACCCAATTCGCCGCTGTCTCTGGGCAGCGACCCGAGGCTCTAATGGAAGCGGACGTGCGCCAGTACGAGAGTGACGTCCAGCAAATTCAGAACAAGATTACTCGTTACGGTAAGTCCACCAGTTCTCTAGCCAAGGCAATGGTACAGAACGGGCCGTTCTGGGCCTCCGTCGGCTCGTTCTACGAATCTTCAGTGATTGCCGCCAATACGCAGCGACAGCCGGATCAACCGCTCTACGAAGCCATTTATCCAGCCGCAACCTTCACCTCCAATATGCGGGCGATTCTGCCCGGAGCGCCCTGGGTGAGTGCTGAAGAAAAAGAAGCTGCCGAAAAATTTATCGAATTCCTGCGATCGCCTGACGCGCAACGCATCGCAACCGATCTGGGCCTGCGTCCTGGCGTTCCCGGTGTTCCGCTCGGGCCGAAGTTTTCACCGCAGTTTGGCGTCGATCCCGATGCGACCTACGATTCTTACCGCTCTCCTGCGCCGGAAGTAGTGGAAGCGATGATCCGATCTTGGGAAGATGTAGCGAAAAAGTCGTCTTTAGTTGCGGTGGTAATTGATTCGTCCGGGTCGATGGAGGGCCAAAAAATTGCCGCTGTGCAAGCCACGCTTAAAACCTATGTTGAAAATCTGGGGGCAAAAAACCAAATTGCCTTGATTGACTTCGACTCCGAAATTCGCCAACCGGTGCTGATTGACGGTACGTCGGAAGGACGCGGACGCGGCATTCGCTTCATTAGCGGGCTGACGGCTGACGGCGGCACGCGCCTGTACGATGCTTCGCTGGTCGCTCGTAACTGGCTGCAGCAGAATCTCCGGGCTGATGCCATCAATGCCGTGTTAGTCCTAACCGATGGCGAAGATTCTGGTTCGCAAGTCAGCTTCGATCGCCTCGCGAACGAACTGCAATCGAGCAACTTCTCTAGCGACGATCGCATCGCCTTTTTCACCGTGGGCTACGGCAAAGAGGGTGAATTCCGAGCCGACATCCTCGAAGAGTTGGCATCACTCAACGGCGGCTATTATTCCAAAGGCGACCCGTCTACCATTTCTCGCTTAATGGCCGATTTGCAGCTGGAGTTTTAAGCGATGAAACTGGCTAATCCGCTTTACTACCCCATCCCAATGGCGATCGCTGCTACCCTACTTGTTCTGGGCGTGCGGGCTCTACGCTTACCGAGTTTGGTTGCTATTCCGGCAGCGGCGGTTGTCGCTACTGCAGGGGCGACTTATCGACGCGAGCGCCTGCCGCAATCCCTCCAAATCGACAATCCTGATTTAGCCCGCGACATTCAAGCGGCCCAAGTCCAAGCGCGGCAACTGGTCGAAAAATCACAATCGTTGCGAGAAGAGGCCAGTCGACTGTTAACTGAAGCCGATCAGATGGAACTGCTGGTAGCCGTGCAGTACGCTTGCGATCGCGCAGTAGAACTCCCGGCTCAGATCGATCTGCTATCGCGACGCGCCCAGGGCAAAGATTCACTCCTTTCAGCTGAAAATATCCAACGGCAGCTGACTGAAGTTCGCAACCAGTTCAAAACTAGCTCTGGTGCTGCTCGCGATCAGCTTTCTCAACTGGCCGAAAGTCTCGATCGCAATTTACAGCTAGCTCGTCAGGGACGCGATGCTCGTCAAGCACAAGTGGTCAGCTTGTCTAAACTTTTGGCCGATGCCGCTGGCGTACTACAGCAGCTGCAAAATGAGCTGCGCACTGCCGACCTTTCCGATGCCGCGCGCGTCACCGAAATGCGAGCGCTCAGCGATGAATTCGGCCATATCCGCGACAATGTCGAATTGCTCGCATCGGGTTAGAAGAATAGGACTGTTCAGAGACTATGCCATTCATTCGCATCATCTTATTTTTCATCTTGGCCGTCGTCACTTACGGCATCTTGCACGACCAAGTTACGGCTCGCCTATGTATTGAGTACTTCACCATTGCCCATCCACCCGTTTTCCAATCTGACTCTCCGACATTAGTCGGTCTGGGTTGGGGCATCATCGGAACCTGGTGGGCGGGATTAGGAGCTGGGACAATCGTGGCATGCGCAGCCCGACTCGGCACTTACCCGAAACACGATGTAGAAAGTCTCTATCGTCCCGTTTTCATCTTGGCCGCCGTTATGGCATCTTGCGCTCTCATTGCAGGCATCGCAGGTTACGTCTTTGCCGAGCGAGGAGCCTTCGAACTTGTCCCCCTCTTAGCAGCTGAGATTCCACTCCACAAACATTCCCGATTCATTGCCAACTCGTGGGCACATGCCAGCAGCTATTTCTTCGGGATGACCGGCAGTATTACGATCGCGATTCGAGTTTGGATGTCTCGAATCCGACTCGGCAAAAGCACCTATCCGCATCCTTACCGTGACAAACAGGAGAGACTCTCGTGAACTCGAATACGCAACGTCGCAACCTGTTTATCTCCATAGGTACGATCTTGGCGGCGATCGGACTTGCCTACGTTCCCATTCCAGGGGTTAACCAAACTATCACTGTCGTCAGCGGTTCTGAATTGCAAGAGCCACTCAAAGTCTTGGAAACTGAATTCGAGCGCAAACATTCCACCATCGATATCGATCTGAAATTTCAGGGCTCGCAGGATATCGTCAACAACTACGTGAATGACGACAACAGCTTCACGCCCACCGTTCTCATTCCTGCCAACGGCGAGCTGCTGGACGAACTGAGCGATCGCTGGCGCACTCAAAATGAAGGCGAACCGTTTTTCGAAGCACCGAGAGCCATTGCCAGTACTCTCCTCGTCGGCATCGCTTGGCCCGAACGAGGTCAAGTCTTATTTCCCGAGGGACGCTTTCAGTGGGAGCGTCTAGAAGCAGCCATGGAGGCGGGAAGTTGGGACGCGATTGGCGGGCAAGAATCGTGGGGCAGTTTCGATTTCGTCATGACTAGCCCGACGCGATCGAACAGCGGTCAGCTTACCCTCAGCCTATGGTCGCAATCCAAAGTCGGTAGTGCAACGCTAAACACTGCTCATCTCAATGCCGAACCCGTGCGGGACTTAGTCGCATTAGTCGAGCGTTCTGTCTATCAGCCCCCCCGCTCCACCGATATCCTGCTACAAGAATTTGTCGTGCGCGGCCCCAACGACGCCGATGTTGCCACAGCTTACGAAAGCATCGCCCTTCATCGCTGGTCGCAAGCTGAACAAACTCAGGGCATACCGTACCAAATCTACTACCTCAATCGCTCTGTCGAAACTGTTTCCACAGCGGCGATCGCCCGTCGCGGTATCAGCAATGCCACGGCTAAGGCCGCCCGCACCTTTCTCGATTTCCTCAGCGAACCCGAGCAGCAGGCCGTATTCGTGCAACACGGCTTCCGCCCTGCCAATCCCAAAGTCGATCTGACGAAAGTACCCAACAGTCCCTGGAACCAAAACATCCCCGGCATTGAAATCGATCCTCCCGGCCAAATTTCTCCCCCTGCTCCGCGTCCAATTCTCACAGAACTAATTCGGTTATGGGAACGTGCGGGTTAAGAAGTTTCAGCTGTAACTGATTGCCAAGAGTGTAATTGATAAGTTTCTACAAAACCACTAACGTTGGCAACCTGCAATAGATTCACCACCTAAAGCTTCGATGAGATTACTATTTGCCTCATTCAAAAACCTGCGTAC
>JBCBVC010000200.1:0-5484 GCA_039817845.1 Cyanobacteria bacterium J06642_2
TAGAAAGTATCAGGAAAGTAGTAATAAATGAGGTAGAACTGTTCTACGCGAAATATTGCTACTTTTCTGCTATTTCTGCCAAAGAGCTACGCAAGATAGTCTTTAAATCTGATATCCACTTTGGAAATCTTCATCTCTAAGTCTCTTCCAGAAAACTAGCCTTGTGATGCTGAGTATCCAAAAATACTAGATGTCTAATTCTTGTGTAGTCATATTTTCAAAGATTTTGATTTCCTCCAGTGATACGCAAATCATTTCAACTCGTGCATTCGCGAAACGAGCGATCTCCACTTCACCTACCCAAACGGTAGTGATGTAATTTTCGTTTTCTACCAACCGCTCGACCCTGAAGTTGGGCAGAGCGTGGGCAGAGGTGCCAGCCAAAGCCAGTTCGCTGGCTTTGTAGATTCGGTCGATAGTCTCTGGGTTTAAATCGGCAGCTTCGATCGCCCTTGCTGAGGTCGCAATCGCGGCATACCGACCCGTCTCGGGTAATGACTTTCGCGCTTCATTGACGGTGGAGAAGATCTCTACTTCGCTCGGCTCGGTCGTCGTACCTGCATGGCTCCAGAACTGCCCCGAGGACAGATCGAAGATATAAACAGGGCCATCGTCTTCCTCGCAAACCGACTCGTCCAGCACCAACTCAAAACCACCGTCTTCCTCGGCCCTGCCTTCTTCCAGCCGAGTCATATCCTCTATTTCCTTCTCCAAGGAGCGAGACACCTCGTCTACATCAGGAAGACTCTCGGATGCTGCCGTCAGTGCTAAAGCCTCTAACCCTTCTCTAACCGCTTCGATATCGTTGCGGTCGAACCACAGCTTGCACTTTTGTCGAACTGAAGAGCGCTCTTCCTTGCGTTGCTTTAGTGGAGGCAAAGGCTGTTGCAAAACAATGCCCCGCTCCTCAGATTGCGTGGCCGTAATCCCCTGGTATTTTTGCAATCCCTGCCAGGAGTACTCCTTCCCGAGCACGCTCCCGGCAATCGCCTGTCCGCCAATCCCAAAAGAAATGCCGCTCAACTTGCGGTTGCGGACTCGCCACTGTATCTGGAGTTCCTCAGCAGCTAACCGCTCTACCAAAAGCATTACCGAGCGGTTGTTGGCATCCAAGGCATGAATCGAGCGATCGACCCGACGTTTGATCTCAGCAATCGCCTTTGGGTTCTGTCGCTGTTGCTGGCGGGCACTCCTCTGAATGACCTGGGCGGGTCGCAACGTTGAGGTCAAGCCATAAGTCCGTTCGATGTCCCGGATAACTCGTTCGCTCCGACGACGATCCCAGCTATCGCTGACGAGTTTTCCACTGCGATCGATGCGGCTGCAAACGATGTGGATGTGGTCGTGGTCGGTGTCCTGATGGCGCACTGCAACGAAGCGCGAATGCCCGAATCCCATCTTCTGGAGATATTCAATGGCAATGTTGCGCCATTGTTTTTGCGTGATACTTTCCTCAGGTCTGACGCTGAGAATGACGTGCATACAGGGATGCTTGATGGAAGGCTTACGCGACCGCTCCCAGTTGAAGGCAGAAGCCACTTCCTGCGAGCCAATTCCACTGACGTTACGACTGACGACTTGGGCACCTGCTTTCGTCATGACATATTCGACTGGTGCTCGGAAGGATTTGCTTTTCAACAGCTTGCCAATCATCGAGCAGTCCTCTCGTTCAGCAGTGCCAACGTTTGGCTGAGTTGCTCGATCGCTAGTTCCGTTGTCTCTGTCGCTTCACGGTCTTCAATGGCAATCAGTAGATCGCCCAACAACAGCAGGATGTCCGTTGCCCATTGACCGTCAAACCCAGAAGCCTGGTCGTCAGGTGCGAATATCTTCGACCGTGCATAGGCGCTTAGACTCATTCCAGCTCGGGCGGCGGCTTCTGAAACGGCACGGCGATCTGCTTCCGATAGCCAGACTTTTAGCGGTTCACCCATTGTCTTTACTCGGCGATCGCTAGATTTCTACCCTGGTCAAAAACACCATAGCTTGCAATTAACGAATTCGCGATGAGTTCGCGATGGGTTCGCCTCAAAATTCCGCACACTTTTCTCACCGTTCGCCTACAGCTCTTAGTCACTTGCCTAGAATGTGCGCTCTTGGATCGCGACAATATTGCCTAGAAGTGAAGCTAATTTGTCCTGAATATGTCCGATCAGTTCTCGCTATGCTTCTCTGCAATCATCCTTGAGTTTTCGTTAATTTTGCTCGAACGTCGCCCTCCAATCTCTGATGAATTTGTCATGACATCCAGCTCAATGCTCGCTCGAATGCACAGAAGTTCTTCCAAATTTCGTGTCGAACTTTATCTCAATTGGCGATCGCTTCTCGATGATGAGTGGGTTGACATGCGCTAAAAATGAGACTAGATTTCTTTTGAAACCTCTTATGGATTCGTGCTGAGTTGCGCTCCAGACTTCGCTCGATTTTCTGTAAGATCGCTTGCAATTGTCGGTCACATCCTTGCTAGAGGGCGTTCGGCCTTGCTGTAAGTTCGGCTTGGTTTCACGATCGCTTTTCGATAGTTTCGATTTCATAACTCGCTGCGTCGAGCTACGACGTCTCGGTGAATTTTCCTCGTAATCTCCGATGAGATCGCCATCGAGTGCTAGGTGAGGTGTGGCGATTTGCTCGCGCACTCGCCGTACAGTTGTCGTTGATTTCGTCTACAAACGTCGGTGGTTTTGCCCAGGATGTTGTTTACAGGCATCACTCTGATTCTTCTCAGTCCCGCAATCGCGATCGCCAACAGATTTCTTTCGTTACACTGACTCGTTCTCACGATCGCCGCTGCCGTTTGAGACGCGCACTCGTCTATATCGACATCGAGTTTCGGTCAATGTCATGTCTTATCGCCATGAATTTAAAAAGACAGGTGATGTCTCTGATGCATTGATGGAGCTTGCAGACCGACCTGCAGAGCGAGTCAATACCAGAAAATTCATCGAGACTGTCTTCCCTTCAATTCGAGCTGCTCGAGAGAATAATCACACCTTTGAGGCAATCGCTCAGGTCTTCAGCGCCCGTCTGGGATATCCAATCCTTGCCAGTACGATCAGCAAACATTACAAAGCGATTTTGGCTGAATCGCAACACTCAAAAGGTACGAAAGAGGGTCTGACGATCCCCCAGAATGTTCGCTCTCGTGACAGTGCGGAAACTATAGCTTCTTCAACATCCAAGCGCTCGCTGAAGCGCAAATCTCGAACCCAAAGTGTCCGGCTGGATGAAGCGAAATCGGAAGTGAAGGCTGCACCGAAGGTAGCTCCCAACACTCGCGAGAAGACGACTACAGGCGATTTTGACGTGGCGCATACTTCTGCAGACCCGACTGCAGCCGTTCGTTCGCAGGAGAGTGAGACGACCACTCCGGGCAAGAAGAGGGTATTGACGAACGGGCAAAGTCGCGACGTGAGCCATCTATTTCACACCGACTACTTCACAGAGAACGATGGAGAGGCACGATGACAACAATTCATCTGGTTGATGGTGAGAAAGGTGGAGTAGGCAAGTCGTTGTTTGCCCACATCCTCATACAGCACTGTATTGATAGGGGCATCCTCCACGAGACCATTGAGACCGATCGCTCAAACCCCGATATTTTGAAAATATTTGGCGCAGAGAAGGTGAAGATGGCCGTCTTCTCGGAAGACCCTGAATACCACGACAGCGCCAATGACATCTTCGATCTGAGTCTCGAACATGACTCAATCGTCTCGCTCCCATCGCAATGTCATCACATGATGATGCAGTGGTTCGAGCGCATGGACCTGTTTACTACCGGCCAGCAGCATAATGTCGCTTTCCAAAAGTGGTTTTTGACGGATGGCATGGACGATTCCATTAGCTTGCTCGTCCGCTCGCTAGAGAGTTTTGCAGGCAACATGCCTCACGTCGTAGTTAGAAATCACGCTCTTAACAAAGACTGGACGTTTTTTGAGGCGCATGAAGCACTTCAAAAGCTCGTCAAGAAGGGAAAGTGCCACGTTATCGATCTACCCCATCTATCGCCAGCGTCATATCGCAAGCTGAACATCCAGCGTTTGACTTTGGGTGCTGCTCGCGAGCATACAGATTTCAAAGTCCTCGGCAGGCAAGTCTACATCACCTTTATGCGTAGATGCTCCGAACAGATCGACTCTACAGGCATTTTTCCTCTGCCTGCAGAAGGTACCCAAACGAAAAGAAGAGCGTCAAAAACCGCATCCTAACTCGATCGGCGATCGCATTCTTGACTATTTCCTCCTCTACTCGTAGAACCATGAAACTTAATGAAACGTCAGTCGAAAAGAAAGCTGCACAACCCACTAATGGTTGCGTTCGGAAAGAATCTTTCTCCGACATGGTGCTAGGGGGTCAACCTGAAACCGTACGCTCTGAAATATTAGCTGTCATGCGAGAGGCTGGCCTGGAGGAAGACGATCCCTATTGGCTCATCCTGGTGCAATACGGTTACGTCGAATCCGCACTACACACCATGCCTCATCTCTGCAGGGAGGTGCTCAAAGAAACTATGGGAGCAATTGAAAAACTCACTCGCGATCAAGTCCCCGAGGCTTTAAAAAATGACCTTCGTGCGGACATGAACGCAACGCTCCAAGAATTTGCTCGCCAGAATTTCATTGCCGGAAAACATTCCGTTTACGGTCGTCCCGTGAACTCCTACATCGCAGGCGGTATCCTCGCAATGGTCATCTCGCTCGCCGGATTGCTGGGGGGCTTAGTTACAGCACGTTTGGCTTACGAACATCGCGTGCGCCAAGCACTGGTTTTGTACGAGAGAAATGGCGATCGCATTCGAGCCTGCATGGCTGAGGGACAGCAAATGTGCTCGATTCTCGTTCGCTAGGCGATCGCATTCAGGGCTGTATGTCTGAAGGCTTCTGAAATCAATCCTGGGGAGGCTGATTGATGATGTCCTGATTGCGACGTACCACCGCCACGAGGTCACGAAGTTCTTTCTGAGTGGCTAGCTGTACCCGATACAACTCGGTGGATATCGCAATTACTTCACCTAACTGACGTTGATTACGGCCCTGTTGCTCCGCCATCGTAGCCAGTCGCTCTCCTAACCCGTCAATACGCTCGCTCAACCCTTCAATCTGCCGCTGAAGTCGGCGGTCGCCTTCAAGCAGTTCGAGCTGTACTTGCTGAATTCGAGCATTGATATCGTCTGTCATCAGTTACCCTCCTAGCGAAATTGTAGTGCCATCGCACTAACGACTATGACTCAGACCTCTCTTTGACAAACGCTCTCACTGCGCGGGCGTGCCTGCAATCTGCACGAATCACTCTCATCCGAACCAGATCGCACCATTCGCGGCACGTGCATGCTTCGACTTCTCCAGTTTGTTCGTGAGTACATGCGTAGTAGTAGCGATCGCCTTCAATACATTCAAAACTGGTTCTGACTCTCTCTCTGGGATCGGAATATCGAACGAGAATTTGCTCACTTGCCGCGAATGGTGCGATCTGGTTCGGATGAGA
>JBCBVC010000201.1:0-5476 GCA_039817845.1 Cyanobacteria bacterium J06642_2
GAGAGTTCACAAACAATCTCGCAGTTGGGCGTATTGCAAGTGGCTTCCCAGAGAAATAACAGTTGCTGGCTAGGCGAGGTAAAGGCAGATGGCTTCTCCTCTAGCCCAATTGCCCCGATGAGCTGACCAGCAAGTTCGACATGTGATCGCCCTGCTCTGGGGAAGCTCTCACTGACGGCAAGCGATAGCGGATCAATCTCGCTGTACTTTTCGTCGGCATAGTCCTCGTACAGCACCAGCCCTGATTTACCTTCAAAGTTGTCTTCTAAGATGAGATGGTAGCCGAGACCTGGAGACGCTGAGTTAAACTCCTGCTTTGGGTTAAAGGTGCGCCAGAGATCTTGCCATAGGTCATAGGCCGTGAACGTTCTCGTACGCAGGCCCATCGCTGCCAGCATGGACTTGAAAGGCAGATAGCCGCTGTTGAACGCATCAGATAAGAGCGACTTCAGCAGCTCTACAGGAACCTGCTTCTGTTTGCCAAACACTTTGTGATAGTAGAATTCAGCGTTGCCCAGAGTCTTTTCCAGCAAGTTCCGACCTTTATTGTCGAATTCCCCAAGCAGGTAGGAGGCAAAGACCGTAATGGACTTATGCTGCCGTCTTCCCTGCTCGGTTAGCAGTCGGACGTTTCTAGAGCGAGCAGCCTGAAAGTACTGATGCTCGACGCTTTCTGATTGGTTCATCAGACTGGCGATCGCTGATTGCTCTGCGGTATCGTCAGCGACTGAACGAAAGCGAAAGGTCAGCCGCTGTCGGTCGTGCAATCCTTTTAGTGACTGCTCTACCCGCTTCAATATGGGGGTTTTTGCACAACCCCTCAAAAAGGTATAGTCCACTCTGCGACAAGTAAGACTCACGTATTTTCTTCCGACGGAATGCTTTTGATGGTGGCACAATTCGCAGCTCCACAATCATGAGTTCATAGTGCAACTGCGGTGGCTAGTGAGCCGTGTTGAGATGATACTGTTTAGGTAAGGTTGATAGAGTTACAGAAACTGCTGAGCGAACTACATTCAAGCCATAGAAGGAAACTTCAGATGCCAAACGAAGTCCGTCAGAAATCAGATGCTGAATGTCGCGCTGACCATTGGCTGTCTCATGCCCAAGCGATTCTAGAGCGGGAGCAAGAGGTAATGTACTCACCGCTTTTCTTCGAGATATTTGAGAGCGAGTCCGATGGTCGATACATCGCAGAGTCTCTAGCGCACCTTCTGATTCAGAACTACGCTAGGCACGACAAGTATAGGCTCGAAGTCGGTAGATGGATCCAAGATGAACGCACCCCTGGCATCAGTTTTAAGGAGATGCGTATCTACTCGCTCAGCCAACCAGAAAGCTAGTCAAATTGCTGACGAAAGATATTCAATACTTGGGATAGAAGGTTCCGTTCTGCGATAAGCAGCGGTAGGCTTCGTGCTCGATGTCATATTTTACGACAGCATAGTATCACTGATACTATGCGCCCATACCAGTAAAGTGAAACGAAGACGTGCTTATTATGAGGTTGTTTCAATGAGCGTCTTCAAGGCACTTTGGGCAACCGTTTCAGCACGAGCTGATGTCACCTTTTGATATCTCAAGGTAGTCAAAATCGACTCATGCCCCATCAACGCTCTTAGCTCCTCAATCCCCATCAGCCCAACGCGCTCAGTAGCAAAAGTGTGTCGTAAGTCATGCAGTCTTGCCCCTTTCAGCTCAGGGATATCTGCAATCAACCGTCGCCAGTTCTGATGCACCGTTCGATAGCTCAGTCGGCTGGTTCTGCCCGCTATCGGCTGCTGTGCGGTGAATAAAGCAGGGCAGCGATGATGTCGATAGTGCTTGAGATAGGTGTCGAGCAGCAGGGCAGCATCGTCGCTGTAAAAGCACCATCGCTGCTTGTTGCCTTTGCCAACGACCTGGAACTTCTGTTGTTTGAGATCGACTTGTTCAAGATCGAGAGCCAAAACCTCTGAAATTCGCGCCCCGCTACGGTGCAACAATCTCACAATCGCATGGGTGCGGCAGTCTGTTTCAACCGCTCGATACACCAGCTTAATCTGGTCTGCTGTGAGATAGCGAATCGCTTCGTCAGAGCCATGTTCGCCCTTGTCAGCATCGGGTTTTCGCCGCTTCAGTTTAGCAATCGGATTGGCCTTGATATATTGTTGTTCTACCGCGTAGTTGAACAAAGCTTGAATGGTTGCTTGATGCCGATGATGGGTCGTATAGGCCAAATGTGAGAGACTGTCGAGGTACTCACTCAGGAGCGTACGATCGCAAATTTCTATCGGCCAGCTGCCGTACTGAGCTAGCAAGGGCATCAGCGTATGCTCATAGGATTTCACCGTCTTCTGAGCCAGGCCAGGTCGGTCTAAAAACTGCGTCGCTACCATTGCTAAAGAAATCGGCATGGCTCTGAAATAAAGGTAAACATCGGCAGCAAAGACTAGCCTTTACTCTATCGTTTAGACAAACCGTTATTTCGATAGTTTATTAAAGCTTTGAAATCCTCAAACATCCCAAAGCCTGGAGAATCGCTGGGTGATTACGTCCACCGGCTCCGCTCAGCCCTCAGCATGAGCCAGCAGGCGGTCGCTGAGAAGTCCGGCATCCATGCCCAGAGCATCGGCAAGATTGAGCGTGGCCGCACGACGGTGCTCAAGGCCAAGACCAAACGCGGGCTAGCCTACGCCCTAGACGTCCCCGAAGCCCACTTGGAAGCAGCAGCAAAAGGGATCGCCGTTGAGGAGACTGGCGCACTGAAGTTTTGCCCGCAGTGCTGGCAACCGGGCAACGCACCAGACCCCATGTGGCTGCATGTTCATGCCCACTATTGCTTTTGCTGTGGCAGCGGCCTGCGCCATCGCTGCGTTCAATGCGACGCGCCCATCACCTCTTTGAAGCATCGCTTCTGCCCGTACTGCGGCACGGCCTATAAAGCACCTGTGCCTTCAGAGGAACAAGCCTGAATATGAGTCAGACATCAGAGACGGCTACCCAAAAGCGCCTCCAGATTTTGGGTGAGGAGGAGCTTGAAAACCTGTATGGCTTGCCCCACTTCACATCAGAGGAGCGGGCAGAATACTTTACGCTCTCCGAGCGCGAAGCCAATGCGCTCGAGGGCTTGCACGCTATCCGCTCCCGCATCTACGCCATTCTACAGCTGGGCTATTTCAAAGCACGTCATCTCTTTTTCAGCTTCGACTTTGATGAGACTAGCGAGGATGTTCAATACGTTCAAGAACGCTACTTCCCTGATGCTGAGCTAACGGAGCAAACAATCTCAAAAGTGACGCGACTGAATCAGCAGCATCTTGTCCTAGAACTATGCAGCTACCGGCTCTGTGATGAGACCGCCCGTCAGCAGCTCGCTGACAAAGCGGCACAAGCCGCTATCGTCTGCGGAAAGCCGGTCTACATCTTCCGCGAGCTATTGCGCTACCTAGAGGCACAGCGGCTGGTAGCACCTGGCTACAGCGTCCTGCAAAATATCGTTTCTGGGGCCATTGTTAACGAACAAAGTCGGCTCAGCCAGATTGTTCATGATTACCTGGAAGAAACCGAGGTGGCGGCGCTAGATCAGCTCGTGGCTGATGCGCCAGGACTCTATGAAATCACCCAGCTAAAACGAGAGCCCAGAGATTTTAGTCTGGGTGAAATCAAGCGCGAGATTTTTCGGGGTGAGCAAATCCAAACGCTCTATCCCCTCGCTCAGCGCCTGCTGCCAGCGCTGGGCATCTCGAATGAGAGTATCAAGTACTATGCCTCATTGGTGACCTATTACTCTGTTTTTCGGTTGAAACGACTGCCTCAAGGGATAGTGCATGTTTATCTGTTGTGCTTTATTCTCAACCGCTATCAGCGTCTGCATGACAATCTAATTAGCAGCCTCAGATACAAGGTCAAACGCTATGTTGATGCTGCCAAGGATGCCGCGAAAGAGAAGGTTTACGAGTACCGCATAGAGAACAACAAAAATCTCGAAAAAGCAGGACAGGTTCTTAAGCTCTTCACCGATGAGAACATTCCTGAAGATGCCTCCTTTCAAGCGGTTCAGGCCACGGCATTTGGCATTCTAGAGCGGCAAAAGCTAGCGTTTGTCGCAGAGCATATCGTCAGCCAAGCCCAGTTCGATGAAACGGCTTTTCAATGGGAGCACATTGACACGCTAGCAGCTCAATTCAAGTGCAACTTACGCCCCGTCTTGCTATCGGTCGAGTTTGCGACCTCGGCAGCAGGGATGCCATTGATGAGGGCGATTGATTTCTTGAAGGCGGCTTTTCAAAAAGGGCGATCGCTTTCGCAATACGCATCGGATCGCTTTCCGATGCAGTTCGTGCCTGACGCAGCAAGGCGCTATCTCTATGACGACAGCAACACAGACGCTAAGCTGCTGCCAAACCGCTATGAATTTTTGGTCTATCGCCAGCTGCGCAATGGCTTGGAGTCGGGCGATGTCTTCTGTCGCGACAGTGTGCGCTTCCGTAGCCTGGAGGACGATCTCATTGATGAGCACCGCTGGCAGCAGAAAGCTACGCTGATTGAGCAAATCGGGCTGAGCATTCTTCAACAGCCGATTCAAGCCCATTTGGATGACCTCAAAGCACAGCTAGAAGCGCGTATCGTCGGGGTCAACGAGCGATTGCTCACGGGAAAGAATGAGCACTTTGAGGTGAAGCGGAAAGGGGCAAACTCACGATGGACGCTGCACTCACCGGGCGGCAGTGATCCGATTAATCATCCTTTCTTTGACCCGCTTCAGCAGGTCAATATTGGCAGCGTTTTGCATTTCGTCAATCAGCGCTGTCAGTTTATGACCGCCTTCGAGCATTTGCTCGGACGCTACACCAAGCAAGATGCCGATGAGCGCACCCTGACAGCAGCACTGATTGCCTGGGGTACCAACATGGGGTTGGGGCGAATGGGCCAGACTTCTGATTTGGACTATCACGCCCTAGCCACTACGTCTGACAATTTCATTCGATTGGAAACGCTCAGAGTCGCAAACGATTTGGTCAGCAATGCGACTGCCGAGCTGCCGATGTTTCATCACTACGACGTGGGTGATGTGGTTCACTCCAGCAGCGATGGACAAAAGTTTGAAACCCAGCTTTCGACCGTCAATGCTCGCCATTCTCCCAAGTATTTTGGCCTGAAAAAAGGCGTCGTTTCCTACTCACTGGTGGCTAATCACATTCCTATCAATGCCAAGGTCATTGGAGCCGATGAGCATGAGAGTCACTATGTCTTCGATTTGTTATTCAACAACACAACCCACATTCAACCAGAGGTGCATTCAACGGATACGCATGGGACGAATGAGATAAATTTTGCCCTCTTGTCCTGCTTTGGATATGAGTTCGCGCCCCGCTACCGTGACCTATACAGCCGCGTCAGCACCTCGCTTTATGGCTTTCAGCATCCCAGTCAGTATGATGATGAGCTTCTGCTTAAGCCCATTCGTAAGATCAATACGACGCTGATTGCTGAT
>JBCBVC010000202.1:0-5473 GCA_039817845.1 Cyanobacteria bacterium J06642_2
AGACTGTAACGTTATGACTCTTGTGGATGTACTCACTCATTCTGGAATTTTACGCCGCAGAGCGGCGGGGAATGTACCCCAAGAGATTCAACTTTACAACCTAGTCATTGCCATACTCTTTAACTTGGGTGATCTCTAGTCAGTCCAGCTTAAGTGCACGATCTCGTTCGCGATGTCAGAATCTAAAGCACGAATTCGTGCTTTAGCGAAAACGTTAAATCTACCAGGTTTGGGCTCAACACCACATATCTGAAACAGCATTTGCGCTGCCCGCCATACTAGGCTTTCAGTTCTGCATTCAGCTCTTAAGACCTTGGTTGGTTCCACACTTCCGGCTGTACTGTGAGATTGAATCGGCAATGCCCTTGAGATAGCTAACCCAGAGTGATCGATTCCTCTTCTCAAGTCAGAGATTTTCGCGGTGCCATGATGGGAAGAGCCGAAATGGAATCATCACCACCACAGGGACATTTATCTCTGAAACCATCAAAGAGGCAGTGCGAGACGGGGTTCCACCTGTTGAACTTCTTGACAGAGAAAACCTCACTAACTTGCTTGAGCTTCTGAAACTGGGACTTCTCCCATTCGTACCTTCAAGGTTGATCGCTCTCTTTTTTGAAACAGTTCCGCTCCTAGCCTAGAATTCTCTCTGTCACTTGTCGGTATTCAAATATTTAGCGAAATAGCGAAAGCACTAAAAAACGGTAACACTAAATCGTTAAGTCGCTATTAGCCATTCCGTTCCGCCCACTCATTGAAGATCTTCATCAACAGCTCTTTCTGGCTGATTCCTCGCATTGTCGCGGCAATCTTGAAATCGCGCTTGAACTCAGAGGGTACTTTGAAGTTCATGTCCACGGGCTTACCGGGTTCAGGCTTCTCGAGATTGTCGCGGGTTTCGGTTTGTGCGGGAGGTTCGCCTTTCTTATTGGTGATCGCAATTGGAGGTTCACCTTTCCCTTTGCTGCGTTTAGGGGGTGGCGGTGTTTTGGTTGCCATTTACTCTGACTCCTTCGCCATTAGATTGATAATGCCCTGGGCGACTTCCTCCGCCCGTTTTCTCAGCGAGAGATACGACACCTCCGAGACGGCTTTGCCCTCATCGCTGGCGCGTCGGTAGGCTGTCTTCTCAGGGATCGATCCCTGTATGACCAAATACCCTGCTTTCTCGATGTAAGTGCGTGCTTCCTCGATCTCGTTGTCTCGATCACCAACTCGACACAACGTGAAAGCAATCTGTTCGTCGCTGATGCCTTTGTCGACGAGTTCGTGCGCGAGCCGAATGGTAGGGCGCAGGTCGTCTAGTGATAGTCCGGTTGGGAGGACGACTAATTTCGAGGTTTTGGCTATTTCAAGTGTCCCGCTCATTGAGTGCGGTGGTCCGTCGAAGACCATCAAGTCAAACGAATCGGCGTGTTTGAGGGCTTGAGCCACGTTGCGGTACGGCTCGACGGCGACAGCATATCGCAAGTCATTTTCTTCTCGCCGAAGCTTCCACTCCGTACTGGTTCCTTGAGACGTGTCGAGATCGGCAATTTTGACATCCCACTGTGCAGCAGCGTACTCGCGGGCGATCAGGCGGGCCAGAGTGCTTTTCCCAACCCCACCCTTCTGCGAAATCATCCCGATGAATTCTGTCATCGTCTTTCGCTATTTCGCTAAAGAACGGAATCGTTATATCACGAATTCGCTAATAAAGCTCTTATTTGGTTTGACTGCTGTCCAGCTGGTCGCAATGAAAAATTAGCTAAATAGCGACTTCGCTAAATTGCTAAACCCGACTTTCTCGAATCGCTTTCTCGATATCCGCTGGTTTGTGGGAGTTTGATCGCTGACCTGTCTTGTATTCGAGATTTCTCTACATAACGCAATCGCTTTATCGCTAATTCACTATTTTTCGGCATAAAGTCCAAGCTGATGCCTGATTCGAATTAGATCGCTTCACCAAGTCAACGCTCGCAGCTGGAATCTCATCAGCATAAGAGCTCAGTTCTGCAATCGCATTAGCGGCAGCGATAGAAGAAATATCCGAGGTGGATGGTGCGCAGCACTAGAGTGACGCGCTGGTGGTATTCGCAATAAGGACAACGCATCGAGTCTGAGGCCGCTACTGAAGGTGGTCCGTCCGCTTAGGAGATCAGTTCCTCTGGACGAGATCCCTGTTCTCGCAGATTCTCAAACATAGTTGCGAGAAGAGATAGGCGGTTCAGTTGCCATCTCACATACGTGGAACTGAACCCATATCTATCAAATTTAGCGTTTTCGCTAAAGCACGAATTCGCGAATTCATTTTATGTATCTAGATCGCGATCGCGGAAATCTGCCACGATCGGGCAGTGGTCAGAGAGGATTCGATACGCTGCGGGCATCTCGCCACTGATGGGAGCGCAAGCATTCACCGCACAGTACCCCGTTACCTCTGCATTGGCTAACACCTCTTCGGTTCCACTGGTCACCACAATGTGATCGAGCCAGCCTCCCTTCTTCTCGAAATACTCCGTGCATGCTGGAGTAGCCTCTAGGAGAGTAAACCCAGGTGCTTCGCTGATGGCTTTGGTTTTGAGTTTCTGGATTTCCTCTTTGCCCGAGACGCCTGTATACTCGCGACCCATCGTGTTGTAATCGCCCAAGATAATGACATCGGTCTCGGAGTCTGCTGCGATCGCGGCCACGGCATCGAGGTTGTCGTAGGCCGCTTGACGGGTGTCGAAGTCCTTCTTACTGCGACCTGAGTCGAAGTGAACGGACGCTGCGTAAAAGTCAAACCCATCAGGCGAAGTCGGCTTGAAGAAGCCTCCATACCCCGGACGCAAATTGCCTTCACACGGTTCGCCTGGACCTGTGGACGCTCCGTTCAATTGCCACAGCTGGCGATCGTCTTCCAACTCGTACTTATCGGCATTCCACAGAAAACCCACGTGCTGGCTCGTCCCGCTTCCACAGGAATTCAGCGCCACCTTCCAATTCCCACCTACTCGGTCGCACAGCGATTGCGTCACGGTTGTCCAGGCATTCTCGGCTCGGGAAGTCGGTTTGATCTCTTGCAGGGCCACGACATCCGCATCCAGCCAAGCTAACGTGCAAGCCAACCACTCTAGATCGGTCGCGTTGCCATCGGCGGACGACCCATCTCCGGGACGGTTATCGAGAAACCACCGAATATTCCAACTCGCAAGTCGAACCGTATCTCCATTCGAACGGGATCGCAGCCGCCCAGCATTGACCTCCGCTTCACATCCCTGGAGGGACGATCAGACCGATGCTTCATCGGAAAGGATGGGGATCGTACCGTCACCCCCATTACCGCCGCCGCCATTACCTCCACCCTCGATAGGGAGCACATTCGCAACATAGCCCTCGACAATCCAGCCATCGGGATTCTCAGGGAGCGACAGTTTCAACCAGTGCTTTTCAGCATCTGTTTCGACCACGGTCTCTGTCGTTCCATCCGCAACGCGACCGAACAAACTGAGAAAGTTGAACCGATGTAACTGGACGCCCAGAGGCTTACGAGCTTTGAGCACGACTTTTTGATTGGGAACGACATCCAACGCCCGAGCCGCTGGGGGAAAGGCAACGCAGGTCAGACACAAGATGATTGACAGAGCGATAGCGACGCTCTGACGACCAAAAGGGAGCTCACTGAGGTTCGGCTTCATGAGTTACTTCCTCCTGAAGGTGTTGGTTCAGTTGACGATTGCGCCCCCTCGCCAAAGCGCTGAACGGTTTTGCCACCCACCAGAACGCCTAATACGATGACGACCGATTCCGGGATCGGTTGCAGTTCGTTGGCGCGGATGCTGCTGTAGCCTCAGACAACAAACGCGCCCACGCTCCAGACCAACATGATGAGTCGGGATGCCGACGGTTTGTGAGTCTCGTTCTCTCAGAGAAATTGACCGGTTTGAAATGCCACTGACCTTCCTATATCCAATACGACCTGGACGATCCCGTTCGTGGCGAACGCGATCGTGGAACTCACGTAGGGTTATCGAGCGATCGCACAATCACTACGCTGGTTGTCATATGTCGCAATAGTCGACGTTATTCGGGGAACCTGGGCCGCGTTAGGGGTTGTTTATCGGCAGGGATATCGGGATGCCAAGGCCGGAGTGGTGATGATGGATCTCACACCCGACGATACCGTGCAAACCCTTTGGTTTGCCGCGCCCGACGGCGATCGCGCGCGGAGGTTGATGGAGACGATCGATCGCGTGAATTGAACGCGAGGAAAGCGGTCGGTGGTCTTCGGGGGCAAGGGTACTTGGGGCCGTTGCAGATGAAACGAGGATGACTCACGAGGGCTTAAACCACTCGTTGGGACGAGTTAATGGTGGTTCGCTGACACCCGGACGATCCCCCGCGTTCAACTCCTCTTGCACCAGCGGGAGCGACACTTATTGCACGGACATCTCGGTGGAGGTGTCGTATTTGACGTGAATTGGGTTCGGTAGGTCGGTCTTGGACACTTGATAAGGCTTCACATTATCTCGATCTTCAAGCTTGAATACCATGCTCAATTCGATGTCAACAATTCCTCAAAATCTCCGTTTTATTGATGTGCTATATGTTTTTTAGTGTGATGAATTCTTCACCTTCGCCACTAGTCTATGGTTTCCTCGATTAGCTCAGCGATTTATTTGATTTAGGATTTGCACCACTCCCCTCCTTCTTATTGTTGAGGGATTTTAAGGAACGCGATCGCATGTGAAGCTCCGTGCGAGGGTTCTCGATCGCGCCTATTCTTGGAGGGATACTCCACATTTAGCGTAGGAGGCTTTTACCCCAACAACACCCAGAAACGGAGAAACCCCTCCGGCGCAACGGAAGGGTCTCAAGCGTTTCTTAAAATGATTGACCTAGCCAGAGATTGGCGTCTTGTGAGCTAGGTCGGAAGCCTCGTAGCCGGGGCAAAGGCTATTGCCATAGTAAAGGCAGTAGAAACTTCGTGCAACTATTTTTTCCCTGATTTACAGAAGTTTTTCTGCCGCAAAGCAATAGCCTCAATCCCCCGCACTTTCAGGGATTGAGCAGATTAGCATTTCTACACTTTTGTAGAACCTGTCGCGATCGCGCTCATCCTGACTGACCCTCCACACCCCAGTCAGAGACCGCTTTATGACCGCTTTGCTAGACCGCGAGACCCTTCGTTCTCGCCACCTGCATGAGTTTGCCCTCAGCGCCATCGCTCCCGCGCTCGCCGAGGCCAATTTCCTCACCATTGCCGACAACGATCTCATTCGCCAATGGCTCAACTGGCAGCCCCACCAGCGCTGGAAAACCTGTCCCTTCCAGTCCGGCTGGCTCTGCGATACCCTCGACCCCCGCACCGAAGAGCCCCGCCGCTGGGGACCGTTCAAACCCGACATCCCTCGCCTCGATGCCAAAGGCAAAGCCCGCAAATACGAACACCCCGCCGGGTACGATACCCTCGCCATTTTTCTGCAGGTCGATCGCGCCACGTGGCAGGCGA
>JBCBVC010000203.1:0-5458 GCA_039817845.1 Cyanobacteria bacterium J06642_2
AGAGGCAATAAGAATTTACTCTTTTTCAGAAATAGATCTAAATTCTTTTGTGAGTTCACCTGATATCATAGGCATCATAAATCTTGAGGGCATTTCTCCGATTTCTCCTCAGGCCGCACCTCGATAAATTCACTCTGGGCTCACACTTAGCTGCGATCGTAGAATATAGTCCTTTCCGAGCGAGCTTGTCTCGGCACATAAATGCGGTTCGCACACAAGTTTACCTCCATACAGGCAGTTAAGAGTTAGCTCTTAACTGCCTATTTTTGGCACATGTAATTGATCGTCACACTTTAATTTGAGGTTCTACAAGCGCTTTATTCGACGGTGAGGTAGGACAAATGGCACGAGCAGGAATAAGGCAAAAACAACGATCTCGATCGCGGATCCTGGAGGAATATTGAAGTGAAAACTGAGATACATACCCATCACGCTTGAGAGAACTCCCAGCAATGTTCCTATCGCGATCATCCAGTGCAGTTCTTTCACCAGCAAATAGGCAGTTAAAAGCGGTCCTACTAACAGCAAAATCACTAAAATAACGCCTACGACCTGCATGCCCATCATGACTGCCAGCGCTACACCTGCGACAAACCCCATATTGATGACACGCACGGGTAAGCCAGCTGCTTCTGCCCCACGGCGATTGACGCTGAAAAAGAGCAGCTCCTTGTAGAACGCGGCTACGCACCCTAAGGCGATCGCTGCCACAATTCCAGTCAGCCAAACTTCAGACAGCGAAACGCTCAGAATGCTGCCAAACAGTAGCTCTTCCAAACCCAGGCGGCTATCCAACACGCTTAGCAAGGCTACGCCAATCGCGAAAAAACCAACCAACGTTAGCGACATGGCGGAATCTGCTTTCACCCGCGTTCGGGTTTAAAACCACGCGATCGCCAATGTGCTGAGTATGCGCGAGACAAACGCGCCTAACAGTAAATTCACGCTAAAGAAGTTCGCGATCGCCAATCCGGCAGCACCGCATGGGTAATGACATTACCGAGCAACACCAGCCGTTGCACGATTAAGAACGAGCCAATTGCGGGACGCATGGCGGAACTTGTCACCTTGGTCGAACGGGCAAACGTGCCCGCCATTTTTGCAGAAACCAGGACGAACCGAGCATTTATTGCTGCGGTCAGCTGAGATGCCAAAGCCCTCGTGCCCGAACAGCCTTTGTACGTCGAGGGACCAGCCGGAACCGATACGTCCGCAGCCTCCTACCAGCAGCAGCCTCCTACCAGCAAATGTTGACAAGCAATACCTGCACTATCGTCATGGGCTTGGGCGGAGAATGCGCTCGCTTTGAATTTCTGGCGGTGGAATCGTCATCCAGCAAGATGGCAAAGGTTCTGCGATTGAAAAGCGATCGCAGCAAGATCCGACGAGCATGGCTCTCGAAATTAGCTCCGAACTGCAGCAACTATCAAATGTACTCAGGTGTGATATACGCACTCAGCATTCATTTACTTTGCCCTCAGGCCAACTTCAGTCGCATTCTGCAAGCTAGGATCGACAGACTACTTTCCGCAATCGCCCGTGACTGTTACTCCCATCGCCCAAACGACGAGTGCACCTGCCACTTTTGAGATTGGTGCCGACGGTATCTGCCAGCCGATGAGCAAAGCCCCGTCGAGCCTGCGCCGGTTTCGGTTGCGTCGTCCCTATCGCCTGTATCGATTTCTCAGCGATTTGGATGACTTGGTGGACTCGGTGAAAAGCGATCGCGATCGCCTGCGCATTGCTGCCGTCTTGGTACGTCACTTGCTAACCGAGAGCAGCTGGATTGCCGAAGCCTGTCCCGATCCCGATCCCGACTTGGGCTGGTCGGTACATTTCCTCTACGACGAACCGGGATATCCGTTTACCGTCCAGACGGTGTCGTGGGTTCCAGGTGAAGGCTCTCCCGTTCACAACCATGCAACGTGGAGTGTTGTTGCCATTGTTGGCGACGAACAGAGCGGTCAGGAAGAAAATACGTTTTGGACGCGAAGAGATAAGGGAGATCGCAAAGGACATGCTGATGTCGTCCAAACCGGCCAACAAATCCTGAATCCGGGAGATATCCTGACGCTGATGCCTGAAGCTATTCACAGCGTTAAAGCCATATCATCAACCACCACGCCGCAGCCGACGCGAACGTTTAACGTTTATGGCCTCACCGATATGGAGCGCCGCTACGAGTTCGATCCAGTTAATCAAAGTTGTAAGAACTTCTAGGGCAAATCCTACCTAAAATCCAGAGTCATTTCAGCTTCTTGGCAATTGTCTAGAAGTATTGATATAACTGCGTTACGCTCGACCATTCACAAGAATTTATGGTAATAGTCACCTCTTCGTTCCAGAATGGGCGGCAACGAGCATTTTTGAATTTTTTTAGCGATGACCATTTTGTAAGTATTCAGGAGTTTGCAATTGTGGCTATAGGTGTTGCATCCGCCCTCGGTATTTCCAGATTTGAAGAAACTGCTCCAGTCGAACTCTGGCCGGGTAGTTCTGACTCCGATACCGAAGTTGCCATTCAAGCTGTTTACCGTCAGGTATTAGGGAATGCCTACGTGATGGAAAGCGAGCGCATGATCGTCCCCGAGTCGCAACTAAAACAGGGTGACATTAGCATTCGAGAATTTGTCCGGCAAATTGCCAAATCCGAACTGTATCGTGCGCGATTTT
Organism: Cyanobacteria bacterium J06642_2; assembly: GCA_039817845.1. Lineage (GTDB taxonomy): Bacteria > Cyanobacteriota > Cyanobacteriia > Thermostichales > PCC-7336 > JBCBTL01. The sequence goes on from JBCBVC010000203.1 coordinate 2,674, forward strand.
TTGATAACTGCCCGCGCTATCGGGCGATTGAGCTGAACTTCAAACATCTATTGGGTCGGGCACCTGTCAGTTATGAAGAGATGCAATTTCACAGCGGCCTACTGGATCGAGAAGGCTACGAAGCTGAAATAGACTGGTATCTCGACAGCGAGGAATATCAACGCATGTTCGGGGACTCAACCGTTCCCTACTACCGAGGCTATAAAACTCAACCCGGCCAACCTGCGATTGCGTTTCCCCACACGTTCAAACTTCTTCGCGGTGCCTCCAGCAGCGATAAGAACAATTCTTACTACGGTCGGGGGCCTCAACTCAATCGCCTCGTCATTCGTAGCCAACCCGCAATGGTGAATGCTTACAGCTCTAGCTCTGCGCAACAGTTAACGCCCAGTCATACACCACAGTTAACGCCTAGTTATGCGCAAAAGCGGCCGGGAGGATTTCTAGATACGGCTTTGGGCGGCCAGCTTGCTTACAGTCAGGAAGGTAGTGGTTACGCTGCTACGGGAACGTTTGCGCGGTTGGGAACGAGCTATTTCGATGACATTGGCGCGATCGAAATTCGTCCCAACAGCACGACAGAAGACTTCGAGACAGCTATTCGCGCTGTCTATCGTCAAGTACTGGGTAATGCCTACGTGATGGACAGCGAGCGCTTGACCGTAGCAGAATCACAATTTAAGCGAGGCGAGTTCAGCGTTCGGGAGTTTGTCCGCGCCGTGGGCAAGTCCGATCTGTACCGATCGCGCTTTTTCGATAGCTGCCCGCGCTACCGCGCTTTTGAAATGAACTTCAAACATTTTCTCGGTCGCTCGCCTGACGGATTCGAGGAAATGAAGCTGCACAGCGCCATTTTGGATAACGGCACGTTTGAAGACGAGATTGACTCGTATCTAGATAGCGATGAATATCTCGAAGCCTACGGCGAAGATATGGTGCCGTTCTATCGCGGCTATAAGACGCAGACAGGGAAGAAGATGTTGGGCTTTACCCACATGTTCCAGATGCTGCGCGGCTCGTCCAGCAGCGATTTCAAAGGCAGCTTAGCAGGCCGTCAACCCGCCCTAAACGAACTCGTCATTCAGGAAACCTCGGTGGCGATCGTGCCCCCGTCCAGAAGTTCGACAGGATGGTCGTTCCAAGATCCGAATCGTGGTGCCCGTACGGTACATGGCGTTGCCGCCAGCACCCGTGGCAAGGTCTATCGCATCGAGATTACGGGCTATCGCGCTAACAAACTACAGCGAGTCTCGAAATTCCGCCGTTCCAACCAAGTCCTCTTGGTACCATTCGAGCGCCTTTCAGAAGAGTACAAACGCATTGCTAAATTAGGCGGCATCATCTCCAGCATTACAGCTGTTTAGTTCTAATTCAGCTCATTCTCGTGCCGCGCTCTTTTGAACGCGGCATCTTTTGTCAAAAAAACTCAAACCCCACTCGTATACGAGGGAGGTTTGAGGATTCCGAAGCCGTCATTCAATAAATGAATGTTATTAGGACATGGAGTTAATCAAGTAGTCAAGGTACGAACGGTACTCGACCAAGGCTTGAGCGGACATGTCACGAGGAGCACAACCGCGATCGCGCAAGAAGGAGAGAGCGGACACGTAGGTGGACGTATCGATACCTAGCGCGCGGTAAACTTCGCGAGCACCAGCAATGCCCCACTCGTCCAATGGGCCGGTACCGCCAACCACCAAGCAGTAGTTGATCAGGCGAAGGTAGTGCACGATATCGCGCTTGCACTTCGCCTTTTGTTCGCCAGAATCGAGGTCGCGACCGCTACCATTAGGGAACTTTGCATAGACAGCATCTACGCCTTCTTGGGCTACGGCATCAAAGTTGCCGGCCAACTTTTCAGCTGCTTCTAGACGGGCAGCAGCGCGCTGCACGTTACCTTGAACCGACTCTAAATCGGAACCGCTGGGAAAACGTCCGCCCAAGTCGGCCGAGGCAACAACAGTGGTTAACACTGATTTCATAACTGCGATATCTCCTGTTTAGTCATCGAGGTGAAATTTGCCAATTTCAAACATGCTCGGGAAGAGCAGTAATCAAACGCGACTTAGCTGATAGCAGCGGCAGCGCGATCGAAGTAACCAGCTGCTTCCGAAGCCAATGCGGCACAATCTCCAGAGGACACGTCCATTTGGCGGAACTTGCTGCCAGCTTGGCCTTCGGTATTGTTGTTATTAATGTGAGCTACCGCACAAGCTTTCATGATGTTAATAGCGCGTACCGTATTGTTAGTAGGCACGCCCAAAGCAGCGTAGGTTTCTTTCAAACCATTCAGGCAGCGATCGTCGAGTACGGAACCATCGCCAGTGAGCAGCGCGTATGTGACGTAGCGCAACACGATCTCAGCGTCGCGCAGGCAAGCAGCCATTTTACGGTTGGTGTAGACACCACCGCCGGATGCAACTAGACCGGGGTTTTCACAAACAATCCCAGCAATGGAATCCGTGACGATACAGCTAGCGTTACTAGCAATTGCATTCACGGCATCCAGGCGCTTATTACCTGCAGCGATGAAAGAGCGCAACGCGCCAAGTTCATCACCACCGACGAAACCACCTTTGGTATCGGCTTCGGCTACAGCTCTTGAAAAAGCATCAAGCATCTAAATCTCCTTTCGAGAACGAGAAAAACCTGTTACTCAAATAATGCTGTTCTGGCAACAGCAAATTTCAAGTAAATCATAAATAGTCATCATCAATATCTCTTGGGATATGAGAAACAAATACACATAAATTTGCAAACATATTTTCTCATATTTTTGGCAACA
>JBCBVC010000204.1:0-5451 GCA_039817845.1 Cyanobacteria bacterium J06642_2
CTTAGAAGACGCACCGATTGGGATTTATCGAGTAACTTTTGAGTCTTTAGGAGAAAAAACGGTTGGCCGGTTTGCGTCGGTTAATAGTGCGCTGGTCTCGCTGTTGGGATATTCTACCGCCGCAGAGTTGATGAGCTCGGTTGAGGATATTGCTGACGAAATCTATGCCGATCTAACTCAGTACAGTCAGTTTGTTGGCTTGCTGAAGGACGTAGGGCAGGTGACTGGCTTCGAGTATCAGGGCTACCGGCAGAGCGGCGATTTGATTTGGATATCACAGAGCGCTTGGGCTATTCGCGACGGTCGCGGAGCGCTGGTTGGATATGAGGGAATTTTGGAAGAGGTGACTGAGCGAAAGTTGGCTGAGTTAACGCTAGCTCAGACAGTAGAGGATTTGAAAAAGGAGATTTTTCATCTTCAACAAGTTCAGCAGGCAGCAGACATTGTCCAAACAGATTATTTCCAGAAACTGCGCTCAAATGGGGAGGAAGAGAAGCCTCAAACAGTTGCCCCTAAGGCGAACTTACCGACTAGAGTTCTATTGGTAGAAGACAACGAGCTGAATCGCGATATGCTCTCTCGTCGTCTAAAACGAGCGAATTATGAGGTGAGTGTGGCAATGGACGGGGCTGAGGGCACGGATAAAGCGATGCAGGAGTTGCCAGACATTATTCTAATGGATATCAGTTTACCTGTGATGGATGGGTGGGAGGCGACTCAAAGGCTTAAGCAAGATCCTCAAACGGCTAAGATTCCGATTATTGCGCTGACGGCTCATGCGATGGCGGGCGATCGCGAGAAATCTTTGGCCGCAGGCTGTGATGACTACGATACTAAGCCGATCGATCTGTCGAGGTTGCTGAGCAAGATAGAGGGCTGTTTGCAGTGTTCGACCGGGTAGCAGCGGTTTGATTAAAGCGTGAGGATGAGGAGAAATGTGCGGGAATTTTGGTTTTTTGGGTCAGCGACTGCCTGAGGATGGAAATGCGCTGCTACCAGCCCGGGTTGTCGAAATTTTTGAGACGATGGGGCGAGAGACGGAGATTCGCGGAGAGCAGGCGGGTGGCGGCGTTGTGTTTGCTCGCGACCGGAGTGATCGCGTTGTCTTTGTGGGTCAAAAAGTCATCAACCGCAAGCGGCAGAATCTGACTCAATCGCTAGAGGCTGCTTTCTCTCCTACCCGGCGTAAGGCTAGCGGGGCAGGCGCTAAGCCTTTGGATAAGTCTGTGATGGGGGTATGGCACTATCGCTATGCGACGAGCAGTCCGCCTGCTGTTATCGAAACGCATTGGCACGAGTGGATGCCTGCTAGAGAGGCAGAGGTTTGGCGGGTTGAGCGGGGTAAGTGGGTTTGCGATCGCCGATGGGTAAACCATCGTATTACTCACAACGGTGACTTTGATGCCTGGATGTTGTTTGGCGGAGCTGTTGAAAATGCCACGCTAGGGCTGTGGCTGGAGCGCGTTTTGCAGACGCCGAATGCAACACTAGGAGATTCTCCTAAAATTGCTGGCATGATGGACTTGCTGATCACACAGGGGATGTGGGATGCTTCGATTCGACTGGCCTATCAGTTGGGGGTGGCAACTTCTGTGGCTGAAGCGTTTGGTGGAGAGACGCCTGCTAAAGCAGCGCCCAATACTGCCCCGTCAAAGTGTCAGATTCAGTCGTGGGCAGCGACGGCTGAGTCAACTTTTAGACAGCATCAGGGGACGCTGCTTCTGCCCTATGCCAAGTCTATGTTGGAGCTATCTAAGCCGCATCTGGCTCGGTTTGAGCAGGCGCTGTTGCAGGTGTTTGCTCAAGATAGTGAGGTGGGGAAGTGGGGGCGATCGCAGCAGTCTGCGTTTGTCAAAAATGCCGTTTATGCGTTCTTTCACAACAATCTTTATCAGGCGACTAAGCTCTTTATGTCTGGAGCTGTAGGGAGCTTTGGGCTGATTACAACCTCTACGCTAAGCAAAGATAGCTTAGTGCTTAGCGCTTGGGGTCAGCCGATTGTAACGGGCTTTAACGTTCAGGATAAGTATATGGTGTATGCTTCAGAGCCTGCGGCTGTGGATGCTGTGCTATCGCACATTCCTCGATCTTATCGGTTAGATCTCGATCAGAAATTTGGTGAGATTGCTTGGGTTGGCGTCAACAATATCGCGGTCTACTCTATGCGCGAAGACCGCGAGTTGCTGAGCGCTGAGCTGGAGGAGAGATGGATTCCGCTTCAAGAAAATCCCTATATTTTGCCGCCTGCAATTTATGCAGAAGATCCGGTTAATTATGATATTAAAGATATTCCTCGCGTGCTAAAAGAGGTTAACGCTGCGTGGCACGATCCGTCTTCTTTTAACCGTCAAAGTGCGGACTATCTAGCTGAGTTGCTGATCGAGAAAGCTATAATCTGGGAGCAAAAACAGCAGTCAAAGATCAATATTAAACTGAGCAGAGAAGCTTATAAACAATCTTTAGATCTGTTGGTCACGGGTGTTGAAAGTAGTCTTTGGCTAGGAGAACAGTTTGCCCAAGACTTGCTGACGCTCTTTCCAGGGTTGCATGTGAATACGCTTTCTTCTAATCAGGTTTTGCGCAAGCTGCACGATGGCCTAAGCGGACTGCATTTAGGCGAGAACTCAATTGTGCTGGCGATTAGTCAGTCTGGACAAACGTTTCCGACGCTACAGGCGACGAATGCGTTTGAAGCACTTCGACAACAAAACAAGATAGGCGAGTTGTTCATTATGACTGGCGAGCTTTGCAGCCTCATGGGAAGCGCAATTTCGCAGTACTACTATAAGGAGTCAACATTTACTCGTCGTATTTTTGTGAATGGCAGCGGGCGCAGAACGGCTGAACCTACGACGGTAGCGATCGTGGCTGCTCAGGCTACGCTAACAGAGCTTTTGCTGAACTTGGGCTATCAATTGCGGTCTCGATTTCCAGGACGACAAGGCCCGTTCGATATGCCTTTTACTAAAGATCATCTGTTTTCGCTAGAGCGGATGAGAGACGATTTTCTGAAGCATCGAGCGGCTTCTTTGGTGGGTAGCACACCTGAAGGAAAGCGCATAGAGTCTCCAGAACATCAGAAGATTGTTCAAAGTAGCCGTTGTTGGGCAGGGCATATTACAGAGACGCCGACCGTTTGGGCTATTCATGCGGCTTATGTTCTAATTACGGTGGGACTGGGGATACCTCCAGTGCAGACGCTTTTGCGAGGGATCGTGGCGATCGCCAATCTCCCTTCTATCTTTTTATGGCTGTTGCCCCTGGCTACTTTTGCCGATATTCTTCTCTATATTTTTGGCCCCTGGCTCTGGTCGATTGGTTTGCGCTACTTCCAGGGTAGACCGATTGCTGCGCGTACGGGCAATCGCACGCTAGTGATTGGCGATGCGCCTTGGGTTCACCGAATGCTACAAGCATATGTCAGCAAACTTTTTTCGCTTAGCTATGGTATCGCTTCTCTAAACGTGCACAGCGGCGATCCTAAAGACCATATGCTGCATCACTTTGGCCACAGGGTTATCAGGGGCACGCTGGTTTTCTTGGGCGTGCCGGATGGGCGACGGCATCCGATGCAGAAGGATGATGAAAGCGCGGTTGTGATGACGGGCAAGCAGGCGAGAGGCGTTCGTCATATGCGTTCGGGTGCGGAGATTGTGGCGTTGGGTCATAATCCGGCGATTGCCCATCAGGGTTTTCAAGACGCTATTGTGCTTGCTAGCCATCTAACCACTGCTCCTGCAACCAATCATGCTTCTGATGCACAAGTCGCCCTCGAACAGCTCCGAGAGTCTCGCTTTAGTGCCTTTGAGCGTTTACTCGCCGGATACGTGTTTTTCTGGGCCTTAGCAAAGCGAGTCTCTTCTTTTCCTCTGCTTCGATATCAGCACTGGAAATCTCAAAGTCGTACCCGCATTATGACGACGGCTGCTCCTATTGCTCGCGTAACGGTCAATGGGTGCCTTCCTCAGAACCGTTCAAATGGCGTCACTTCCACCCCGAGATGACCCTGCTGAATGTGCGATGGTATCTGCGCTATAGCTTGAGCTATCGGGATTTGGAGGAAATGATGCTCGAACGTGGGCTAAAGGTCGCTCATTTTCTGATCTTTTTGCGACAGAGCCCCTATCTACGCCAATCCAATCGCTGTTTTCAGCATTTCAATATCTTTGCCAACATTCCAGCGTCGTCCGTACATTCCATATTTATCATGATGCTCCTGAACATCGCCCCTGCTCTCCAGGACTCGTTTAATAATGCTCTGACTTCTGGTAGAGAGCTGATTGAGGATAGATTGATTGATTAGCCACCGTTCCTCATCGTCTTGAGCAGTCTGCTCATTGAACTGAATAATCTCATCGATAATGAGATTAATTTCGCGTTCAGCGTCCGGAGAGGAGCGCCCATCAACGGACCTGGGCCTGGTGTTGGTGGCCGAGGTCCCATTTTGGGCTACCTCATGTACCGAAACGGGTTCAGGTGTCTTAGCTGGCCTTGGAGCGGCGACCGGCGCAGCGGCGGCCCCACTGAAAAGCTGCTGGAACTGCTGGAACTGCTGCTGCATAGCCTCGAATTGGGCCAGCCGAGATCGCAACCCTTCCACCTCACTCAATAGAGCCCCACGCTCTATCTTGAGGTCATCATTTTCGCGTTTGAGGAAGGCGTTAAACTCGTTAGCCATCAAAAGGGATTGCTCGGCCAACGACTGATTGCCGCCTTTTTCGATCAGGCTGATCGCCCTCTCCGCCTCAGCCAACTTGGCCTTACTCTCAGCGATCTGCTCCAGGCCCCCTTCAACCCCCACCACGACGTCATCAATCTCACACTCAAGCAATTGAGCGATCGCAAGTGCTTTCTGTGCCGCCCCCACCACAAACCCCATGGCTTCATCTTGAGACGCGATCGCAACCTGCTCCTGCCACTCGATAACCTGCTCCTTATCGGCTTCAGTCATCTGCCCAGTTGCGATCGCATCCGAATTCCCAACCAGTTTAGTGACCCACCCTGCGACGGCATCTACCCCCGGCATGACGATAAGCAGGACTTGTGAACTGTCTATACATTAAAATTGACAGTGTAGATAGTTATGGTTATATTGGTAGTCAATCGGGGTAAACGCAACACGCCCCGGACGCTACACATTCGCAAGGTAATTCCAATGCTTAATCAACTCATCATCGCGACAGAAATTGCTTTCGCTATTGCCCTGCTCGCCCCTATCGTTCAGACCGTTATCTGGGTGTTGTCCCCAATCTGGTCACAGTCTGCGCCTATCGCCACTGTTCCCGACCTTGGGGCAGAGCTTGAGCCGAAAGAACTAACCGCCCATATCGAGCGAGCTACTAACCAGCCTGTCCCCCCGGTTGCCGCCAGCCTTGCTGAGCCGGTGGTCAACTACACCGATATGAAGGTACCCGTCCTTCGTGAGCAATGCACCGTCAAGGGGATCACTTG
>JBCBVC010000205.1:0-5424 GCA_039817845.1 Cyanobacteria bacterium J06642_2
GAAGCTCAAGGTAAAGGCTTGCGACCGGGGCTAGTCCTGTTAATGGCCCGCGCTACCGCAACCGATCGTCAGCTCACCCCTAAGCATCGCCGTCTAGCCGAAATCACCGAAATGATTCACACGGCCAGCTTAGTTCACGATGACGTGTTAGATACAGCGGACGTGCGGCGCGGTATCTCTACGGTCAACAGCGATTTTGGCAACCGCATTGCGATATTAGCTGGGGATTTTCTGTTTGCGCAGTCATCCTGGTATCTGGCGAATTTGGATAATCTGGAAGTCGTCAAACTCCTATCCAAGGTGATCAAAGATTTTGCTGAAGGCGAAGTGCGCCAAAGCCTGACGCAGTTCGACGTGTCGCTGACCTTTGAAGCCTATTTAGAGAAAAGTTTTTATAAAACTGCCTCGCTAATGGCAAATAGCGTCAAAGCAGCAACATTACTGAGCGATCGCGACGATGACCTAGCAACGGCGGCCTACGAGTTCGGGCGGTGCTGGGGCATTGCATTTCAGATTATCGATGACTGGCTAGATTTCACCAGCTCGACAGACGTGTTGGGCAAACCGGCTGGCTCGGATCTGGCTCAGGGGAACATCACAGCTCCGGTGCTGTTTGCTTTCGAGCAGTATCCGCAATTACGCGAGTTGCTGGAGCGGGAGCTGGAGGAACCAGGAGATTTGGAGCTGGCGCTCGAATGGGTGGCGCAAAGTGACGGCCTGGAGCAAACGCGTCAGCTGGCTCAACGATACGCCCGCCAAGCTGCAACCTGGTTAGAGTCATTACCTGAATGCAATGCCACAACTGCGCTACAGGATTTAACTAATCACTATTTGCTCAATCGCTTGTCCTAAAGACTTTCCACACCTTCGTGACTTGTTTTGGGGCTGGCAGCTGCGCGAATAAGTGGCTGGCTCGTTCGCAATGTGCTTTTGCATTCGCGGTATCGTTCATCTGTCGATACGTGAGTCCGAGCTGAAAATGCACTTCGGCGAGGTCGCAACGCGCGCCGACATCATCCAAAAGTGCGATGGCCTCCTCGTGGAGCGCTTTGGCTTTCTCAAACCTTTGCTCCTGACAGGCAAGCTGAGCCAGTCCGCTGAGGGCTTTCGCCTTGACTTGGGCGTATTGACCTTCCTCGGCAAATCGCAACGTACGTTCGTACAGGTCGCAAGCCCGCTCGCGATCGCCCAAAACCGCATAAGCTCGACCGAGCAATTGCAAAAAATAGGCAAATCGCCCCGTCGCCAGCGAGATAGGGTCGGTCAGCAGCGATTGATAAACGCGATCGGCAGCTTGACGGGCCAACTCTAGCTGGCTGGAGTGAGCTCGAACCAAAGCCAAACAAACTAGCGCTTTATTCGTCCATCGATCTCGTTGGCGATCGCCCGCCAGATTGATGACGCGCTGAAAGTAGGCTGCCGCTTCAGACAGCTCCCACAGATCGAGAGCATACAGGCCCAAACTGAGAAGAGAGTCGAGTTCAGAAATTTCACAGTAGGCGCGGCGATGGATGTCGGCGCCCTCGCTCTGTTCCAACTGCCGTTCTGCCAGATGTAAAGCGCGAGTCTGGGCGGCGATCGCGCGATGAATGTCTCCTGCAATCCAGTGGGTGTCTCCGAGCAGGTTGTAGAGTTCGCCCAAGGTATCGTCATCCCGATCTTTGAGCTGCTCGATTGCCAATGTCGCGGCTGACATCAGCGGTCGCACTAGGCCCAGTCGATAGAGAATACCGCCCAGCGACAGATACTGCTGCCAAGGGTTGTTGCGGCTTTGTACGAGGATGGCACCCGCACGCGAGAAGTCGGAGATCGCGACGTAGTGATAAAACGCTTCTAGCACCTGTAAGGCATCCGCACGAGTTGCAAGCGTATCGACACTCTGCGTCCAATAGTCTGCGGCACGACGATGCGTCTCCTCCCAGTCGGAGCTGGCTCGCAAACGGTGAATGGCGGCAGCACGCATCGCTGGATGCAGCCAATAGCGTCCTTGAAGATGTTCGACAGTCGACCGATAGCGTAGGGCACTCAAGATGCGCTGACGCTCCTGCTCGGGGACATCCCACAGCAAGGCGATCGCTCCAGCCGTAGGAATCGATGGAATGTCTTGGTAACGAAAACAGCTCAGCCGACAGAGCAAACGATAAGCATTGGCATCGAGAGCAGCCAAACGCTGGAGCTGAGCGTCAATCAGGTTTCTCAAATCCGTTGCCGCTAACGGATCGCGGCTGACCTCACGCCAGTAGGCTGCTACATCTCCTTCCCAGTCCGCCCGGATTGTGCCGCATAGCAACCCCAAAGCCTTAGCATTGCCACCGTAATCCCGATGCATGGCCGCCAGAGACTCCGAGCAGATTGATAACCGCGCGGCACGCCCGTACTGTTCCCAGTTCGTCAGCGTCAATCCTGACAACCGCACGTGCTCGACAAGTACGTCCGCTTCGCACAGGCGATCGCGACTGGTAATCAGCGTTAGCGATCGTACCTGCGGTCCCGTCAGCACCCGCAATAAGTCCAGATAACGCCGATGTGGCGCGACGAATTGACCCCGTTCGTCCAATGCCGGTTCGAGATTGTCAATCAGAATCCCAACCCGTTGCTGTCGCAACTGCCGCTGCAAGCGGCTCAGCGTCACCCCAAACTCTCGACCGGGTTCGAGACCAAAATCTTGCAGTAACCATTCTTCCACCACACTTTCAACCGAAGTCAGATTCTGCAGCTCCTTCGCCATCATCAGTTCCAGCACGCAGTCAAACGGTCGTTGCTGAAAATACCGCTGCGCGATCGCCGTCTTCCCAATCCCGCCTTCCCCTTGAATGACGATCGCCTTGGCCCCTTGCCCAGCCAATGCGTCGAGCTGAGCTAGGTCTCGCTCCCGCCCCACCCAGCCATCGCGTTGAGCCAAACCACCTGGTTCCGTCTGAGCGGCGATTGCCCGTTCCAATACTGCCTTTAAGCTGCGCTTGCTAACGCGCTCATCTAACGCTCGCGAGAGCCACTGCCACAGCTCTGCCCCCACATCTTTTGCGTGGCCTTCCGTGCATCCATAGAGCGCGGCAATCGCACCATAGGTTTTGCCCTGCCAGACATGTTGCACGATCGCTTGTTGTAATTCCGACAGAGATTCGCGCTGAGAGGCGATCGCCAGCTCATTCAACCAAGCTAAGGCAGCGTCCACATCCATGCAGGTTGAGATGAAGCGTCAGAACGGCAATCGCGATAATGTCGCTAATGTAACGTCAAGCCGGGAAAAGTCGCTAGCTTTTCCCGACTACTAATCCGACTTTGCCCGACCATACATGTAAATATCCCGACCAATACGAGTCAAAGTCCTGACCACATCCAACTGATATCCGTCTGCCTGAATGTCTACTCTGAGAGCAACTTACTTCTGTTTCAGTTGGCTAGGCTCCATGCTACAACCATCCGCTCTCACACCAACCATTACCTCGCATGCTTCCACAACAGCACTACCCGAAGGACTAGAACGCGATCGCCTCCCCCAGCATGTCGCGATCGTCATGGACGGAAATGGCCGCTGGGCCCGTCGCCAGGGTCTACCTCGCATGGCCGGGCATCGCCAAGGCGCAAAGATGCTCAAGCACATCCTGCGCTGCTGCAAAGATTGGGGCATAGCGGCTCTCACCTGCTACGCCTTTTCCTCGGAAAATTGGGCACGACCAGCCGAGGAAGTCACGTTTTTAATGGTGCTCTTCGAACAACTGCTCCGCCGCGAACTCGCCGACATGAATCAGGAGGGGGTGCGGTTTACCTTTGCTGGAAATCGAGCGCCACTGCCGCGATCGCTGCAAAAACGCATCCGCGATGCTGAAGTTGCCACTGCCAACAATCGGACCGTTCGCTTTACGGTGGCCATCAACTACGGCAGTCGTAGTGAGTTAATTCGCGCTTGCCGCCACTTGGCCGACCGAGCCTGCAACGGGGTGATTTCCCCCCACGACATCGACGAAGCCGCGATCGCCCGTCAACTATACACTGCTGGTATTCCCGACCCTGACCTGCTCATTCGCACCAGTGGCGAAAAGCGGCTGAGTAACTTTCTGCTGTGGCAGATGGCCTATACCGAACTCTATTTCTCGGAAGTACTGTGGCCGGACTTCGATCGCGCGGCCTTTTATCGTGCTTTGTGGGATTATCAAGCCCGCGATCGCCGCTACGGTAAGCTTTCATCCGAAGCAATGACAGGTTGACGTTGACTCGACTGCCGCAGTTAAATAAAGCCTGCCTCGATGCAACCAGCACGTGACTGCTACTCGAACTCGCTGGCAAGAATTTTGGCTGGGCGGAAGAGCGAGCATTCCGTTAATGGTAGGAGCAGCACCTTTTGGCGTTATTTTTGGAACGCTTGGAGCCAGCAGCGAACTATCCATTGCAGCCACGCTAGGAATGTCGGCGATCGTATTTGCGGGCTCGGCCCAATTTATTGCACTGGGTTTGATTGCGGCAGGAACGCACGGATTGTCGATCGTTCTGACGACTTTCATCGTCAATTTGCGGCACCTACTGTATTCACTTGCTCTCATGCCCCACGTCAAATCTCTGCCGCAGCAGTGGAAAATTCCACTTGCATTTTGGCTGACGGATGAGGCATTTACCGTGGTTTCCCAGCGCTATCGAGATGAAGACGATTCCCCCTACAAACATTGGTTTTACTTCGGAGCGTGCTTCCTTTTTTATGTAAATTGGCAACTATGTACGTGGCTGGGCGTCACTGCCGGTCGTGCAATTCCCGACGCAACGGAATGGGGGCTGGATTTTGCCATGACCGTCACGTTTATTGGGATGGTCATTCCCTATCTCACCACGCGTCCAATGGTTATTGCAGCAGCGATCGCTGGAGTCACGGCATTAGCAACTCATTCGTTCCCTCATCAAATGGGATTGATCGTGGCCGCGATCACCGGAGTTGCTGCTGGTGTTTGGGCTGAAAAGAGGATGCAAGCGTGAATGAATGGCTTTTATTGCTTGGCATGCTGCTAGTGACGTTTGGCATTCGTTACAGCATGTTTGCAGCCAGCGATCGCGTGACAATTTCACCGCTTTTGAAAATGGCCTTGCAGTACGTTCCTCCTGCTGTTTTGACGGCGATCGCAGTACCAACTGTGCTGCTTCCTGACGGCGAACATTTCGACCTCAGCTACTTGAATGCAAGGCTCGTAGGAGCGATCGCGGCTTACCTGGTGGGTTGGTACGGAAAAAATCTCTTACTCACCATCATTGTGGGCATGGGGTCATTTCTCGGCTGGCAGTGGCTCGTGACGAATTGACAGTACCAGTTGATGGAAGTGGCTAAGGATCTTTCTCTGAGGAATGGTCTTCCAACCACTTGGCTAATTCTGATTGAGGCAGTTTCCCCGAAGCTAGAGCTGCGATGATACCAACTGTTGAGGGTTCGGGTGCAGCTAG
>JBCBVC010000206.1:0-5286 GCA_039817845.1 Cyanobacteria bacterium J06642_2
AGAGTCTATCTATCAAGCAACTGCGATCGCTTGTGATGGCAAGTCGGGAGATTGGCAAGATCACGAACTCGTTACGGCTCGATTAGGGAAATGCGATCGCGTGTCGGGATTGGGCGATTTGCTGTTTGACGTCAAAGACTGCGCTTACTACCTGATTACAGGACATCAGTTATTGCCGATGTTTAAAGTTGGTGAATGCCTGTGTTTTCAGTGAGGTTGATGTCGAATTGTTGACGAGTTTTAGGGAGTATACTCATGCCGCCTAAAAAGAGTCGAAAAAGAGGGAAGAAGATCCCAGACGGGATGACGAACGCAATGGCTACATCCATTGGGGCAGGGTTGATGCCATCAGAAGTCTCGACAACGGATGATGAAGCGGAGTTGTTGGGGCAGCTAATTCGTAATGAGGCTAGAGGGCTCGACCCCCTGGATCGAGCTGAGGTGATTTGCCAATTAATTCATCGGGGTTGGACGGATTCGGAGCTCGCTAGGCGAACGGGAAAAAGTCCGAGCTATATTGGCAAGCTAGCGAATTTGGCCTGTGCAACGCCGCAAGTCATGCAGTTGATCGAGCAGGGGAAGGTCGCAGCATCCACGGTGATGAATACGATGCGGGCAAGTAGGGAGCCTGAAGATGTTGCTTCAGTCATCACAGAAGCGGTATGGATTGCGGAACGAGAAGGGAGAAAGAAAGCCACTATTTCCATTGTCAAAGAGGTGGAAAGGAGGCGAGCACAGGCGAACAGTTCCGAGACGAGCGCTCGAGAGGTCGTGGAGTTACGACAGAGAGTTTGCTCTGTTTGCTGGGAGCAAGCGTCACTTTCTGTGTTGAGAAAAGTCGCCAAACTGCTCGACAAAGAGTTAGCCGCAGATAAAGCAATATCTGAGCGATGGGAGGAAATCCGACGTGCAAACCTATCAGAAACGACAGCAGCGAACGGACGAGCTGCGAGCCATACCGCTTGAAGAGTTAGCCCGATGGTTTGGGATGCAACGCGATCGCTATGACAAATGCAAGTGGCGACTGGGTGGCATGCGGATATCTATTTCTGGGGAGACCCAGCAGTTTTTCGACCATGCGAGTCAGCAGGGAGGTGGCGGGGCGATCGATTTCGTCCAGTACGTCAAGCGGTTCGATTTCAGCCAGGCGAGAGGCTTTCTCGATACCAACGTCTCATCCGCTGTCAGCGATGTTCCTTTTTCCAAGAAGCACCGAACGAATCTCGAGCGCAGCCGTAAACCTGCCAAACCTCGGCTCAACAAACAGTTCGTTCCTCCTCTGGCCGATCCCCTCAAGTGGCAGGTCGCCCGAGAATATTTGATTGGCGATCGCTATTTGCCGGAAGAGATTGTAGACGAGCTGTACCGGAGGGGAGATATCTATGGGACTGGCTTACCTGCAAAGACGCTGGAGCAGCAGATTGCTAAGGGGAATCGTTTGGCCTACGAGATTGTCAACGTCGTCTTTCCGATGCGCGATCCCTTCAAGCGTGAGGTTATCAAGGGTGCATCATTACGAGCCGCTCGTCGCGAGAGCAAGTTTCAAGGCATGGCTGAGGGAAGTTCAAAGGCTGAGAGCTGGTTCTACTTTGACTGGGGAGTAGGCGATCGCGTGTCCAAGGTGGTGTTAGTGGAATCGGCGATTGATGCGATGTCAGCAGCAGCTCTGTCGCAGGAGACAACGCATAAGTGCATCCGCTTTCTCGCTACGAGTGGAGAGGGAGCGTTTCCAGGTAATTATCTCGACTCTTGCGCGAACGATGGGATAGATATTGTCGCTGCTTTTGACAACGATGCTGTGGGGTGGAAGCTGATGCAGAAGTTAGGCGAACGGTATGAGATTCAGGTCGCTCTGCCTCCACGCGGCAAAGACTGGAATGAGACGTTGCGTTTGACAGCAGAGGATCGGTCCTCAAGCTAGTAGTGGTATCGGCAAGAAATGATGGTGATATCGCGATCGCTAACTGCGTAAACCAGCCGATTCGTATCGTCTATCCGGCGAGACCAAAACCCCGATAAATTTTCCTTCAAAGGCTCGGGCTTTCCCACCCCCTCAAACGGTAACCGCATCGTCGCCTGAATCAACTTGTTGATGCGTTTGAGCGTTTTTTTATCCTGACTTTGCCAGTAAACGTAATCTTTCCAAGCCTCCTCCGTCCAAGCCAGCCGCCTTTCAGTCATCCACCAAATCCCGCAGCGTCACCTCTCCCCGCTCGTACTGCGCGATCGAGCGCTTCAAATGAGCCGCGTTCGCCGGAGACTTCAGCAAGTGAACGGTTTCGAGCAAACTATTGAAGTAGTCTAAGGACATGACTACGGCATCATCAGCATCCCGACGAGTAATCACCGTAAAGTCGGCATCTTCTACCACGCGATCTAACACCGCCTTGAACTGACTCCGAGCTTCGCTAAAGGTTATGGTCTTCATCGCCTAACATGTACGTTTACTCGTACAAGTCTAGCCTGGGAGTGCTTTTTTCACAGCGAGGCTCGCGGCCTCCAGCCCGTTACACGTGAAATCTATTCCAGTTGAGAGCGATCTCCCTTTAGTTGACATCAAACTCCCGGACATTCTTGCGATTGCGTTCGACATTCACGCGATCGCGGATCAGTTCGAGAGCTCGTTCCGCGTCTTCAATTCCAGTTAACTGGACGATCGGGCACGAAGTATCAGAAGTGTACAGAATGATGGTGCCGAGGCCGATGACGCGCTCGAAAAAGTCCTGCCGGAGGCCGATATCTTTGACCCGGAACAGTTCGAGGTTATTGGTGGAGCGGTTGAGTACCCCGTGTCGTTCGATGAATCGTTCCATGAACAGGGAGTAGCTGATGCTTTGGAGGACGGCCATCCGCCACAGCACGGTGAAGACAGGACTTATCGCGATCGCGGCAACAGCATACAGGAAATACGTTCTGAACTGGGCGAGCTGGCTATCGCTAAGAACTCCGGCCAGCGGCGATTCGAGACTACTCCAGATAAGTTTATGTCCGAAGGCAATGATGCCGATGACGAGCAGAGAAGTAGCGATGTGAGGCAGATTCAGCAGTTGCGAGGGTTTCCCCCTCCAGAGACAATCGCGGGCTAGGGCCGTTGCAGTCATGGCGTTCAGAGGTAGTGGTAGAGCAGTGCAACGGCGATCGCGACGGGAATGACGATCGCTTCGGTGACGATTTGGCGGCGCTGAGCGTGGAAGTAGCTGTGGACGGCGGGGACTTCCCCGACACCCGTGATGCCAGCAGTTTGCAAGATCTGGTGGGTGCGAGTATTCAAATCCCGTTCTTTATCCCACCAATCTCGGTACAGCAGGAGGGCGTGGCAGACGGTGACGACCGTGCAGATGGCTTGGAAGCGATCGAGAGAGACGCTGACGTTGGCGTATTCCCAGAGAGGAACGGCGAGGACTAGAGCGATGAGGATAGCTCGGCCCGCGAGCCCTTTTTTGGGATTGAGTCCGTCGCGATCTCGTTGGGCTTGGGCGAGCCCGCGAGCGACGACGAGGGAGGATTCGAGGGTGTTTTCTTTGAAGCCCGTGAGTTGAAGGATGGGATGTTTGCGGTTGTCGTTGTCGTAATGGGCGTTGGGGGTAAGATTTCGGCGGTTATCGAGCAGGATGCCGATAGCGGAGGAGAAGGTAAGTTCCTCAGCTTCTGCTTTAGTGATGGAATCGGGTTCGACCATCTCGACTTCTAGTTCGGGCAGGCCGTTTTGTATGGCTGAGTTGGTAATGTCAGATACGGAAATATCGCTAGCAATTTGGCCGAGTTTCTGTCGCGATTCCCATAGTCCTTTGGCTGCGACGAACAACAGCCAGCCAGCCAATGTAGTGGATATAAGTTCCAGAGAAAGCATGGGTTTTACGAGATGTTTTAAGAATTGCCCGCATTATAGGCGACGTCCATTTTTCGCCCTCTTTCTTTAGAGATTGCTTATGGTTTAATTGGGCCGTTATGCTGCGCACCGATGAGTCAAGCTGCAATACAATACTTGGTGGTATAAATCTATTTCCCTAAGAGAATTATCTGTTGCAGATAGGAAGAAAACTTGATTGTGGGAAAGCTTCTTCCACAGAAATGCGCGATCGCCATTCCATCAATCCCAGGCCTCGAAAGCGACGACCCAGTTCTGAACGGCGCTGGCAAACTGTTGGCGACGGGTTTCGAAACTGGCAGCAATCCAGATAAACAGCATGCCCAACAGGAATCCGATGGCCCACTTCAACATGGGGAAAGCAAAAATCGACAGCAGCATTTGATAGGTCGCGATCGCCAAGAATGTCACCGTCCCGACGTACAGAAACGCGCGGATGCGAAATCCCAATCCCAAAAAGATTCCAATTATCCCAACGAAGCCCGGTATGATGCCAGGTTGCGAGTAGAGCCGTAAGGCATCGAAACCGATGATTCCCATGCCCAAACACCGGAGATAGTGACGGAGCGATCGTCCCGTCTCAGCTCGACAGGCTGGCTCGAACCACGTCATGCCCATGACGGAGAGGCCGACGAGACAGGTTTTCGCAAAATGCAGGGATGCGGGCAAAAGGAGCCAGAACGCCCAATCTACCGATATCAAACTGGCGTAAAGCCAGCGAGATTGATGTCTTTGCCAACTCAGCCACCCGTAATAACCGGCCATCACCAGCAAACTTAGGGCATGTGGAGGTTGAACGTGGTGCAGGAGTACGAACCCCACGGCTAGGGGAGGTGCGAGGATGGCAGTCAGTCGCCAAGGACGTCGCGACCAGCCCCACGTTTGCCAAGGTTGGGAGTAAATCATTACTCCGATCCAAGTGGCGATCGCTCCTGCCCAAGGTCGGGCGCGCGCCGCAAGCTCGCTCAGAAGCGGCACGGTTACGGCAACGTACCCAACTGTTCCCACTGCTTCTAGCAGTCCCAAGTAGACCCAAGTTTCCCCGACGCGGCGATTGCTCGGATGGCGGCCTTGGGCGATCGCGTAACGAGTCAGAAAAAGCGCAGCCCCGAGTCCGGGTAACCTGTAAACTTCGGCGGGGTACGAGAGCGCCGCGACGAGCAGCAAACTGCCGATCCCCCAATGGAGGTGAGAGACAACTCGCAGCTCTTCAGCGGACAAGCGCAAGTAGCCCGTCAGCCAGGGAGTCAGAATGCGATAGGCGTACACGATCGCGGCAGTGAGAGCAGCCATGGCGAGGAGGCGATCTCCCCACAGCAGTCCCTTCACCTGAAACAGCAGGAGTTCGTAAGCCGACAGGGTGAGTCCGGCAACACCCAGATACAGCAGGGGGCGATCGCGTGGTCGAGTATGAGTAC
>JBCBVC010000207.1:0-5254 GCA_039817845.1 Cyanobacteria bacterium J06642_2
TGACATCTGAGATAGCCGATCTGAACAACCAGACATTTGAAAAGATAGCTGCTCCGGATTGGGCAACGTCCTGGTAATGGCATTCGGCGGGCAGAGTATAGTGCGCGTTATGTTGCGTGTGAAGTGGCCGTTAGGACATCTTGGCGGAGTTAATCAGTCGAGATCCTCAAATGCCTGCAGCCCTGGATAACGATGAACGAGAAGGAGGGCGCCGCCCGCACGATGCGTAATGGGCTGGAGTGCAGCGATTTGGGCGATAACGTCAGCTATCGAGCTCTGTTTGTCGCACCGCAGGACGGCAACGCGACTGGCATTCATGTTTCGGAGCGCTAATTCTATTGTTGTTGGAACCGTGCGTCCGGCGCGCTGACAGACTTCGCGATCGCTGACGAGCAAAAGATCGAAAGGCCACATGGGAGACAGGGAACTGATGGGAAACCGATCTCGTCAGATAAATCTTACACGCCTCGTCTCAGTGACCGTAGGGGTTCGTCGTCGACATCGCGCCGGTGCGAACCCCTTGATAATGAATCACTCGTGACGAAGACAGTTGCGCGCATACGAAATGTTTGAAGGAGTCCACATGCGAAAACTAGCTTTAACGAACTGGGCCGTAGGCACGCTTGCAGTAGCAGGATTAGCGATCGCCGCTCAGGTCCATCCAACCGCGCTAGCTCAGGAAGCCGATTTGCCTGATTTGGGCGGTGAAGCATTGAGCATCGGCTCGGATACTGCTTATCCTCCGTTTGAATTTGTCAACGAAGAGGACGAAATCGTCGGTTTCGACGTCGAGATGTTCGATGCCATCTGCGAGCAAGTAAACTGCACGGCTACGTTTCAAACAGCTGGATTTGACGGTATTTTTGCTGCACTCGCTGCAGGCGAGTACGATGCCGTAGCTTCAGCAGTGACAATCACTGAGGAGCGCGCGCGCGTAGTAGATTTTTCCCGGCCTTATCTAAATGCGGGCCAAGTGGTGACAGTACCTACAAACAGTAGTGCTGACGGAGTAGACGCTCTCAAAGACAAGACGATTGGGGTCCAGCTCGGAACGACAGGGGATTTGGAAGCGTCAAACTATACATCTGATGACAATGTCAAGCGCTACCAAACCATCGATTTAGCGATGGCAGCCTTAGCGCAAGGGGATATTGATGGTGTCATCGCTGACGCACCGACCTCGGCTGACATCATTGCTAAAGAGTTTTCTGACGAACTCAAGATTGTAGGCGAGCCCTTTACGACCGAGTTTTATGGCATTGCGATTCAAAAATCTACCCCCGAGATGACCGAAGCGTTCGATGCAGCGATCGCGGCTTTGATTGAAGACGGTACACTAGCCGAAATTGCCGAGAAATGGGGCCTACCGACTAGCGCAGTGGAGAATTTGCCCGAGAGCGGTTTGTAACTGCACGTCTCTAGCTCAATTTCAGGCAGTTGGCCCGATGAGTCCGCACGCGGTCGTCAGGGGGCCGACTGCTTTTTTCTCGGCTAGCCATAACCGACGCGATCGCGGAGTGCACGGTGCTATGTCGCAAATGTCTGTTGAAAAGGGTTTCCTCCGCCAGCTTCAAGCTGTGCCGCTGTGGGTTTACGTGCTGGCGATTGCCGCAGTAGCAATTTCAATCGGAATTTTTAGTTCTCCCGGTTCTCAAGACATTCTCAAGATCCTGGCGCGCGGATTTGGACTCACCTTGCGGATCTCTTTGCTCAGCTATGCCATGGCTGTGGTCATTGGCTTAATTGCAGGATTGGGTCGAGTGTCTGCCAATCCCATCGTGCATACGCTCGCGACACTTTACGTCGAAATTTTGCGGGGCGTACCCATTCTAGTCGTGGTGCTGTACGTCGCGTTCGTGCTCGGCAGCCAAAGTATCGAGCTGTTCGGTCGCGAATTTGCGATTCGGTCGAATTTTTGGCGTGCAGCGATCGCGTTATCTCTGAGCTATGGAGCCTATCTGGCCGAAGTGATTCGTTCGGGCATTCAAGCGATTCCGAAAGGCCAAATTGAAGCGTCGCGTGCTTTGGGATTGGGCCCCTTAAAAACTCTGGGACTGGTGGTGGTACCGCAGGCTTTTCGGATTGTTTTGCCGCCATTGGGTAACGATTTCATTGCGCTCATCAAAGATTCTTCGTTGGCCAGCGTCATCAGCGTGGCCGAGTTGACGCAGCAAACGCGCTTTTACGTCTCCCGCACCTTCGATACGTTTGGGGGCTGGACGATGGCGGCATTGTTGTATCTGAGTTTGACACTCATCTTGTCGTTAGGCGTGCGATTGTTAGAACGTTACAGTCGCGTGAACGAACGTTGAAACAAAACAAACAATCGCGAAGGTTTTGGCAGTGCCAAGCGTTTGCATCGATCGCGAGTTTGGGGCTAGCAGCTTGTAGCCAACTCCTGAATGACGTTGCCGTCGCTCCAGTCGAGGGCGTGCGTGGCCCAACAGACGCCGATTTCGTGCAACTGCTGTACGAGGATAATCCCGCAGTGACAACGTTGGTCGATGCCGCGATCGCTTTGGCCGTGCTGAATGGCGTGAGTGAGAGTGAGGCCGTGGCGGCGGCGGCCAGTCAACTCTTACGTTCGGCAGAGCTGACTATTTCTCTTAGTGAGGTGCCGCAACCTGCAGACATTGATTTTATCGAGCCGCGAGGCACCCTAGACGTCGCTGAGATTGCCACTATTTTGAGCGCGTCTCGGTTTCCTTGTCCCGAGCCGCCACTGGATTTTTTGGCTGCGACCGTAGGAAACCTGCTTGGCGATCGGGTCGATATCGAACCAGAAGACATCCAATCCATTCCGGGTGGCGTTACTGCAAATTTGGATAATCTCCCCAAGCTCCCGACCGGCTCTGATGACGAATTGGGAGGGTGCCCGCTTGGTTTGCCGGTCGTGCCAGGAGAGCCATTCGATCGCACCTTCGACCGCTCGGTGGGGCCAGGAGATAATAGCGACCTCTATCAAATCGCGATCGCTCGACCCGTGCAATTGACGGTGACAATTGATGCGCCTGAAGGCGGTACCTTGCTTGACAGTATTGCCTTACAAGTAGTGGAAGATCGTAATGGAAATCGAGCCATCGATACGGGTGAAATTGTCGCGAGTTCCGACCGCCCTGAGTTAGAACCAGAGGAGATCGTGACTCAACTCGATGCGGGAGACTATACGATTCAAATTCTCTACCCGGGCAATCCGGGGGTGCTGGCATCGGGAACGAGTTACCAACTACGAGTCATCATTGAGCCCGAGTAACGCAAATTAAACTCGCTCGGGCTGCTCGAACAGTTTCATCTTGCCGGGGTTGAGAATGCCGGTAGGATCGGCTTCGTATTTGAACGCTAGCTGGACGGGGTTGCCAGCATCGTGACCGCCCTCTTCCAAAATATAGGTATGGGGGTTCGAGATACCCACCCCGATCGCGTAGCACTCGTCCATGATGGCTTGGAGTTGCGGGCGATCGCGATAGGTGATTACGGGTAGCGCCCAATAATTCACTGCGCCCATGAACCGCACCATCTCGACGTGCATGAGCCAATCGTCGCCAAATTTATGTTTGAGATGTGCGAGTTGCTCCCAACTCTTCTCGCGATCGCCTGCAAACGCGCATTGCAGATACGTAAACCTGTCGTCGTGCTTTTTGGCCCACAGCGTCGTGTGATTCCAGGTAGCGTCGCTGAGAATAGAACTGCCCCGCGCGTACAGCGGCGCTTCCCCCGTAACCGTACCGCCAAATTCGGCTGCGAGTAATTTCACCTCGGCCAGATCTGTGGGATCGATGTGGGTCAGAACAGCATGCCGCTGCACGTCAACCATATTGGAGACTGATTTTTGGAAGGCTATCAGGGGCTGTTCCAACAGGGCCAACATGCGTTTATGAATGCCCTCGCTCATTGCGATCGCCCAGGTAAAATCGTGAGCTGCCCGCAGGTCGGAGAAGGCAATTGCCAGCTGTTGCCAGTCGGTGCGGCGGGTTAGAGGTAGATCGATGGCAGTGATAATGCCGTTGGTGCCATAGGCATGCAGCACTTTATCGATATCTGGACCGCGCATCTCTAAAATTTGCGGGGTTTCTGTGGCCGTAATCACTCGCAGCATGCGCACGTTGCCGCGATCGCGCAAAACGCCGTGATTGATACTGCCGACGCCGCAACTGCCCCCAGCAATAAAGCCACCCAATGTCGACATGGCGATCGTGCTGGGATACATGCGCAATTCCAAACCGCGCTCTCGGGCTTGTTTTTCAATCTCGTTTAGCTTGGCTCCAGCTTCGGCCAACACGCCGCCATTGTTAAATTCCAGAATGCGGTTCATCGGCTTCAAGTCCAGCACCATCCCACCGAACAAGGGTACGGCCTGCCCATAATTACCAGATCCCAAGCCGCGCGGCACGACAGGAACGCCGTGTTGATAGGCCAACTGAATTGCCTTGACGACCTGGTCTTCAGTAGAGCACTGCACCACGACATCAGCCCGCTTGTCATCAAGCTGCTCTTTCAGCCACGGGCTGTACCAGTAGTAGTCTTTTGAAAATCGCTCTAGCGAGCTAGCATCCGTCAAGATCGCTTCAGCAGAAACGATGTGGTTCAAATCAGCTAAAAAGGCGGCGGGGACGGCCATAACTTCTATACAGCAACAGCGAATTCCCTAATTATGACTGCGTCAAGAGCAGCGATGTGTGGCGATAGCTTCAGACATACAGCTCGATGCCAACTCGGTCCAAGATTAATAAGTTTCCTAAAATCGCTCATAAAGTCAAAAAACTCCCCCGAGTACTAAGTAGAAGATTTAGATCTATGCCTAAGTTCTCTGCATGGAGAATGCTTGACGCACGGAGTCAAGCTAATCCTAAAAATGAATTGGACATAACGCCGATTTGAGCATAAAGAGAACTAAACCAGTGTAAATGAATCTACGACAAAGACATCAAGCCCGCCAGGCATTCTATGTAAATACGGCAAACGAGGAAGATAATTTATTGACTTGTAAGATATAAACCTCACATTATCCTCAAGGTTATATTCTAGCCTAAGAGTGGAAGTGTGCTACTGAGCAAAGGACTTAACTGTATGGTTTCTGTTAATCACTTCGCCACAAAAAGGAACTGAAGATTTCATTTCTGCACTCATACTCCGATTGTGAGCTATCGCAATCAAAATTTTCCTGAGTGCGAGTGGCAACAGCGACATAGAGGCTTTTTCTTAAGAACTTTGCTGACTGCAAAGCTCGGAGCTGTTTGGCTTCAGTGCATCAATA
>JBCBVC010000208.1:0-5227 GCA_039817845.1 Cyanobacteria bacterium J06642_2
CCGGGTGACGTCTCTGCTGCTATAGCTCTCTCAGGGACTCCAAATCTACCCTCTCTACCCTAGGTGCAAAAAGTCAGTTGACTCGCTCCCTGCTCGTCCGTTAGCAACCGTGCCTGGCAAATATCCGCTCGGGGAGTCATGCTTTCCGGGCGAATCTTCGTGGACGCGATCGCCATCGCACCGGCTGCAAGTCATCTTTGCAAAACCGTTGTTATGCCCCTCAAATGGTACTCTGGCGTCATTGCGACAGAGTTGGCAATGCTACGCAACAGTTCCGCCACGCGAGTCACGGCGATCGCGCGACCCGATAGAAGTACCCGCTACGCTCGTCCGCTACTCACTTGTCCTGTCTCGGCGGGCTTTCCCTCCCCTGCCGAGGAATGGGTAGAAGGCAAACTCGACCTCAATAAACACCTAATTAAAAATCCCGTTGCCACTTACTTCGTGCGCGTGACGGGCGAGTCAATGCTGAATGCGGGGATTCACCCTGGCGACCTGCTGGTGGTCGATCGCGCGATCGAACCTCGCCCCGGCAAAGTTGTGATTGCCATCGTGGATGGCGAGTTGACCGTCAAGCGCCTAAAGTTAGAACGAAATCGTTGGTGGCTCGTTCCCGACAACCCCGATTATCCTGCCCTTGAAATTGGCGAAGCAACGGATTTTCAGGTGTGGGGTGTCGTCACGTCCGTCATTCACGAGCTGTAATGCTAGCCCTGGCTGACTGCAATAATTTCTACGTTTCCTGCGAGCGCGTCTTCAACCCCAAACTCTGCGATCGCCCTGTCGTGGTTCTTTCTAACAACGATGGCTGTGTGGTCTCGCGATCGCCCGAAGCGAAAGCGCTGGGGGTCAAAATGGGCATTCCGGTCTTCAAGATCCGCTCTCTCATTCAACGGCACGATATTCAAGTTCTCTCCAGCAACTACGCCCTTTATGGCGATTTCTCCCATCGCGTCATGACGGCGTTGGCTCAGTTCGTTCCCGAGGTCGAGATCTATTCCGTTGACGAAGCCTTTTTGGATGTCTCTGGCTTCGATCGGCGCGATTTGAGCCATTACGGCAAAACCATTCGCACGAAAGTGATGCAGTGGACGGGGATTCCCATTTCTATCGGTATTGCGCCGACCAAAGTTCTCGCTAAAATTGCTAACCACGCAGCCAAACGCTCGCCTCACCGCAACGGCATTTTCAATGTTTCTACCTGCGCGGAGCCCGATGCTCTGCTGCAATCCATTAACGTCAGCGATATCTGGGGGATCGGAAAGCGGTATGCCAAATGGCTGCGCGATCGCCATATCAACACCGCACTTGCTTTTCGAGATGCTAATAAAAGTCTGATTCGCAAAAAAATGGGAGTTGTCGGCGCTCGCTTGCAGCTTGAACTGCGCGGAGTGTCCTGCCTGCCATTAGATCTGTGTCCTTCTCCCAAACGCGAAACCTGCGTCTCGCGTTCGTTTGGACGAGCCGTCACCTCGCTGGACGAACTGAAGGAAGCGATCGCTCTCTACGCGTCCCGCGTGGCCGAAAAGCTGCGACAGCAACGACAAGTTACCCCACTGCTGCACGTCTTTGCCCGCACCAGCGTGCACGATTGCAATCCTTACGACAACGCAGTGACGCTCTCGCTCCCTACGGCTACCAACACCACCCCAGAATTGCTGCACTATGCCCTACGAGGTATGGACATCATTTATCAACCGGGGTATCGCTACAGAAAAGCGGGCGCGATCGCGATGGGACTTATCTCCGAGGCCAGCGTGCAGGGAGAACTATGGATGCCTCCCAGAAATCGAGACCGCGATCGCGACTTGATGACAGCAATTGACGCGCTCAATCGTCGCTTTGGTGCTGGAACGATTGGTTACGCTGCCACCGGTGTGTCTCGACCTTGGCACATGCAGTGTGAAAAGCGATCGCCCCGGTTCACGACGCAATGGGACGAACTACCTGTCGTCGCGGCTCAATGACCTCATGCGTTTATCCTGGAGGCCAAGCGAGGGCGCGTCCGCCCAAGATATGCACGTGCAGGTGGAATACCGTTTGCCCGGCATCTTCGCCGTTATTGATAACTAATCGATAGCCATGGTCGAGTCCGGCTTCTTTCGCAACTTTTTGGGCGGTTAACAGTAAGTGACCGAGTAAATCGCGATCGCCTGCTTCTGCCATTTCGATTTGTGCAATGGGCTTTTTGGGAATCACCAAGATGTGCACCGGAGCCTGGGGCGTGATGTCTTTGAAGGCTAGTGCTAAATCGTCTTCGTAGACAATGTCAGCGGGAATTTCTTTGCGTACGATCTTGCCGAATATCGTGTCACTCATCTCAGCCCCCACAAGTTCTACAGCGCCAGAACGCTATTAGTATACGGGGCCTAGCGCGCTTACCCTTGACAGCATCACGTCAATAGCTGGCTCTGCCGATCGAGCCAGTCCTGCTAGAGCTTGCGGACAACACCCGTCACTACCCCCCAAATTTCTAGTTCGCGATCGCCATCAATCGCGAGTGTTGGATAGAGAGGGTTTTCGGGTCTTAACTCGATCGTGTCTTCCTGCCAAAAAAGCCGTTTGACCGTCGGTTCGCCATCGACAATGGCCACCACAATCTCGCCGTGGCGAGCCTCCAAAGCACGATTGACCACGAGAATATCGCCATCAACGATGCCAGCCCCGATCATCGAATCTCCCCCCACGCGAAGGTGAAACGTCGCCGCCGGTTGCTCGACGAGATAGTCATTCAAATCGAGAAGCGTCTCTACGTGGTCGTCAGCAGGGGAGGGAAGCCCCGCCGACACCACGGAAGAAAGTAACGGCCGCTCCAGCTTCGCTGGTTCGGGGGCTGCCGCCCGGACTCGCACGACCTCATCATTGAGGGGCAGTCGATGACTCGCCAGCAAGCCATCAACCACCGCTAACAACGGTGTAGGAATGCGCCTAACCCTGGAGCCTATCCCCTTCTTGCGGCCAGCCCCCTCGCGCCGTCCTCCGTGCTTCCCTGCCATGTGCGCCCATTTATGAATTCTGTTACATTAATCATATTTGCAGGATAGAGTCGTTTTGGAAAGCGATTGCTGATGCTGGAAAAGCAGGAGCGCATTGGCGATCGCGATGGTGACAGTTTCAACCCATCGAGGAGATTCTAGGCATGACAAATCAGCAGGTCGGAACGTTTTGCTGGTGGAGCTTGATGACGAAGGATGTCGAGCGAGCCAATCAGTTCTACCACCAGCTATTTGATTGGTCATTGGAAGCGATGCCAATTCCAGGACATGACGATGCAACGATCTATGCCGCTCAGCATGGCGGGTTTGCCAATCCCGTTCCCTTAGACGAAGGGTTTCCCGGCCCTAGTCACTGGATACCCTACATCTCTGTTGCCGATGTAGACGCGGCAGCAGAGCGGGTCAAAGAGTTAGGTGGTAAGGTCTGCGTCGCTCCCTTCGACATTCCGGCTGTCGGACGCACGGCTGTTCTCGAAGACCCGAGCGGTGCAGCATTTCATGTCTTTTCGTCAGCTGACGAGACCGATAATCTGGACATGATTAGCAGTGGGGAAGGCGAGATTTGCTGGATGGAACTGATGGCGGAGCATCCAGAAGCTGTCATAGGGTTCTATCGCGATATGTTCGGCTGGTCATTCAAGGCTCCCATGCGTATGAATGACGTGGACTATTACTCATTTGAAAGTGATGGGAAAGCCATAGGTGGCGTCCTCTCGCGTCCTCCAGAAGTGGATGTCGTGCCCCCCGCTTGGATGAGTTATTTCTCCGTCAATTCAGTAGAGCAGATAGCTAGTCGGATATTAGAGCTAGGCGGGAGCGTCGTCGTACCCAAGACTGCGATTCCAGAGACGGGCTACTTTGCCGTGTTCGCCGACTCGACAGGGGCTCATGCCTCCCTGTTTGAAATGACTAACTGAGAAAGGGGCAGTCGGAAGGCCTCTTTTCTGCCTAGATTGGAGGTCATTTGTTCGCGCGATCTCCCTCGAAGTGAAGGAGTCTGCAGTTGCTATCGCTGACAGACTCCTTGAATTTCAGACTCTCCGGCTAGCGAAGAGCGCGGCGGTATCGAGACAAGTTAGCGCAATGTGCGGCTGTTGAACGACAGACCACTGTGGTCTTTGTCAGTGCCGCGAGCGTTGAGTGCAGCCAAGCGTCTGACGATAGCAGGACGATTGACGATTCCATCACCAGCGAGATCGAAGCCGTTTCCTGAAGCCGTCAGTATGGTTTCAGGCTGTTCGACATCGTCAGACAAAGTACGAGAATTAAAAGCCAAACCGCCGTGGTCTTTCTGAGTGCCGCGCGTGTTGAGTTCAGCTAAGCGCTCAACGATGGCAGGACGAGCACCAGCAGGAGCAGAAGCGAAAACGGCAACAGTGCCAAGAGCGAGAGCAGAAAGGAGTAAACCAGAGCTGATACGTTTCATGATATTAGACCTCAATAGTGAATAGGGAGTTAGAAAATCTGTGGTTATAAGGAAACGACAATGATGCTATTTCTCATATGCGTGTACCCTCAAAAATTCTCATTTCTATTGGGAATATTGCAGCGGTCGAGCCAGCACTCTCACAGCCTCGTTCAGCACGGTGTGAATGGTATCGGCGCTGCAAGTCCCGCACGGATAAGAGGGGAGAGCTGAGTCGTACGAGCGATTCAACTCAGCAGCGCCGCGATCGCATATAGGAGTGCATAGAATCTCATCTATTCTTTTTTCAGGACCATGGAGAGAAATTATGCAAACTTTGCAGCTTGCTGGTGCTCATATCCGTACCAGATGCGCTTGAAAAGCAGTTTATGATGTTTGATATTTATCTTTTTTGACAAATAGAATCACGTAAAATTCCTGGAGACTGCAAGGACTACCTATTTCAAATAAGAACTGACGGAGAAGCAATCTCAGGCTGTAGTGAAGGTGGTGTCATCGGTCAGAAACATCACTCTTCTCGATAGCTCTTTAGAAGGAGACGGTTCACCGAACCCTCAAGTTTTGGGCGATTTCTCCGTTAAGTTCCGTCAGGCTTTGACTGCGATCGCCCGCGTTTGGCTAGAACAGATGCGCCGAAAACCCTTAAGTTCAGCGGCACAGAGTCCCCAAGCCAAGATGCGAAAACCGCTTGCAGGCGATCGCGAGAAGAAAGAGGCAGTCGAGATAATACTCAACTGCCCCAGCTAGGGGTAATTAAAGCGAAGCTGTCACCAGGGGCAATAAGAGATGACAAGGGTGTCATTAG
>JBCBVC010000209.1:0-5213 GCA_039817845.1 Cyanobacteria bacterium J06642_2
TGATTCGCGAACTTGAGTGTGATACTTATCTCGCCTACAGTCATCTAATTTTTCATTGAACTTATCCAACATCTCATTAGATGTCTGAATAACTGTGAGTGGCGTTCTCAGCTCGTGAGAAACCATAGATACAAATCTCGACTTCAGTTCATTTAATTCGCGTTCTTCTTCAAGAGCCATACGGATTTCATTCTCTGTTGCCTTGCCTTCACGAATCATTTCCTCACGTTTTTGAATGCTCTCAATAGTTTTATTGAAAACCTCTGATAGAATTTCCATCTCATCAGCAAATCTATCTCCACTAGAAAGTGATAACTTATTCGAGTAGTCGCCTTTTCCGATTTTCTCGGCAAAATTAGTTAGATAGGTGAGACGTTTTGTGAGTAAATTAGAAATCAAAATAATTAATAAAGATAATATGCAGTAAGAAACTAAGAACGCAATTAGCATTTCCTCTCTAATATATTTTTGAACTTGTCTGACGTAGTCAGCCTCGATATCTACGCCCAGCATGGCAACTACATTTTCATCTCGATCTTTAAGGGGTAAATAAGCCGACATCCAGCTACCGTACTCGTCAGAATATAGGTCTCGGTGAACGATTTCACCGCTACGATAGGCTTCCATCGTTTTTTCGCTGGCGTTGCCTATGTCGAGAAAAGCTGCTGCGGAATCTACGTCGTAATTAGCCCACACATCAACAAGATATAGAGTGTGAGGCAAGTCCGGCCGCTCGACACCTGCTGGATAGCGTGCATCAGAACTATCCTCAACCACAATGTATGTATAGGGCCAGGCCTTGGGCTCAACCTGATGAATGGCATCTAACCATCCCAGAAGCTGCTGATATCGAGAATCGTCTGAAAAACCATCTTGGTTTGGCTCACCCTCTCGATACAAGGCTAGTAGTTGCTCTACATCAATTCCTTTAGCGGCACCTCGTGCCGTATGCTCCAACTCTTCCTCCATACGGTCTATGGCTCTAGCGGTCGAATACGTATAAAACCAAACGAACATGCCTCCAGAGACAGCACAAAATACTGCACTGAACGCGATTAAGAGTTTGACTTTTAAGCTCACGAAAGGCTTTTGCCGAGATTTTGGACTTAAGGCAGGAAGGCCTTCAGATATTTCGCTACGTGAGTTACCCACATCATTAGGCACGTTACTAGCTTGCAGCCAAGAGACGCGCTGCACCCACGTATTCCATAGTCCGGTAAGTCCTAACGTCATCACTATTGCCTTTGCCGATTGTTCCTGAACTCCTGCCAATTCTCTATGAGAAGGAGGTACTATCAAAATCCGGAAGTAGAACTCCGAGCAGTGCCCGCAACCAAGATATTGCCAGTCATGACTCTTTTAGGTTCCTCTTAGCTTACCCATCAGCATGAGAGATCCATCTCATTGATTCATGTTTGCAGAAACTCCAAAAAATCTTATTTCATAGCGATGTGTATCCTGCCTCGGGCTTACTTTTTAGAACGTTGAAGTCAATTTTTTTGCTGTCAGTTCTTGCAGGTAAATATACAGAGGACTCTGAACTACAATCTAAGAAGAATCAACTTTTGAAGCAAATCATGATAAGGTAAATTAGATGTTTGTTATTACACTTGGATTGTTTGAGGCTGTTCGCTGTCACCCGCACCCTAAAAAAGAAAGCATTCTGTTACGTTTGATCGCATTGATTCAGAATTCATGCCGTAGCCGAGTCCATTTCTAGCTGGAGAGGGTTTAGCACTCTTGTTTGCATGGGATATGCTGCCTTTGGCGTTGTTGCGGAATTTTGATGATGTGGCTTGCTTTCTCGAACGTATGCAAAGCAGGCATCGCCTATATCGCCAGAATCAACAAGAATATGAGTATTTAGTACTAACGTATACTTTTCAAATAGGGGACATATCCTATCTGTTCTAATTTCGTGTCTTTCTCAACTACCATTCGAGCAAGCTCGGTGCGATATTCTTGCACATGCTTGAGCAGGTTGGGTCGAGAACTGCCGAGGATCTGGACTGCTAATAAGCCAGCGTTTTGAGCATTGCCGATCGCGACTGTTGCCACTGGAATGCCACGCGGCATCTGCACGATGGAGTATAGAGAATCAAGTCCCTGTAAGTGCCGGGTCGGAACCGGAACGCCAATCACGGGCAAAGGCGTTAGAGATGCCATCATGCCTGGCAGATGGGCCGCGCCGCCTGCCCCAGCGATGATGACTTGAATTCCCTGCTCGTGAGCCGAGCGTGAAAATTCCACCATGCGCTCAGGCGTGCGATGGGCGCTTAGGATTTTGAGTATGTACGGGACTTGAAAGCGATCGCAAATATCTGCCGCAGCCGACATCACGGGTAAGTCCGAATCGCTGCCCATGGCGATCGCCACCAGAGGCGTGACGTTGCTTGCAGCGGATTCGGCCATTAACTGGAAACCTTAGCCGTTAGCTCAGTCAAGACCTGATTGGAGCGCTGCACGAAGGATTGCAGCGTATCGGAGTCAGGGACTTTCTGCGACATCAAGGCTAAATCGTAGATATGTTCGCAAAGTAGCTTACCTAAGTCTTCGCGATTGTCTGTGCCGATGATTTGCGGTTCTTGGGCAATGGACTGCAAGTTTTTCACCAGCGGATGCGCCGTGTTGACGATCAGGGTGTGTTCTTCCAGCAAGTCAGGGAGTTTCTGCTGCATGAGGGCATTCATCTCTTGCAGTCGGCGCAATGCTTCCGGCAAAACAATCATGGCGGGAACGGAATCCGTTTTGAGCGCTTGAGCTTTGATCGTCAGCTTCTCTTTGCCTAGTGAATTGTTAAATAGATCCTGCAGCAGTTCGCCGCGCGTTTTGTTGGTTTTTGGATCGACAATGTTGTCGGCTCCGTCCTCGTCGACCAGAGTGTCGTCCAATTCAGCATCAACGCGCTTGAACTTAACGTCCTCGTTATCGCGCTCTAAAAAGCCCGTGAAGTGAGTGTCGATCAGGCCGTCAAGCACCAGAACTTCATAGCCTTGACTGCGATGCAGGTCGATGTAGGCACGCTGCGTTGCCCGGTCAGAAGCATAGTAAACCGTCTTTTCTTGCTTCTCCTTATTGCGTTCTAGGTAGCCTGCCAGCGTGACATAAGCAGCTCGATCGTCGGCATTATCAGCAGCCGTTTTAAACACGATGATGTCTTTCACCTGCTGGTAAAACTTATCGCTGTTCATCGAGCCGAATTTAACGAAGAGGCTGATATCCGGCCAGACCGTTAGGAAGCGATCGTAGTCGTCGTCGTATAAGTTCTTGAGGCGATCGCCTACCTTTTTGGCAATGTGATCGGCGATGCGCTGCACTTTGCGATCGTTGTGCAGATAGCTGCGCGATACGTTGAGGGGAATGTCATTGCTGTCGAGGTCGATCGTGCCGCGCAGGGGGAGCAGAAACTTAGGAATCACTTCCTCGCAGTTATCGCTGACAAACACTTCGTTGCAATACAGCTTGATCTGGCCGCGATTGGGGTCGATATCGGGACGTAATTTCGGGAAATAGAGGATTCCCTTCACCAAAAACGGGTAGTCCGTATTGATGTGAATCCAGAACAGTGGGTCTTCTTGGAAGGGATAGAGATAGCGGTAAAACTCTAAATAGTCTTCTTCTGTCAGTTCAGAAGGCGATCGCGCCCACAAAGGTTGTTGCTTGTTAATGACTTCATCGTCGAGCTGGATAGGCACTGGCAGGAAGTCGCAATATTTGCGCACCAGCTGCTGAATGCGACCGGTCTCTAAATATTCGTTATCTTCGGCATCGAGCGTTAGCGTAATTGTCGTACCGACCGTGTCGCGATCGCTATCTGACAAGTTGAACTCGGTGGAACCGTCGCAGGACCAATGCACGGCCTCGCTGCCTTCGCGGTACGAGAGCGTATCGATTTCTACTAAATCCGACACCATAAAGGCGGAGTAGAAGCCCAGACCGAAGTGGCCGATGATGGACTGGTTCTCGTCGCCACCCTGGTAGTTTTTGGCAAACTCTTCGGCGCTGGAGAAGGCGACTTGGTTGATGTACTTTTTGACCTCATCGACAGTCATGCCGATGCCGTTATCGATGACTTTGAGGGTGCGCGCCTCTTTGTCCAGCTCGATCTCGATCTTGGGGTCGGGGAGCGAACCTTTAAATTCGTCGGTGTAGCTGACCATTTTCAGCTTACTGATGGCGTCCACCGCGTTCGACACGAGCTCGCGCAGGAAGATTTCCCGATCCGAATACAGCGATCGCTTGATGATCGGAAAGATATTTTCAGTGTGGATGCTGATATTACCTTTCTCTTGCATCGCTTTAGGACCCCACTAATGACAAAACTCAAAAAATATCAGGACTTGAGACCTGTCTGGCACTCTAACAAGTGCCACACGTATTGGTCACGCTTAAATGTATCAAATCATGAAGCCTTGCAGCCAGTGGTAAGCGAGTGACAAGGTGTTGCCTGACGGTAGCGGATGCAAGGTCGTCATTGCCGCTGAGTTATACTGATTACAGTGGCCATTTCTAGGACAATCTGCTCGTGATAGCAATTCCCTACAAGACCACTCGCGGTACCTGGAATACTATTAGCTTCGCATCCACTCTTTACGTCTATCCCATTCTCGACCTGTTGGTTGCTGAAGTTCCTCGGCTGTGGCAAGCTGAGGTGCGTTTGGGGTTGCAAGAAGCGCTGATCAATGCCGCCAAGCACGGCAACCATCTCGACCCCAGTAAGCGGGTATCCGTGCGTTTTGCCTGTCACGACCCGCTCTACCAATGGATTATTGAAGACGAAGGGGAAGGATTTGTCCGCTCCTCCTGTTTTGACGACGCTACGCCGACTTTTGAGGAGGGAGATTTTTGCGGGCGAGGTGTGTTTATCCTGCATCATGTCTTCGACTGCGTCGAGTGGAATTCTAAGGGCGATCGCATTACTTTATGCAAAGCCATTCATCGCTACGCGCGCCAGCCTGCCATTTGCTAGCAGCAGATGTGGCCAGATGTAGACACAGGAACGTAGACGCGGGAACGAAGTTCGCTACGATGAGACCATTCTCAAAACCCGAAGGGTTGAGGCTAGCTCGTGAAGCTTGAAGAACGGACTCAGCGCCAGGTGCGCGGCGATCGCGCGATCAAGCCGGACTGGCTCCGGGTAAAGGCGCCGCAGTGGGAACGCGTGGGAGCGGTTAAGTCCATCCTGCAAGACTTGCATCTGAATACTGTCTGCG
>JBCBVC010000210.1:0-5184 GCA_039817845.1 Cyanobacteria bacterium J06642_2
ATCGCAATTATTTGGAACAGATTTGGAAACGAGTTCCGAGCTCGAACAAGGGGCAATATGGGTCGGAGATGGTTCGATTCTATGGTTGCCCGTACCTTCTCTCAGTCATGGTGTCGTCTGGATTAGCTGTCCGATGTTACTGAGACGTTGGGCGAGATTCTATGGAAAAGCACTTGATATTCCAGCGGAGAACAGTACGAACTTGGCTGCAAGTTCGCCAGTATATCTAAAAGATGCGATTTTCAAAGCTGGGGACTTACAAACGTGCGAAAACTGGAAAAAGTTTATTCCCGATCATCCCGAGGCTAAAGGCATCTCGACGATACTTATTTTGTCAGATAGTCATTGCGCTACCCTCATTCAAATGAGTTTGTGGAGACAGGTCAAAGTCAAGTTGGACGAGCATAAGTCAGTCAGCGGTGGCTTCCGCTATGAAGAAGCTATTCCTCCCGATACATTGATGTATTTTCCGTGGGGAATTACGGCTCAAGCACGCAATAGATCAGACAATGCCCATTCTGAGTTTCATGGATTGATGCAAACTCAAAACGTACTTCAAATCGGCGGTCAAGAGAGTCTCGGACGAGGTTTTGTGCAAAATTGGCAACCCTAACAGAGATTTCAAATAGCACCATTTCATTGATTGGGAGACCCAAACATGACTTTCGACCCGCGCACGATCGCGACCCCCGTCTATGAAGCCCTCTCGGATTTACGGTCGCGATCGCCCAACGATGCTACGCGATTAAAAGAGCATAAGAATCAGGCTGTAGAGCTATACACCTACTTATCAACTTGGGGAATGCTACGACTTCGTGCTGAAGAAACCGCTTTGGGGCAAGACGGGAAAAAAGAAGTCGTCCAAAAGTTTTTTGGGTGTTTAGAAGAGCTTTCAGGGCGTGAAAGTCTCAACCTGGAGACACTTAAAGACCTCGACACCAAAGCATATTTGGGCTTAACGGGCTTAGGGTTAGCGATTGCCAACGAATTTAGCTTTTGGGCGAACGCTGTATATCACGACATCTCTGGAGGTGAATAGTCATGGCTCGTAGTCCTTTACCTCGCCCGCAACGCCCGCCCGGAAGACAGCAAAGAAATCAGTCCCCAGTCCCGTTACCTCGTCCCACACCTTCGGGGGGTGGAAATAGAGGAGGTAGAAATCGCGGTGGTGATGGCGGTGGCGGCGGAAGTCGTGGCGGTGGTCCCCCTGATGAACCTTCACCATGGTTAACCGACCAAGTTCCTCCAACGAGTCATCGAGCTGGATTTGTGGAGTACTTACGTTGGATGAGAGCTGCCGATCGTCCTCAAAAGGACGGAACGAAAGTTCAGCTCATGCAACTGGCGGTGGATCGAGCCGACTATCGCGATTGCCTCCAAAACATGAATCGTCGCACGCTGGCGATCGCAGGACGGGAGAATACATTTGAAGTTACGTGTCAGTGGCGAATTCGGGTAGGAGGTCATCGCGGCCCCGAAAGTATTCTGCTACCAGCCTTTGATTCGTTGGGCATCCCCTACATTCCCTCCAGCACGCTAAGAGGGGTAGCGCGAAACCAGGCCATTCGCTCTTTTATGAATGCTGAGAATCTGAGATGGAAGGAAGCGGAGAAGCGCGTTGCACCGTATTTCGGGTCGATCGATAGCGATCGAGTGGGCGAACGAGTTGGGAAAGTCATCTTCCTCGATGCCTATCCGAAGCCTTCAAAGACTGGCGGTCTAGCCCTCGATATGGCCAACAACATTTGGCAATGGTCGGATCGAGCGCTAACCTACAGCCCCAACCCCAACCCCTTCTTTTCACTCAAAGCATCAGAGTTCTTGATTGGATTGCGACCTTTGCCTGGATACGAGGGCGAACTGAAACAAGTGAAGCAATGGCTCGTGGAGGGATTGCAAGCTGGAGTAGGATCTCAAGTCAATTCAGGGTATGGCGGTTTAGCCACAAAGACAGAGCAAACGGATAGCAATGAATTCTTCCGCGTAGAGTTTGCCCTTGAGGGACAGTTGATACACGGCGCACAAGCATATACGTCATGGCAATGGAATAGCCATCGCAAGCAATGGAATATGCGAGGTCGCCCAATTGCTGAGCCTCGACCCATCGCCTTCAAATCGATGATGCGGTATTGGTTTCGCGCCTTCAGTCTCGGTGTACTGCCTGCTAGAGATGTGAAGGTGATGGAATCCAAGCTGTTTGGAGCCATCGAGCCGCAGGCGAGGGGATGGCTGCGAGTTCGAGTCTTAGAAGGCAGAGTGGTTCAAAAAGAGCCTCGCCCGAATGCTCAGGGAAAACATGATTCTTGTGGGGAGGAGGATGGGACTCTTACATTGGCATTCTCTTCGGAAGCACCTGTAGAAAAACACCAGGCCATTGCTGAATTAAGTAAGTCATTAGCTTGGCTCATGTTCCACCTTGGCGGACTCGGCCAGGGCGCGAGACGACCTCGCTATTCCAGAAAGACGCGATCGCGCGCCCCGTGGTTCAGGGGTTCGAGTCTCTTTGCATTAGAAGAGGGCGATCCGTTTTGGGAACTTCCGCGTGCGCCACAAGAGTTCAAGAAAATATTTCATGCGAGGCTCCGAGACTTTTATAAAGCATTGCAAGAACTATTCAATTTTCAATTCAACGTTCGCGAACCACTAAGAGTAAGTGATGTTAGTCGTGGAGACTGGACTGAGGCTATAGATAAAAACTGTCAAATTATTGTATGCAAAGGAGAGGAAGAATTTAACAAGCCTTTTGCGCTAAGCACATTGCATGATTCTCAATTCAAAATACAGGGAAATTATGATGGAAATCTTTGCGGAAAAGTGCGTGGAGGCGTAAAACCATCACCAGTTTGGATTTCCGACCTTACTTACTTTCAAGTCGTTACAGTTTTTGGGGCATCACAAGATCCACGACGGCAATATCTTAAAGTTTTGCGAGAAAGAGCCGATCGATTTGATTCCCTTTGGCCTCTATAAACCTAAACGAAGTTTCTCAAGCAATAATTATGACAGCTCGAATAACATTACTTGCCACGATCGGCACTCGCGATTTAGCATTCCAACTTGGTAATGGCGAGTGGATGAATATCGGGAACGATCGCATGAATCAAGATGGCTTTACCGAAATGGCTGAAGTCATTACCGATCTCGACCTTTCTGAGACTGAATATCTCAGGAGTTATCGAAAACTGACTAAGTATCTCTTGGACAATATCGATACCTACTGCGAGCGCGTGATGCCCGTTATCTTGGGCAAACTCATTCGCGATTACAGCCAGGATATTGAACGTACTTATTTTATCGTGACCGATCAACAGGGCGTGCGAGAACGACAGAAAGATACCCTGTATAGCGGTCAAATTCTCAAAGCTTGGGTTGAGAAGAACTATCCAGATATCGAGGTTAATCTCATTTTCCTAGGTCGATCTGGGGAAGATCCAACGGACTTTGATCGCATGTTTCGCTGGTGGAGATCGCAATGGCGTGACGCGATTCAAGTGAGCGCGCCTGCACCTATTTGGGTGTGCTTGAAAGGTGGCGTAGGTCAAACGTCAGAAGCAGGACGAGTTTCGTCATTGAGTTTCTATGGAAATCGAGTGCAGTTTTTTGAGTTTCAGCAAGATGAAGAGGCCAATAAGCAAGGTCAGCCTTCGCCTTACACCAGTCCTAGCAGTGGTGCTAATTATTTGTGGGATCGGACGCAACAACAGGTATTGCAGCAGCTCAAGCGGTATGACTACGTCGGTGCAGAAGAACTTTTAGAGCCGTATTTTGCGACAAATAGTTCGACCTTTGGCGCATTACCCACATTACTTAAAGCTGGAGCTGCTTGGCAGCGCGGTCAGTTTGAAACCTTTTTCGGGCGAGCTAAAAATTGTTTCCCGACTCGCGATAGAATGCGCGATCGCCAGTGGTGGTGGATGGCTTACGAGCAGGCATATCTGGCTCGGATTCGGCTGGAGCAAGGTTACGCCTCAGAAGCAATGCTGCACGGTTTTCGAGCTGTGGAAGGCATGCTGTGGGAGTGGGCACCGTGCCAGTTTCCTCATGACGTGAAAACACAGCCCGGTGGCTATTCGAGATTGCGTAAGTCTATCTGCGCGCAATTTCCTTCTCTTGAGCGCTCGTTATTTCACTCGGAAGCAGAGGTCGAGCTGAGAGGACGAGCTATGCAGACACTTTTAGAGGCAGCAATTCCGGCTACGACGCATAGCTCAGACTTTAAGAGCTACTGGCGCACCGCAACACATGCACGCAACCAGCTTTCCCACCGCCTCGGCGGAATTGACGCGCGAGACGTGTTTAAGGCTTGGGGCCAAGATATTGTCTCAGCACAGCAGTGGGAGAAGCGTATTCTCGCCTGTCTCAACGAGGTGACGGGTCAAAAATTTGCTGGTTTTGAGGATGGAAGTCTGTTTCACGTCGTTCAAATCAAGGCGTTGGAATTGACGGCAAGCTATCAGCTTTAGCAATTCAAACTAGTTTTTGCAGGAGTTCTTCATGTATACAATTTCGGGGCGGGCAGCTTTCGTCCGCAATGCGGCTGTGGCAATCGGTAATGGCAGCATTACGTTAATTCTGTTACTGATTGCGCCGATGGGATTGGCAGGGGTCATCAGCAATACGTTGATGGTTACAATTGCTAGTTTTGCAATGGGCACGGCGGCCGACCAAGTCGTGAAATGGCTTGCAGGAGGCCGAGTGCGAGTAGAGATTTTGGAGCCTGGCAACACACCAGGGGAGAAGTTGCGATCGCGACAGAACGACGACCTCTATCGAGATTAATCAGCAGGCAAGCAGAGTTCGAAGATTAATGCGGACATTATATGTATCGGAGTCGGGCTGTCGGGTGACGGTGCGGCAAGAGAGTCTAGTTGTTATACGTCGTGAAACTGAGTTGGGGCGGGTGGCTCTGCCGTTGGTGGAGTTGGTGTTGATTTTCGGGCAGGCGCAGGTGACGACGCAGGCGATGCGGGCGTGTTTGAATCGTCACGTACCGATTGCGTTTTTATCGCGAATGGGATGGTGCTACGGACGAGTATTGCCCGTGGAGGTAGGGTATCGACGGGGGGCGCGATATCAGCAGGAGCTAAACGAGAGTCAGCGTTTGGCTGTGGCTCTGCCGTTGGTGGAGTTGGTGTTGATTTTCGGGCAGGCGCAGGTGACGACGCAGGCGATGCGGGCGTGTTT
>JBCBVC010000211.1:0-5135 GCA_039817845.1 Cyanobacteria bacterium J06642_2
TCGCCCAAAAAGCCGCAATGCTGTCCGTCGTTCCCGCTCGCACCATGCAATTGGCAGGTAGTCCGAACTTACGAGCAATATTGGGCGTCACGCAACCCAAATCGGACCCCGGAGCCACCACATCGGGTAGTACCGGCGCGATCGCCATCTCTTGCAGCCAATCTGGATAGCGCAGTTCGGCTACGTCGTATCCCAACTTGAGGCAGTTGTGATAGTCTGTCACTCCCGGACGACCGTGCAGCAAGCTCGCCAGCCAATCCGCCTGATGAAGGCAGAGGCGATCGCTTAAACGATCCTCGTTGCGCGTTAGCCATAACACTTTAGTCAGCGTCGAACTGGCACTGAGTACGAGCGATCGCGCCGGAGCCATGTCTTTCAACTCGGCGACCAAGCTCGCTGCCCTTTTGTCGTTGTAGAGCAGAGGAGGGGTGAGAGGTCGACCGGAGCGATCGCATTTCAGTACCGTCCCAGACGTGCCGTTAATGGCGATCGCCTGTAGCTGCTCGCGAATGTCGTTAGAGAGGCGGTCGAGCAACTCGAACAACGCCGAGCGCCACATCTCCGTTAGATGACTTTCGGGAACTACAGAAAAGGCAAAGCGACTGTCTGCGACGACCTCGGGGTATTCGGCAGAGCGAATCGCGATCGCCCGCGCTCCTGTCGTGCCGAAATCGATGCCCAGATACACGAGCGTGCCTACAGCATCCCTTTCGAACTGGGAATACGAGCCATCTGACGCGGATCCATCGCGATCGCCATCCGAATTGCTCGGGCAAACGCTTTGAATGTGGCTTCGATGATGTGGTGCGAATTAATTCCGGCTGCTTGCTGAATGTGCAAAGTCATGTGGGCGTGATTGACTACAGCTTGGAAAAACTCCCGTACCAGTTGCGTATCGTAGGTGCCGACGCGCTCGGTCGGAATCTCCAGACCGTAGCTGAGGTGAGGTCGCCCTGAAAAATCAAGCACCACTTGAATGAGGGACTCGTCTAGCGGTGCCCAAAAGTGGCCGAAGCGATGAATGCCCCGGCGATCGCCCAACGCCTTTTTCAATGCCTGACCGAGCGCAATTCCGACATCTTCACTGGTGTGGTGGTCGTCAATGTGGATGTCACCCACGGCTTTGATATCGAGATCGAGTAATCCGTGGGTGGCGAGTTGCGCCAGCATGTGATCGAGAAAGGGCACCTGAGTATCGATCTGATAAAGACCGCTGCCGTCTAGCGAGATGCCAACTGTAATGTCGGTTTCCCCGGTGCGGCGATGGATGCGAGCCGTCCGGACCTCGACATGTTCGGGAGCCGAAGGGATAGAAGTTGATGACATGGCAGCAGAATCGTGACGCACTTCAAGTCTACGTTGCTTTCCGATGAGGAAGCAGGAACGCGCGCGCGATCGCTCTCGACAAGACTCAGCTCGTCAAATTCAGTCTCGAAAAGGAGCCAGATGGCGTTCCTTTTCCTATAGTGATTTACATATGCACTTCACCATTGCCCTCGTACCGAGCTCGCAGCCTTAACACCACTCCTCCTGCCGCTTTCCACCTATAGCCATGCCCGTGACTGGCTCCCCATATCGCAGCAAAATGGTCTCGTTCGCCGCAGAACGGGTGCAATATTGGCAACGCCGCTGTCAGACAGCCATGCGCTGGGCGAAAGTTGGCATCATCGGTGGCGTGCAATGGCTGCTACATCCGGTGTATTTGCTAGCCCGAGCTAACCGCTGGGCCGGACACACGTTGCACTCCAGCAGAGCAAATTTGAAGTTGCTAGGGCGAGGCCGGGCCGATACCAGACCCGCTGCCGCCGTCGACAAGTCCCTAGCCCATATCCTGAAAATCGCGCGCATCCACGTTCCGCCCGAGGTGTTAGTCCTCACCCCAACGCAATCGGCCTCAACTTCTCGGAGTGATAGCTCTACTCCAGCAGCCACTGCACTGACAACTATCCCAACGAGCAACACGGACTTAGCACTAGGTAGCAAGCACTCGACCCTATCTATTCGGCGACAGGCCATTCGCGGCTTGGCTTGTCAGGTAGACTATCGGGGCTTGGTACTCGTCGACAATCGCAACCTCGTCCTCGACTGTCTGAGTGCAGCTCAGCAGAAGTTTCTACTCCATCAGATCGACCACGCTCTCCAGAAAGCGAATGGGTCGGTTCGTTCGGGTTGGGCACTGCCTTCCTCCTTGCAGCTGCTGCAGCGCGCCCGAGTTTTCGCGTTGCCAGCGCGGCGATCGTCTCAGCTCGCTGCCGCTACACCCACGTCTCTATCTACGAGCGCAACTCACTCCGTCACGACGGGCAGTCGCCTGAGCTTGCCTCAACGCACGTGGCAGCACTTACAACGCTGGTTGCCCATCTCTACAGAGACCTCCGCGTTACCTGAAATTAATCCCTTCTCAGCACTTGTCAGAGCAGCGATCGCCTATTTTTCCTCCAAGCAGGCAGCGACTCAACTTCCCGGCCAAACTAGCTCACCGCAACTGTCCGAAATTCCAGCGACTCCCCAGCTAACGGCTCGTATCGATAACACCACTCAAACTGTCGCTGCGGGCAAGCGCCTGAGTCTACATCAACGCACGTGGCAAAACCTACAGCGCTGGCTGCCCATCCCCCTAGAAACCTCGGCACTGCCGGAAACCAATCCTTTTTTCGCACTCTTGAAAGCAGCGATCGCTTATTTCTCTTCCAAACAAGCAGCCACTCAACTTCCCGGCCAAACCAGCTCATCACAACTGCCCGCAATTCCCCCAAATCCTCAGCTAACAACTCGCGTCGAGGCCGAGTTGCCAGCGCCGCATCGCATCAAACGGTACAAACTAACTGCAGGGATGGCTCTTCCGGAATCGTTACCTTCGTTGCATGGTCGGTCTGCATTCTTCAAACATCTCACGCCAAAGCCCAATCAACTATCTGTGCGACCCAAAGACGGCGAGCCACCCATCAGGCAGGCACCACATTTGCCGTTTGCTGTCATACTGCAAGCCGATGATATTTCGACACCAGAGCGATCGCCACAGAGCACCTCTGCAGCAATCGCACCGCGATCGCAAGCCACACCCTCGCTGCCCCTCCAGCAGACACCCAAGCAAACACAAGTTGACGTTTCGGCTAGCCAGCCAGTCATCGACACTGAGGCCGCCATTATCGGCTATGACAAGCACTGGCATCAACAGGTTTTGGAAAAAGTCGATCGCGCGGCGTACGGCGTGGAAAACGCTGCCGAGCAGGCGGGCGATCGCGCTCAGGAAGTCAGCCAACATGTATGGCATCATCTCGAACGCGGTTGGCAAGGTATTAGCGATCGCAGCTGGACCGATAAGCTCCTGACCGTGACGTGGGACGTGTTGATGCTGACGGGTGCTCTAGTCGCCACCTTTGTCGAAGTCATTTTGCCCGTCCTCGGTCGGCTCGTCCTGCAAGGACTGCGGTGGCTGGCGATTGGGGGATGGATGCTGTTCCGCATCGCTCTGGTGCTACTGGGTGGGAGCATTCAATATGTCTGGACTTACCTCGAAAGCAGGATGTGAGTCGAGTCATTCATGGTGAAGTAACCTGACAGTGGATTGCGATCCCGAGTGCATGTAAGCTTGGCTTGCCAATGCGCCCAGTGAGGCGCGCGAGTGGCGCTCTTGCCGAGACGTAAGGCAATTGTTAGACTAGTATCCTTGTCAAATTACAGTTGTTGCAGGCTGAAGCGGTTGTGGCTAAAAAAAGCATGATTGCGCGCGATAAGAAGCGCGCTCGCATGGTGGAGAAGTATCGTCGTCGTCGTGAAGAGTTGAAAGAGGCTCTGAGGAATCCCGAACTCGATTCGGTGACGCGCCTCGAACTCCACGGTCGCTTGCAAAAACTGCCTCGCAATAGCGCTCCCAGCCGCAGACGCAATCGCTGCTGGGTCACGGGTCGTCCTCGTGGCGTATTTCGCGACTTTGGACTTTCGCGCCACTGCTTGCGAGAGATGGCTTTAGAAGGATTACTGCCTGGCGTCGTCAAGTCGAGCTGGTAGGCGACTCAAGGCTCTCATTTCCG
This sequence comes from Cyanobacteria bacterium J06642_2, assembly GCA_039817845.1. Lineage (GTDB taxonomy): Bacteria > Cyanobacteriota > Cyanobacteriia > Thermostichales > PCC-7336 > JBCBTL01. Next base: position 4,035 of record JBCBVC010000211.1, read on the forward strand.
AATCGGGCTCGGAGGCGAACGCTTCCGAGCCTTATTGTTGTGTACTCACTCTTCTAGATCTGGTTTGGTCACCTGCCACTGCGTTTGACCGTCAGCATCGGGACGAGCGCGAACGAAGGTAAAACCGCGATGTTCAAAGCGATCGCCCGATGATTCAATGCTGTCGCTGTTGCGACCGAGGAGATATGCCAGTTCGCGGGTACCGAGCAGCCAGCGATTAGCGCGCACTTTTTCTAACATGTCGAGATAGGCTAGCGGGTTGGTTGCTGTTGCGGGTGAGGGTTGTGGAGCGATCGCCGCGCGCACCAAAGGTGCAAAAGCTTCCAGAGCTTGGGCCATAGCTCCCATTGTGGCTGCATCTGGAGCGTCATTGAGTCGAGCGGCAGGCGGTTCGTCGTCACGCTCGGGGAAGTGGTCTTTGACAAACTCTGCGGCCGTGCCCCCCTGGCCCATATGGGCGTGCAGGTCGTCGAGCTGCTGTAGCTGATCGGGGGAGATGTAGGCGCGATTACCCACTTTCTCCGTGGCGATCGCCAGCGCTTTGAGACGCACGTACAGCACCGACCGTGAAATGTCGTAGCGCTCTTCCAGATCTTTAACGGGAATGGAGTCAGAACTTGTCACGAGACTTGCAGTGAAAGCAACAGACCCATAGATTGTATGCCAGACTGTCCGCCATACTGAAAGATATTATGACAGATCGGAATGTCACGGTGATGTTTGCGGCCTGCACCAAATTTGGCCCTTGGTGTGGCGACACGTGGTGGAGGTATTTAGATTGGTTGGGTTGCCATCACGTTAGCGAGATTGTTTCTGCTGATTCAATTCTGTGTCCGTCACCGATTGATACGTTGAATGAGGTCGATTGGAACTTTAACGTGCATGCAGATACTCGCACGCATTTATTCCGTGACGTTGACTATCTCAAACGTCGCATAGATTTCGATCCCCAACATCATCATATTTTGGCCTTATTTGATGACCCTCAATCTGTTCCAATACTTCCCGAATATTTTGCTTTCTGTGGGTCAATACTCCGGACAGTTTTAAGCAGCGATAGTGCCGCAATCAAGCAGCTTAGGGTAGGCCGGGCGAGATTTT
>JBCBVC010000212.1:0-5086 GCA_039817845.1 Cyanobacteria bacterium J06642_2
ATTGCTGCAAGTAGCGCAGTCGAGGTTTAACGTCCAGAATTAAAGAACTTGGCTCCAGCTAACGACAGCTAGGGCAATTTCATTAAAGTCGATATCAAATCCTCTAAGAAAGCGGGTCAAGCGCTTGTAACTTGAGTCGCTTGAGTTTGGACCTGGATGCACTGACTACGACTCTATTCTGGATAGCTAAAATGTCCTAAGCAGCTTGGTAGCTCGTAAAAGAGCTAGACCAGTGCATGGGTATTCGCTGATTGGTCTTCTCCTGACTCCTCAGCCAGTCGTCGAGATTTAAACGCGCAGCCCCACTCCTGCATGAGTATGAGAATAGCCTCAAGCGATCGCCCAAACTCTGTGACCTCGTACTCAACGCGAGGTGGTACTTCAGCGTAGACATACCGCGAGATAACGCCATCTGCCTCTAGCTCGCGCAGTTGAAGCGCGATCATACGCTCCGTGGCATTTGGCGTGAGGCGTCGCAGTTCGCCGAAACGCTTTCGCCCATTTAGTAGATGACACAAGAGTACCGGCTTCCATCTACCACCGATAACACTCAGCGTCGCTTCCACATCACAACCCGTCTTCCAGTTGTACTTCCGCGTCATTGCTGGAGTCTCAATACGTTCAACGAACTCTATTACTTACAAAAATGTAGGTACTTGTCAAGTCTGCAGCATGGACTTACTCTACCTCTTGAGAGGCAAAATCCTAACGAACTTGGGATATAAGTGTCCTCACAGCAAGGAGAGAGCGCGATGAAAGCCATTGGCTATACGGATGCAGGTCCGATTTCGGTAGCAAATGCCCTCCTCGAATTTGAGACGGACGTGCCTCAACCCGGTCCTAACGACCTGCTCGTAGAAGTTCGCGGTATCTCGGTTAATCCGGTTGATGTTAAATTACGCGCCAATGTTCGACCGGACGGTGCGCCTCGTATCCTCGGCTTTGACGCGGCTGGAATCGTGAAAGAAGTCGGTTCTGAAACTACCCGGTTCCGTCCTGGTGACGAGGTGTTCTATGCGGGAGACATTACTCGGCCCGGTACAAATGCCGCGCTTCACGTCGTTGACGAACGTATTGTCGGTCGAAAACCATCATCCCTCGGTTTCGCTGAAGCCGCAGGCATGCCGCTGACCAGTATCACGGCTTGGGAGATCCTGTTCGATAGCTTCGGACTCAAAGAGAGCGAAGGGGTGGGCGAAACCCTTCTCGTTATTGGCGGTGCTGGCGGCGTGGGGTCGATTCTGATTCAACTGGCAAAGACACTCACGAGCCTGAATGTCATTGCAACAGCGTCGCGCGATGAAACACGCGCGTGGGTCGAAAAGATGGGTGCCGATCGCGTTATTAACCACCGCAATCCCCTGGACGAAGAGCTGAAAGCTTTAGCAGTTTCGCCCCGCTACGTTGCTGCCCTCACTCATACAGACAGACATTTCGAGGCGATTGGCAACGCGATCGCTCCGCGCGGCCACATCGCACTCATTGACGACCCCAAAACTCTCGACATCGTGCCGCTCAAACCTAAGGCGCTCTCCATCAGCTGGGAGTTTATGTTCGCGCGCTCCATGTTCCAAACCTCAGACATGGACGTGCAGCATCGGCTGCTCAATCGCGTCGCAGATCTGCTCGATAACGGCACGCTGATCCCGACTGTCAACCATCATGGTGGCACCTTGAATGTCGAAAACTTGCGGCGTGCCCACGAGCTGCAAGAAAGCGGAACAGCGATCGGCAAGACCGTTTTGGATGGTTTGCGCTAGCGCGATCGCGCCCAATCAGCGAAAGCATCCTGCAATAAGTCGCCCATCGACGTGCGGCTCCAATCTAGGAGAAGAAGCATGCCACAACTCACTATCACCGGCAACATCTTGGCTAAGCCTGACCAAGTCGATTTCGTCAAAGCTGAACTGGAAAAGTTAATTCCGATTACTCGTGCAGAAGCAGGTTGCATTCAGTACGACCTGCATCAGGACAACGAAAATCCGGCCTACTTCATGTTTTACGAAAACTGGGAGTCTCGCGAACTCTGGCAGACTCACATGAATGCACCTCACCTGACGGCATACGTGGAGGCCACCGAAGGTGCTGTTGAGAAATTTTGGATCCACGAGATGACGCGCATTGCCTAATAACTTCTGGAAAACGAGGAGACTCCACATGAACTACGACACCTTCACTACGTTCAACGTTAAAGTCGAAAACGCGATCGCTTGGGTTACATTCGACTATCCGCCGGTCAATATTCAGGGCTTACCGATGCTGGCCGATCTGACTATGCTGGCCCAAAAGCTGGAAACGGATCGCGACATTAAAGTCGTTGTCTTCCAATCCGCAAATCCCGACATTTTCGTGGCTCATGCCGACACGAATTTCCTCAAAGATATGTCTGCAACTGCGGTCTCCCTTGATGAGGTCAAACTACTCGATCTGCAGGTTGTACTGGAGCGCATCAGTAAACTACCCCAGGCAACAATTGCCAAGATCGAAGGTTTTGCCCGCGGCGGCGGTCATGAATTTGCTCTCGCCTGCGATATGCGCTTTGCAGCTCGGGGTAAGGCCAAGTTCATGCAGATGGAAGTCGCTATGGGCATACTGCCTTGTGGTGGAGGCGCATCGCGCATGGCTCGTCAAGTCGGTCTGGGGCGCGCACTGGAAATCATCTTGGGTGCCAAAGACTTTGATGCTGACCAAGCTGAGGCCTATGGCACCGTCAACAAGGCGCTCGACCCCGAAGAAATTGGGGCCTATGTCGAAGCGTTGGCCAACCGCATTGCCCTTTGGCCTGCTGAGTCGATTAATGCCTGCAAACAAACTGTCTATGCCTCAATTGACAAACCGATCGCGGCAGCCCTAAAGGAAGAAGCTTACTGGCTGTATCAGGCAACGAGTCAAACTCCTGCATTAAAGCGCTTTAAGTGGGCTGACGAAAATGGAGCTCAGTTCGATATGAACAATCAGCGCGCCTGGGAAGACCTGGTGGTTAGCGTTCAGGAGGTCCAGTAATGAGCGCCGCAGACAACAAGAAAATCGTCGCTGCTACGGTCTCGAACACCAGAATCACAGCACTGCGGGAATACATGGACACGCACCAAGTGAAGCAGCTTTTCATGGATGGCTAAGGCACTCGTGCGTTATCCTCCGATCGTTTTATCTGGGGCATTTGCAGCGCTCTAGACTCACCAATGAACGAAATGAATATGCTCAAACAAGTCGAAAATATCGGGTTTCAGCCCATCAATCGGGGATACAACTCCGTATTCCGACCGAATCGATTGAGCCTTGGGTTGGTCGTGCCAATTGAGACCTACTCAAAAGGTCCGGTGCCATCTATGGCTCGTCACGTGGAACGCGTTCAGTTAGCTGAAACACTCGGGTTTGCTGCCGTCTGGTTGCGAGATGTGCCCTTCAACGTGCCGTCCTTCGGGGATGCCGGTCAAACCTACGATCCCTTTGTCTACCTGGGGCTTTTGGCTGGTCAGACCGAGCGGATTGCCCTCGGCGTCGCCAGTATCATTCTCCCGCTGCGTCACCCAGCTCACGTCGCTAAGGCAGCCGCCAGCGTTGACGTGCTTTCAGGTGGACGGCTCATTCTAGGGGTGGCTTCTGGCGATCGCCCCGAGGAATATCCGGCACTGAATTTGCCCTTTGGCGATCGCGGGGCGAAATTTCGCGCGAGCTTTGAGTACATCAGGCACATGGGCGAAAATGCTCCCGCTTTTGAAAACACGTATGGCAGCCCTAATGGCGGTATGGATATGCTGCCTAAGCCCACTACTGGAAAACTGCCATTGCTGATTACGGGAGGCAGCCAGCAGGCTCCCGAATGGATTGCACAAAACGGCGACGGCTGGATGACCTACCCCCGCAATACTGACGTTCAAGCCCGAATCATTCGGGATTGGCGAGGTCGGGTACAGACTTTAGGTGCTCCTGCCAAGCCCGTGATGCAGCCGCTTTATGTCGATCTAGCTGAAGATCCCCAAACACCACCGCGACCGATTCATCTGGGGTTCCGTCTGGGTGTGGAGCCTCTTCGGGCTTATCTGAAATCACTGGAAGACATCGGCGTGAATCACGTAGCGTTGAATCTACGCTTTAATCGAGCAAATGTCGAGACCACTCTGAAACGTCTGGCTGAAGACTTACTGCCAGATTTCGCTGACTGAGGGAGACAAACTCGTGCCAAAAACTATTCTGGTTACCGGCTCTACTGACGGCATTGGGTTGGCAACGGCTGAAATGCTGGTTTCACAAGGACACGACGTGCTGCTGCACGGGCGAAATCTGGCAAAACTGGAAGCCGCCGAGAAAACGCTCTCCGCCCTACCCAGCGGTGGAAGCGTTGAAAGCTACGTGGCCGATTTGTCGCGCATGGCTGAGGTCGAGGCACTTGCACAGGCTGTGGCCGCAAAACACGCTCAGCTTGACGTACTCATCAACAATGCAGGCGTTTACAACACGTCTACTCCGATAACGCAGGACGGGCTTGACGTGAGGTTTGTGGTCAATACGATCGCTCCCTATCTGCTGACGCAACGGCTCATGCCACTGATGGTCGCATCCGGGCGAGTTATCAACTTGTCCTCAGCTGCTCAGTCTCCGGTTAATCTGGACGCGCTCGCCGGACGAGTCAAGTTGTCTGATGGCGCAGCTTATGCGCAAAGCAAATTGGCACTGACGATGTGGTCTCGAACTCTGGCACTTGCGCTTGAAGATCGCGGCCCAATCATCGTCGCCGTGAATCCCGGGTCGCTACTCGGTAGCAAGATGGTGAAACAGGCTTTTGGCATCGCTGGCGGCGATATTCGTAAAGGTGCCGAAATTCTCACTCGCGCGGCACTGTCAGATGAATTCGAAACTGCTTCCGGCTTATATTTTGACAATGATTCAGGTCGCTTTGCGTCGCCCCATCCCGATGCACTAAACCCACAAAAATCTGAAGAGGTCGTGCGCGCGATCGAGGCGATTTTGGCGCAGATAGTAAAAGACTAAAAGCATGGATAGTACTAAAGGGCACTTCGATTAATTAACCAAGCTGCTTCTGGAAGAGCAAAAAGAAACCTATCTTGAACAGAACTTATACGAT
>JBCBVC010000213.1:0-4981 GCA_039817845.1 Cyanobacteria bacterium J06642_2
AATAAAGATCCGCGCAGAGCTTCGCAGTCAGCGAAGACTCAGCAATCTGAAAATCCTACGCTCACTACCGCTAGCGCCGTTCAGTCCGAAGTTGTCGCCGTCACTCAGCAGCTCGCTTCTGACGTGAGCGCCGATGCCTACGCCATTGGTCAACAAAGCGCCGACTACGTGAACCAGCAGGCGTTTACTGCCTTCCTGAAAGGCTTTAACGAGGGTGCCGCGAAAGCCGACAACCCTTTCTCACAGCTGCGCCAACAGCTCTCAGCCTCGAAGCCGCAGCCGATCACCCTACTGTCAGCAGCTGGTTCGACGAGTACGGCACTGCCCGCAGCCTCCCGACCATCCGCGTAACCCTCGCGCCCACGGCATGGCAGAAAGCCACCGCTTTTCTCCTTTCACTCGCCTGCATTCTGCTCATTCTCAATCTGATCGCCACCGTCCTCGGGCTGTCCTCCAATTGTTCGCGGATGCCCTCACGATGTCCTCAGCCTATTTCACTGTCCTCGGCTGCATCGCCCACTACATAACGCATTCACAGCAATGTTCGCGGTTGTACGCGGACACCCCATAAGGAGAAACCGCCATGTTCATCCGCCTTTTACTGCTGCTGAGCCTCAGCGCCGCCATGTTTACAGGCGGCACCTACACCGGCTGGCGAGCTGCCCGTTGGCTAGACCCCGTCCTTGATGCCAAAGACCGCAGTGCCGAAATCAGTCGCACGATAGGAGGTCTGTTCGATGACCAGTAGACGCGACCTCAATCAAGAACTGTTCGGCACTGCTACTACCTCACCGCCTGCTCCCTCAAAAGAAGCCCCCCGAGAGGTCAGCCTGAGCGAACTAGCCGAGCTGTCAGAACTGACTGAAGAACAAGCCAAAGTCAGAGTGAAAGTGACCCATTTAGCCACCCACGTCGCCGCGCTGAGCGATGGCCTAGAACGCATCGACCAACGCTTCGATAAGCTGCGCACCGCCCTCAAAAGTGCCGTCACCCAGGTAGAGCGGCTATCAAGTGCTGACGACCTGCACAGCCAGCAGCTAGGCGAGCTGGGCGATAGCCTACGAGGAATCGACAGCCAACTCGAAGCTCAACGCAACGCCCTGGCCTTCCTAAGAAACAGCGATGGCCAACAGCAGCAGACCATCGAACGGCTGAAGCAATCGCGCATCACCCTGACGCACATCCTGTTATTTGGCTGCTTGCTGTGTACAGGCGGAGCCCTGTTCCTCGATGTCGATAAAGCCTTCAGTTTTCACGAACGCCTCAATCAACTCGAATACCGCATCTATCCCTAGCTCAACAACTCACCACCAGGAGAATGAACCCTAATGGCCTTCCTACTCGCCAAACGCCTAGAGAACCAGCTCACCACCAAAAGCCGCTTGACCGATGACAGCTTTAACCCGAGTAATTTGGAGAACCTCCAGCTGCCTCCCGGCGTCAAACTCCCCACCGACTGGCTGAGCTTTGATGAGACCAGCGCCGACGCCTTCATTGACCAGATGACTGAAGAAGCAGAAAAGCGCTCACAGGGCATCCGCGCCGCTGATAGTGCGATCTCCCTGCTCAAAACTGACACAGAGCTAGTCAAGCGAATGAAGAAGCTGATAGAGCTAGCGGCCAAGAACGAGATAGCCCGAGAAGAAGCCTTTGCCCAGTTCCAAGAACTACAGCACAAGCTCAAAGTTGTCAGAGCCAAGTCAGGTATTGGCCTCGCCGCAGGCATTGAGAAAGAGAACGTAGGCTTTGCCGCCTACCGCCGCCAGCTGCAAGAAGGACTGCGCCGCGTGACGAACCTAGCAACCGGTGGCACCCATGAGGGCGCACTGTCACTCACCGGCAGCCCCTCAGCCCCACAGAACCCCATCAAGCTAGTCAGCTAAGAGGTAACCCAATGAGCCACCGTATCGCCTCAAAGTTTGGCTACTACTCGCTATCAGGCTTTGCCGGTAGTGCCCTGGTGCAGCTGGCCGTGATTTGGCCGCAGACGTGGATCGCGGTGGTTGCCCTGGGTGCGATCTCACTGCTGTACTTTGCCTTCCTCATCATCTGCATTCAAGGCGTCCTACGAGGCGCACGGTGGGCCGGAGTGCTGAACTTTAACCTGCTCGGTGTGGATGCCATAGAGAGTACGGCTATCGTGCTGCTGTTTGTTGTAGGAGGACTGTGGACGTGTCTGGAAATCCTTTGATGCAGCTGCTCGATGCCGATCTAAACAGCGAGCGCAACCGGGCTATCCTACGTTTTCTATTTGGCCGCGCCGGATATGCCATCGCCCGCATCTTTCCGACCAGGGCCGCAGCTTGCTACAGCGGTTTAGTTGCTGGCTTCGCTTTGACCTTTGTCCCTATCGCGAAAGAAGCCCCCGCTCGCTTTACGCTGATGACGACCATAGCTGGTGCCGGTCTGGTGGCCGTGGCCGCGCATGAGCTAGATGAGTTACAGGATGACATCGACGAGGCACGAGGGCAGAAAGAACGCGACCGCCAGCTGCGCCAGTTTGCCGATGCCGAAGCAAAGAATAAAGTGGCTGAGACGAACCTGCTACGGCATGGCTACGAGCTAGATAAGTCACTACCACCAGAACTACAGCAGGCGATATCACCGGCCAGCTCTGAAGCGCCGCCAGCACCACAGGCTGACCGCACTGCCTTTGATGCAGCGGTCACTGCGGTACAAACGAAACAACAGAATAAAGCGGAACAACAACAAACATATGATCGCACTTCCGATGCCCCTCCCGTGCCTGTCACTACTGAGCTAGGACAGATTGCAACACCTGTTTCCGATGCCCCTCCCTCGAACTTCACCGTCACGATGGAGCAAATCGCCCAGCGCTTGTTGAGCATGACCGTCATCGGCGTCCCTGGTGCAGGCAAAGGCATGTTTGTCTCAAACCTGCTGCGCTTAGTGCGACAGCGCCACCGGCAGCTGTACATCTTTGTAATGGAGGGCAAAGGCGACGCCAAAGAAGCAGGCTACTGGCAGGGCGTCGCTGATGACATCCGCTCAATCAAAGGTCTTGAAGAAAGCCCCGTCAACCTAGTCGGCTGGATCAACGGCTGCTTAGAAGACTTCAAGGCTATCGAAGGTCCGAAGCTGCTGATATTTGATGAAGTCACGTACCTCTACAAAGTGTGGCAGACCACCGACAAAGAAGGCTTTGAAGACTACATCCAGTACAAAATAGGACTCAGTTCAATGGGCGATAGCCTAGATAACTACATCTGGGAGATTGGCCAAGTCAGCAATGCTAAAGACCTGGGCGTGACTGCAGGCATCCGCTCCCTATTCAAGCCGATCGCCATCGTCAGCAACCATGACCGCAGGGCCGCGAACGCGCTGTTAGGAACCAAGTTTGTGCCACTGCCAGAGGATGGTAAGAAAGCCGTGATGCAAATGTGCGATCTCTCCCCCTGTGGCCGCGCCGTCTATGACTACGTAAACGACTGCTGGCAACCGATGCCGCAGCTAGAGAACCTATCAGGCTTCGATAGAGACACCCGCTCATTTTCCCAATCACCAGAACCCCCTTCACCGCAACCCTCCTCACCAGATCCAACCCCCGAGCCCCTCAACATCCGCGCCGACCTAGAGCGCTTACTATCCGTTGACACCCCCGAGCCTGCCCGAGCCGTCACCCGCTTTGGCCTGAGCGCCGAACAGATCAACGAAGTCCAACAGCGTCTATCACGCTTGCAACCCGGCACGATCTCATCAGTCAAAAGCATCCGAGAGAACAGCCGCCTGCTACGAAAACAGGGCATCATTCAATCTGACTTGGCAGAGCTGTTTGACTACCTAGCAGAGACCGGCGCGATAGAGTGGCTAGCGAGCGACTGCCGTGACTTCAAATACTTAGGCAATTTGTAGCGTGGATGAGCGTGTCGTAATGATTCACCGCTTTTCTACGACACCTCGACTGCTAGCGTTCAGCCGCTGCTGTGCCCTTTTCGTATTATTTGCAGATAAATTACGACACCTATCAGATTCGTCTTTCTTATTCACTAAGTTGTAAAAAATAAAAATAATTACGACAAGCTTGTTAGCATGAGTTTATTGAGATTGTCTTGGCGTAAAGCCGTCGTAATAAAGCCGGTAAAAATACAACATGCTACCTGCTATCATCACTCAACTCGAACAGCTGATTGCCCAGGTCAAAGCCTCGGGGCCAGTTGCGGCTGAGAAAGCACGGCTAGACATTTCAACCCACGCCACATCAGGTCATGACTATGCCCGCCTGCGGAATGGCAATCAGTTTAAATCGTGTGGCCGCATTGGTAGTGAAAAGTATGTCGAAGTGCTAGCGACCATTCATCGACGAGATGCGATCGCGCAACTGACCCAGGTGATCGCATCGCTGAAAAGAGCCAATGCGATTCCAGTAGCCGTTCCAGGGTTCGGGAAAGTTCAGGCGACGGTGATACCCTCCGAGGTGATGGCAGTGCCCGCGAACGCACCAACGGCAAAGTCCAAATCCAAGGTCAAGCTTCAATCCAAAACAAAAACAGCCATAGCGCCCCGGAAGGAAAAGGCGAAGGGCCGAAAACAGTTATACACCCACGTCAAAACCAAGCAAGGCTCAGTCGTTCATGCGGTGCTCGGCAAAGACAAAGTCGGCGTGTGGCATACCCCTGCGCTGTGCGGAACCACCCCGCCCCAACGCGACCGCATGGGCTGGGAATTCCCCACACATGACGATGGCGTCACCTGCGCAAAGTGCTATCGCAAGCTTCCCGCGAACGGCAAGCGCCACCTGCCTAAATTTTGACAGAGAGAGCCAGTTAGGGTTGCACCATCGCCCATCGCTAGACCGCAGTTGGTAGCTCCACCTGCGAGTGTGCGTACTGCAAAACTCGTTGTTCTGCATCTTGCGCGGCCACGCTTGCCAGCGTCTGCCAGTTCTCCTGCGTCAGAATTTCAGTGAGCCTGTTGCGTAGCTGCTCTGGTGGATGTTCTTCTCTAGTACCCTGTGCGTACG
>JBCBVC010000214.1:0-4976 GCA_039817845.1 Cyanobacteria bacterium J06642_2
GGATGAATTGATGGAATGGCAGCTCAGTAGAGGGTTTCAGACAAATTCACACGGGAGCCGAAACCCGCAACCAGTTGCAAGTGAGAAAATTCTCGTTCGATATTCCGATCCCAGAGAGAGAGTCAGAACCAGCTTTGAATGTATTGAAGGCGATCGCTATTACTACGCATGCACTCACGAGCGAACTGGGGAAGTCGAAGCATGTACCTGCAGTGAATGGCGCGATCTGGTTCGGATGAGAGTGATTCGAGCTGATTGCAGGCACGCCCGCGCAGTGAGAGCGTTTGTCAAAGAAAGGTCTGAGTCATAGTCGGTAGAGCGATCGCACTACAATTTTGTCAGGAGGTTTGCAATGGCAGACGATATCAATACTCGAATTCAGCAGGTACAGCTCGAACTGCTCGAAGGCGATCGCCGCTTGCAAAGGCAAATCGAGGGGATCGGCAATCGGGTTGATTCTATAGGTGAAAAAGTTGATGGACTAGGTGGTCGAATAGATTCCATCGCTGAGAAAGTCGATGGATTAGGAGAGCGGCTGGCCACGATGGCAGAGCAGCAAGCACGAACTCAACGACAATTGGGGGAAGTTGTTGCTTTATCGAGCGAGTTGTATCGCGTCCAACTGGCTACCCAGAAGGAGTTGCGCGATCTCGTTGCTGTCGTGCGGCGAAACCAAGACATTATCAATCAGCCTCCTCAGGATTGACTTTAAAAGTTGAGGCTTTCCACGTGCTGGAGGTCACGTTTAGCGTCCTGGGGCTCCTGGGGCGAGGGGCTCGAAGCGCATAATTTTGAATTCTCCCCGGCTGATGTCTTCGCCATCACTAAGCACTGGCGAACGATGCAACTCGTTGACCGCGACGTAGATTTTGCCGTCAGGTCCAAAGGCAAACCCATCGGGCCAGGAAATCGCATCATCTTGATGGAGGGTTTCGTAGGAACCGTCAGGCCGCACGACTCCAATGGCATCTTCAGTGATGGAGGTGATGTAGACATTCCCTTCACCATCTACGGTCGAACCGTCAGAAATGGGCTTATCGCCATAGCGTTCGACCCGATCTGCCAATTCAGTCGGAGATAGGGACTCGTCCCGCAAGTCAGCCGTCCGGATTCGATACATCGACAGCCCGGACATCGGCGCAAAGTAGACCCAAGTATTGCTGGGATCGACTGCGATGGGATTGGCACCGATGCGAGCGGCTTCGCCATTCAACGTTACGGTCTGGCCATCAATCTCCATATCCAGATCTTCCGGCCGAGTAAACTCCGAGCCTGCCAGCACTCGACGAGCGCGACCCGTGGTTAAATCCACCACAATCAGAGCAGAAGTCTCGGGCGTAGCGGTATCGGTGATGTAAATGGCTTCGTGCTCGCGATCGACGGCGAGATCGTTTAAAAATGCTCCTTCGCCCACGACAGGTGGAGCCAGGTAAATTATCTGGTGAAGGGTTTCAGTTTGAGTATTCCAACCGACGAGTCGACCCGATTGACCGTCGCTACCGGAATCGAGCATCCAGAGAATCCCTTGGCGATCGGCTCTGATCCCAAGAACGTTACTCAGACCAGGACCGTCTCCTTCGGGCAGATTCGCCCATGCGGTCGTGGGATAAGGGGTGACCGAACCATCGCTGTTGACCTCGACCATCTTGAGCGGCTGACCGTAGAATCCATGCAGGCTCATAAAGATACGACCGTCTGGGGCGATCGCGATGTTGCCTGGCGGTGCATCTGAGCCAAATTCGAAGACGGTTTCGATAGGGGAAGTATCGAGGGTTTGGGCGACCATTTCCGATGGGTTCGCCAAGACATGACTTGCGAGTGCGAATCTAGCCGTAAGGAGACCAGCCGTAAATAATCCCGCTGCAACAGCGACCGTAGTGTGTCGAAACATGTCCTTCCATCCAAAGGGGGGCACAAATTGAATGACCGACTCCTCAGGATTAACTTTAGTCAAAAACGCGGAACTGGATCTTCACTGGGAGCGGAATATATTTACAGCATATCGAGTCTTATGATACCCTCCACAGCATAAGGTATCTAGGGAGTTGCGAGCATGGACTACGAACTACGGGTAGTTGTGGAGAAAGTCGCCGTCAGTTCCCAAGAAGTCGTCAAGCGAGATACTCTCAAGGTCTACGACATTAAAGCACCTGAATCCATTCTCGAGCTAGGTCTGCGTCATCAAGAGCAGATATCTCTGCTTGAAAAAGTTCAGAACTCAATCTTAGCTGCCCAGTCTAAGTTAATTGATACTGGTTACGATCGCTGCCCGAGATGTGGTGGGAAACTCAATAAAAGAGGATTCGCTCAATCCAAGTTTCAGGCTGTCTTTACCGACCATAAAGTCGGCATTCAAAAACATCAATGCCGCACTCCCGAATGTAAATGGCAAAGCACTCCCACAACGACCTCTGTGTTCGGAACCTCGATCCATCCTGACTTAGCTAAATTGCAGTGCGAACAAGGAGCCTTATATAGCTACCGTGAAGCGGAAAGTAATCTCGAGAAGTTAACGGTCCATCGCCGTCAAGTAAATAACCACAACCAAATTCGATTGCTGACTGACACAGTGGGTGAAGTCCTAGCAGAAGAGAACTTCAAACCTCCTGCTGAAAAGGACTGCGCCGCTCCAGCGGCTGAACTGATCGTGCAAATCGATGGAGGGCACATACCGGTCAAGGATAAAGAGAAACGAAGTTTTGAAGCCCTCTCAGCCGTTGTCTACCGTCCGGAGACTATTCGCCCAGTTGATAAGCACCATCGCAAGATTGAGAGCAAAAGCTGTGCTCTCTCCGCCAAGGACGACAGCCAAGTTTCAATGAAAACCTACGTTCTCAATGCCGCTCGTAAGCAAGGATTAGTAGAGGATACGGAGGTCATGGTGCTGGCAGATGGTGCCCACAATTGTTGGTCGGCCCTCTCGTGTTTGGAAAATCACTGCAAGAAGCTGACGCGTATATTGGACTGGTGGCACATCGGCAAGACCTTTCAGAATGCCAGGAGTGCCGTAGAAGAAGGGTTGAATGATACGTTAGAGCGAGTCAAATGGACCTTATGGCATGGCAAATCTGAGGAGGCACTGACCAAACTAGAACTACTGAGAACGAACATCACAGACCAGAAGAAACGTAAAAAGCTTGAAGAGCTGCACGACTATTTAGAACGGAATCAAGACTATCTCGTAAACTATGAAGAACGAGAACAAACGAATCAGCCTTACAGCAGCCAAGTCGCTGAATCGCACATAGAAGCGCTCGTCAATGCCCGGCACAAGAAGAGTGGAAAGATGCAATGGACCCGAGAGGGAGCCCATAAAGTGCTGCAAATTAGAGGACTGATTGCCAGTAGTGAATGGGAAGAGCGATGGCAGCCTGCGGTTTTACAAGCACTCGGAGCAGTGGCTTAACCCGACATATATGCTGTAAATATATTCCGCTCCCGTTCGCCTTTGCCCTCTCGCAGGCTGAAAGTCGAGAGCGTCTAGCTCTGATTCGCTTGCAGACGTTGTTGAATTTCGATCGCGGGTCTTTGCCGCCGTCCAGAGGGATATGATGAAGGCATGAATACTGTTTTTGAAGGCACTCTCGAAGAGATTTTGGCGCAATCCCCCGACTTACTCGATCGCCGGGTGAGAGTAACTGTGCTTGAAGCTCAACCCGTCAAGTCTGAGGCACCGCGTCGGATGTCTGTCGCGGAAAGTTTGGGCAGCAAAATCGGGATGCTAGATGGCGGCTCGCCCGATTTATCCCAGAATACGGGTGAGAAGTTTACCGACCTCATCGCCCAGAAGCATCAGTCATAGGGACTCTCTGTGACGCTGTGTGATGCCTCCGCTCTTATTGCTTTATTGCACCGACGCGATCGCTATCACGACAGATGTGTGGCGGCAGCGCAGAACGCAGAAGCTCCTCTGGTCACGACGTGGCCGTGTTTGGTCGAAGCGATGTATCTGCTCTATCGAGAGCTGGGCTGGCAAGGACAAGATGCTTTGTGGAGTCTCTTGGCCGATGAGAATGTCGTGCTGTATCGCATCTCTGATGATGAGATGAGCGTGATGCGGCATCTCATGCAAACCTATCGGGATCTGCCGATGGACTTGGCTGATGCCTCTCTCGTTGCAGCAGCCGAATCGCTGAGGACCCAGTTGATTTTTACCTTAGACAGCGACTTCCGTATTTACCGACTGTCTGGAAATCGAGCGTTCGACATCATCCCTTAATCGCGCGATCGCTTGCCCGCTAACCCATCCTCACAGCACTACAGACGAGACTTTCAATGGGTCGTCCCAGAACTCAATTCTTCGTCAAAAACGGTCTAACTGTAGCGGCCCGCAATAAAGATCGGCAGGACCTGCAATAAAGGCGATTTTCGGCCCACATTATCTGCAACTCAGACCTGCTCAGGAACCACATTAACTGCAACTAGGCCCACATTAACTGCAACTGACCTGCAAACATGCATTTCGACCCACATTAACTGCAAACAGCTCGTATCTCTTACTTACCAAAGGTTTCGAGCACTTTGAACCTTCCAGAAACTCGGAGCTATTTATGGCCTCCCAAGCTCTACACTCGACGAAGATTGAGCCAGCTTCAGCAGAGTGTGCAGATAATTAGGCGATCGCAAGCGATTTGAAGAGGGGAAGAGAGATTCAAGCTTTGGCCTGTTTCCTGAAAAAACCAATTTTGATATTGAAGCCAACGGTATACGTCTAAATTAAACGTCATTTACTGGGTATAAGCGTTTGGAGAAAAAGACCGTTTTAACTAAACACTCACAACCACCCTTCAAGCTCTAGAAGTCATTGCCTGAAACACTCTCAACCTAGTTGCACTTAATCTGGGTCCATTTCCTTGTTTGCAGGCTCGTTGCAAATAATCTGGGCCTAGTTGCACTTAATGGGGTAATTAAAGCGAAGCTGTCACCAGGGGCAATAAGGCTGTAAGTCTCTGCTGGAAAGGGTTTTAGCCGCCATC
>JBCBVC010000215.1:0-4912 GCA_039817845.1 Cyanobacteria bacterium J06642_2
CTGGAACGGGCTTTTGGTCCTCTGTATGCCGGTATGCAATCTGCCGCCGTCCTCCCGTTGCGGCAGCTCGAACGACTTCTGTTTCGAGCCTGGTGCATGTGGCTTTGTTCCCCCACGAATTCTCCGCAGGAAGAGCTACGCAATCGCGATCAGTTTGTTAATGTCGTCGCTCAAGTAGAAAAAGCATTGGGCCGCACTCCAGGTTCCTATTTTCTGCCTGAGTTCAGCACGGCTGATGTTGTCTTCGTACCCTATGTCGAACGCATGAATGCCAGCTTGTACTACTACAAAGGCTACTCGCTACGAGAAGACAATCCCCAATTTGCGGCCTGGTTTGACGCACTCGAAACCCGACCGACCTATCGCGGCACGCAAAGCGATTTCCACACCCACGTTCACGACCTACCACCGCAAATGGGTGGCTGCTACGCAAACGGCGAGCCTGAAGCCCGCCGCAATCAGCATTGCGTCGACAACGGTCCCTGGGCAGGATTACCAGACGTCGCCTATCCTGAACCGGAAACTTCCCGCCGCGAAGCCCTGCACCGCGTCCTCAAACATCGGGACAACATCATCCGCGTCAATCCAGCACGCGATCGCCGTATCGACGAAGCTCTTCGCTGCGCTCTCACAAGCATGATGACGGGCGAATCCTGTCCGCCCCCACCCGAGAGCGATCGCGCTCTACGTTATCTGCGCGATCGCGTCAACGTCCCCCGCGACATGTCCATCTATGCCGCTAAACGCTTCCGAGCCGCTCTCGAAGACACGGCTGCTCTAGTAGGTGAGCGCCAAGGTCCGCCACTTTCCACCCGCGATCGCCGCGATCAGGACCCGGCCAATTTCATCAAACGCTAGGATGCAGTCCTGGAAGGAAATCAAACTTCCAGGGTTTGCCAACGCCGAGTCAAGTTCGCAGGGGGTAGAGAATTAACCTACGGACGAAGTCAGCCAACCGGAGCCAAGTAACACGCTCAGGACTAGGAAACCCGTCAGCACCAACCACGTCACTCGATTGAGATTTTCTTCAGCACTTTTAGGACTTGAGAAGAGTTCGCCTTGGCCGCCGATCGCTGCCAAACCGTCTCCTTTCGGACTGTGCAATAGTACGAGCACGATCAGCAAAATTGCCAAAAAAGTCCAAAGAAATTCTAAAACCGCAGTCATAAACGCCTCAACTCGAAGGGAATGAATGGACTCAATTACGCGCGTCAGCGATTTGTGACCTTCAATCAGAGGTCATCGACTCAGACTCAACCGGAGCATCAGTCTCAGTTGAAGAATTAGATGCATTTGCAGCAGCAGCGGCCCGTCGCTCTTTCTGCGATCGTGCAGCAGCGGCGGCCTCGGCTAAAGCCTCTTGAGCCATCTGCATCTTCTCTGTCATCTTGCGGTAGAGCTCAAGGTCCTTGTGAACGCGATCTGTGGGCAGGTTGAGATTTGTGGCAATGCCCTTGAACGCTTCCAGCTTCGCCTTCTCTTCATCCTCGGGAGCAAACATCTCATACGCGGAATAGAGACCGATTGCGAACGTGCGGCTGTAATAGAAATCTTTATTGTCGCGAATCCCAGTCAAGATGCCTTTGAGGCCGCCAACATCGCTCGATCCGTCTTCTAATTGAAATAGTCCTATGTGTTGCTGGCGGTCGCCAGAGCGCAATAGCTCCACGAGCATGTCTGCATCTTTGCGGACGATGTCGGGTTTGAGTTGAAGCGCTTTACACAAAGCTATGAAGATCGTAGGAACCTCTGCGAGTGGCGCGTACCCTTGCATGAAGGTATCGTAGACCGTAGTCAAACCCAGGGCGAAAAAGGGGTTGTAGGCGAAGCGTTCGTTCACCGTCACCAAATGCAAGTCAATCAAAATTTCTTCCACCGCGCGCCGGTAGACAGAATTGATCGGACGAGGGTAGTTCGCGAGAAAAGCTGCCTTGGTACTGGCAACCGTACGTACTGTGTTCACAAGGAGTGCGATTGGGTTTGAAAGGACCACTGGATTCAATTAGCCAGCGTACCTCTCATTCTCTCTTGCAGAGGACTGGACAGCAAGCCTCGTTGACAGTACTGCATCTCAGTCCGTCGCTGAAAAGCGTGCTATACACTGAGTTGAGCTATTTGTACCCAGTCTTCCGCACGAGGCTCGCGATGGCTAAGCGCAGTGGTTAATTGAGGCGGTGGTTGATTAAAACGGGATTGATTAAGGCGGGGTTGATTGAGGTGGTGCGAACTGCAGGCAGCAGCACAAGATGTGCAGTAGTACGCAAGAGTAGGTGCAAACGTTGAGTTCGTGATGTCGTTGGGGGTGTAGTTGTGGGACTGTTCAGTCGAATATCTCGGGATATGGGGATCGACCTCGGTACAGCCAATACGTTGGTATTTGTCGTGGGGCGGGGCGTCGTGTTGCAAGAACCCTCAGTTGTCGCAATTGACCAGAATACTAAAGATTTGTTTGCAGTCGGCCTCGAAGCCAAACGCATGTTGGGGCGCACCCCTGGCAATATCGTTGCTGTCCGCCCCTTACAAGATGGTGTCATCGCTGACTTCGATACGGCCGAGATGATGCTGAAACATTTCATCCAGCGCGTGCACGGCGGACGCTACCTGATTGCGCCGCGTATCATCATCGGCATTCCCAGTGGAGTAACAAAAGTCGAACAGCGGGCTGTGATGGAAGCCGCTCATCAGGCTGGAGCGCGAGAAGTCTATCTCATTGACGAGCCCGTTGCCGCCGCGATCGGTGCCGGACTGCCTGTCGACGAACCGACCGGCAACATGGTCGTGGATATTGGTGGAGGTACAACCGAAGTTGCCGTACTCAGCACCCAAGGGACTGTGTTAAGCGAATCGGTGCGCGTCGCTGGGGACGAACTCACCGATTCGATCGCCCAGTACATGCGCAAAGTGCACAACATGGTGATTGGCGAGCGCACGGCGGAAGATATCAAAATTCAAATCGGCTCAGCTTATCCCATTCGGGAGGAGCTGGCCATGGAGGTGCGCGGCCTCCATTTACTATCTGGTTTACCTCGGACAGTGACGGTCAAGAGCCCTGAGATTCGCGAAAGCATGGCCGAACCGCTCTCGGTAATCGTCGAGGCCGTAAAGCGAACGCTAGAGCGCACTCCTCCCGAACTCGCTGCCGATATCATCGATCGCGGCGTGATGCTGGCTGGTGGCGGCGCGTTACTCAAAGGAATCGATGCTTTGATCAGTCACGAGACAGGCATTCTGGTTCACGTTGCCGCCGACCCTCTACTGTGCGTGGTACTGGGCACGGGGAAAGTATTGGAAAACTACAAACGTCACGAACGCGCCCTGACCAGCAGTTTTAAATCGTAGGTGCCAGACTGAGAGTAACGAACTCAAACCAAAGTCACGCACGGCGGTGACGTGAGTGGGGAGCAATAGCCATGGTGGTGGATTCAATGCGGCGGTGGTGGGCGCGGTACGGGCTAGCTCTCGTTCTGTCTACCTTGGCATTGGGGGGGGCGTTTGGTCTGCAGCAAACGCGTGGATCGGGTTTGGTAGAGCTGTACCGACTGCTAACACTCCCCTTCCAACCCGAGATTGACGTCGATCGCGTGCTGCGGCAAACGGGTACCGAACAAATGCGAACACAGCTGCGGGAATTACAGCATCAAAACCAGCAATTACGCGGTCTGTTGTCGCTACAGAAAACATTGGGCAATACTGGCATCGTCGCCCCAACTATCGCGCGCTCGGCCGACCACTGGTGGCAACAGTTGACCCTGGGACGCGGTCAGTTCGATGGCGTTCGGGTTGGCGATGCTGCGATCGCACCTGGAGGCTTAGTGGGCCGGGTTGAAGCAGTGACGCCCCACACCAGTCGCGTGCTGTTGATCAGCAGTCCTACCAGCCGCGTTGGCGTGTCCTTGAGTCGAACTCGGGCCATGGGGGTATTGAGAGGGACGGGGTCGCATATGGCCGTCATGCAGTTTTTCGATAAAGAACCACAGGTCCAGGTGGGCGATACGGTGGTGACGTCGGGGATCAGCAGTCTTTACCCATCTGGATTGGCATTGGGCACGATCCGCTCGGTAGACTTGCAAGCCAGTCCTTCTCCTGAAGCTGCTGTGGAGTTAGCCGTGCCGCTCAATATTTTGGAATGGGTTTCCATTCACCATCACGACACCACCCTCTTTCGCGAAGCTGCATCGGAAGACCTCGCCAATGAGAATCTCTCTATCGCCGCGCCGTAGGCGAGTACCGTCTGCCCCGTTAGTTCGGGGGGCTGCCACCGTTATTTCGGCGCTGGCTGCCGCGCTGGGAACGTGGGTTCGTTTGCCGGGGATGGTGTTAGCAGGCGTAACGCCAAACTGGCCGCTGATGTGGGTGGTAGCTTGGAGCGTTAACCGACCCATATGGCAAAGCGCGATCGCCGGTGTTGCTGTCGGTTTAGTGCAAGATGGTTTGACCCAGGCACAACCGACTCACGCCATCAGCTTGGCGCTGGTCGGTATCGCCACAGCCCGACTGCAAAAGAATCGGTACGTGCGGGAAGATTTTGTCTCGGTGGCGTTAATCGTTTTTGGTATGACTGCGATCGCCGAAACGATATTGGCAGTGCAGTGGGTGCTGATGATGATGTGGCTTGAGAACAGCCACGTCTTCTGGGAATCGCTTTCCGGCATTTGGCAAACCTATCAGTCCGTGACGCTCAGTTCCGCCATTCTCAGCAGCTTGTGGACTCCTCTCGTCTACGTACCGCTCAATTGGATATGGCACAAACCGACCGGAGCTCAAGAGTAGCCGATTGCAAGTGCTAGCCCTCAAGACAATGCTCCTTCCTCTGCGTTGGCCGATCGCTTCAGGGACCTGACTTTTCCTGCTAAGTGTGCAGGCTGGCCAACTTCCACCCCTCAACCAGGTCCTGTAATTTGGCCAATCCCTT
>JBCBVC010000216.1:0-4860 GCA_039817845.1 Cyanobacteria bacterium J06642_2
TGCCAAAATGAGCATGAAAGGTATGACAAATAACCCAGCATAGAAGTGCCAACGCCATACCGTACGGTAAAAACGATTCTTTGAAGATTCAGATATTGAGGGGCGATTCCAAGAAACTTTGGATCGAGTCATTCTATACCCCTTGTTGAACTAGATGACTCAGCCAGGATGTACTACTCAAAAAAGTTTGTCAAAAGACACGCGGTCAAACATATAAGGGTGGCTTTGCTCAATAAATAGCAAGCAAGCTTTCGTTAAACGAAACTATTCTGCATAACGCCTCTATATTGCGTGGATAGCCCGAATTATTCCGTGCCATCTCTGGAGCGAATCGTGGCAGATTCTGTCCAAAACACCTGGATGATGATTAGGTAACAAAATTGCAAGCAGTTTGATGCTGAAAACCAAAGTACATCCAGTTTTGATGAGTAGATGTGCTTAATTCCGTTAGGCGATACATCTCATCGCCGGTTGCTTCAGCTTAGGGGCAACGACCTTCGTTTCTTTATTCTGGATGTACTTAAACTTGCACGTTGATGATGGCAATCGCATTGTCAGTGCTATCTCAAATGCTTTGCATGCGATCGACATCTATCCTGAATGTACTTAAGTTTGCAGCCAATTATGAAGCGCTCCACACTTTCCACACCCGTTGCAATCCTCGGTGCAGGAGCGTGGGTTAAGGCACTAGTTTATTGGGTGAAACTCATTCGGTGCCCAACTTAAATCTGGTTGCTTAGCAGGGCAATTTTTTTAGAGGACTGCGTTTGAAATGCCTAGATCGTCATCTCCGCCATTTCGTGAACAATTTCCAGCATCAGGATATTGAAAATTATCGTGCCGAACGACCAAGTGGTGCGGTTGAGACTCAACGTCCAGGGTTGGGGAATTTGACTCCAACCAATGATGGCTCGGGCAATCTCATCAAAGCCAAGGTCAAATCTTTTGAAAAAGTGAGTCAGGCACTTGTGGTTCGGCTCATTTTGAGTCCGGTTGGCAAACACCGAGGCGAGCTTATCCAAATTGACGGTTTCCACACGAAACAAGGCGAGGAGGAAGAGGGCGAGAAAAGTCAGCGGTTTGAATTCGGCTAATCTCGTGCATGAGGAGGTCAAGCTCAGGGGGATAGTGCTTCCTCGCTCACCTCTTCGCCCCTCGATTTGTCAAATCTTCCCTCCAGGCCTCGGCTGTAGTTCGCTGCAATTGGGTTTTGCCCCTGTACTTTGGACAGAACTACCAATTACGGTCTTTAAGGTAAGTACGTCCGACGCGGGACCAGCGCCGCCGTTACAGCGAAGATAGTTTGCGGCGCAGCTGAACCACAGGATCTCAGCCAGGCTGAAGATTGAGGTCGAGTTAGTAAGTCGTACTTTCTTCCACGCTGACAATGCGAGCACCCGATCGCAACAATCGCTGCACTTCACTACTCAAACGAGAGTAAGGGACGTTATATGTCATCTTGCTGAGTCGGACAGCCGCGCCTCCAGCACGTTCGACTGTGATGGCGTACTGCTTTTTGGCGTTGTCACCACCACTACTAGCAGCTTGCGGCTGACTGCCATCAGTAGCCTGCGCCTGAGTGCTGGTCTCCGCAGCACCCGAAACGCGATCGAGATAAAGCCGCCAACCGCGTGGAGCAGCGGGAGCAAGCGCGAACGACACTTTGTACGTGCCCGCGATCGCGTCATCATCTGCCAGTAATTCAACTTGCTCGTCGGGAGGAATGCTGAGGTCCTGACCGTCGCGAGCGCTCACTTTTAGACTGCTCCAACCAGGGACCATGTCATCCATCAAATCGACATCGAAGGTTGCATCTCCCCCGCGGACGAGAACAATGCTCATGTTTAAACTCTGAATCTTTTGCAAGATTTATTGTACTAGCGCGCGTTCACTCTGCTCGCGATGCTGAAAGAGCGATCCACCTCAAAGAGGCGATCGCCGTTGCATCCATTTCAGACCTATTTGCCTCGCCCCGAAGTCGCCTAGTCAGCGTTAGGAGATTCGAGCGCGAATAAAGTCACAAAGATGGGCAAGGAGAGACTCGAACTCTCATGGGTTTCCCCGCTGCATTTTGAGTGCAGTGCGTCTACCATTTCGCCACTCGCCCTCTGCGAGACATCCGTATCAACTACGGGCTAACTCTCGCGGGAAACTAGTATAGCCTACCTCAGTAGCGGGCAGGCGATCGCGCTTAGAAATCTCCCAGACCCGATCGAGCACCACCGCAATTCTGTCCTGCAATTACTGCTGTTCGACTCGGTAACCTTTAGCCCGCAGCAAATTCACCAAGCCGTCCTGACCGATCAAATGACCCGCACCCACGACTGCGAGATAATCGTCATCCCGGCCAATTAAATCTTCAAGAGTATCGAGCCAGTTGAGATTGCGATCGGTAAACACGCGCTGATAAATCTCGGGATATTGTTCGTAGCTAGCAAAGATAAACTCTTCCAACAGCTCACTATCGCCTGCTTTCCAAGCCGCAACCATTTGCTGTAAAGACGTTTCTAGTGCATCCATTTCGTCCAGCGTTTGGCGGATGTAGTCATCCTGGTTCGATCCAGGTAACCCGTCGAGCATGGCAAGCTGATCTTGATAAGTTTCCAACGACAGAATGCCTTTATCGCTATCGAGAGCTTGCTGGAAAAAGTGGCGATCGACGCCATAGCGAGGGTCGAAGCCCAGCATTTGCATTTTGGTTACGACTAATGCCAGCGAGAAAAACCAGGGTTCAAATGGGTGAAACGCTTCAATAGGAACGCCCAGTTCGGCGGCTTTTTCTTGCGCGAGGGCGTAGGTCGATTCGCTCAACGCTTCAACTAAAGTTTCATCATCTCGATCGGGTCGTGCTTTCTGTAAAGCCAGCGCTTGTGCTTGCTGATTGCCCGACTCCGATATGTCGATTTCAAAAATGACGTGCTCGGCATCGGCAAAAGCGGCTTGCATCTCTTCATCCAACGGATAGTCGCTGGCTTGCAAGACGTGAATTGACCCCAGTAGATACAGCGTGTTGCTGGAAGATTCCACTTTCCACACAAAGGCTTTATCGGGAGCTGCTACGCTGGCCTGCACGGGAGCGATTGCGATCGCCGCCGCCACGACAAACTGGCCGGCATGTCGAGCAAAGGTACGAATCATAAAGGCAATGCTTGGCTAAATATTCCATTTCTCAAGTTTAGTTTGTTACTTTACCCTCGCGCGATCGCCAGTACCACTGAGCCAGAATCGGTGGAACTTACTTAACTTTTAAGTAGAATGTGAGTAAGAGCTGGCAATTTCACCTTTTTCTCGTTCGAGTACGGCCATGACGACAACCAAAATGACGCGCCTGAGTTTTGATGTCACTCCCGAACTCAACCGCGTAATTGAAGACTTAGTTGAAGCCACTCACAGCCGCTCTAAAAGCGAACTGCTGCGCAAAGCTGTGGCATTGATGACCGTGGCCGTTGAAGCCAAACAAAATGGCGAACATCTCGGCATCGTCGCCTCCGATCGTGGTGATGCGCTAGCGCGAGAAATCGTCGGCATTTAATGGCGGAACAGCCTCCAAAAGATTTGCCATCGAAGCAGTTCGTCGACATTGCCGAACTCGCAGACAAACAGTTATGGACGGGAAGTCTGACCAGTGAAGCACCGAGCGAGCGCGAACATCGGCTCCAGCAAGCAACTCTCGACGCTCAGTTCAAGCGTTGGCAGAATGTTGCGTTGTTTGGAGTGACGTTGGTCGGGCTTGTCACGATCGTCTGGTTGAGTATCGACACCATCCGCGGCCCCAATGCTTCTGCCGAAGAAAAAGGCTGAGCCCGATCGCTGGTGACGGCGGTCGTGTCTGGCGGAGTAGGCTATCTGGTCCGCGGCCAGTCAAAATGAATGCGCTTGCATGCTGTTTCTTCTGACGCAAGTCACGAATATGGTTAGCATTCCAACAGCAATGCCTGAAGACTCAACCCGCGTCATGTATGTCTGGGCCGCAGAGCGCTCCATTTATCTGAGTTTGGCCACTACGAAAGTTTGGTCAAAAGACCTAAGAAAGCGATCGAACGCGGCGTTAGCAACGTGCGGCGGTAGGCATCAGCTGCTTTTTTAATTGCTTCCGCTTGGGTGGGGTAGGAGTGAATGGATTTTTTTGCGATTGTACTCAGACCGACACCACCCACCATTGCTGTAGTGATTTCGCTAATCATTTCACCCGCATGAGTCGCTACGATAGTTGCACCCAAAATGGCATCAGAATCTGGCTTGTAGTGGATTTTTGCAAATCCTTCAGTTTCACCATCTGCTAACGCTCGATCTAAATCCTCGAAGTCGATTTTGATGGTTTTAATCTCGATACCACTGGCTGCAGCTTCGTGCTCATAGATACCAACATGGGCAATTTCAGGATCAGTGAAGGTAACCCAAGGCATGACCAAATCGCTAAGCTTAGACCTGCGTAAACCAAAAGGAGAAAACAGAGTATTTTTGAGTACGATGCGAGCAGCAGCATCAGCAGCATGGGTGAATTTCCAATTCATACAAATGTCGCCTGCAGCATAGATCTTAGGATTGGTGGTTTGGAGGAAATCATTTACGACAACACCTTTACGAATGTCATATTCAACCCCAACAGCTTCTAAATTTAGGCCTTCGACGTTAGGCGCACGCCCTGCCCCAGCCAAAACTTCATCGACAGTCACGGACTCTTCCTGACCATTGCACTCAAATACGAGAGTCTTACCTTCAGGAGTCTTGTAAGCTCGCTTCAACGTACACCCTAAAACCAATTGAACACCTTCTCTTAGCAAAACCTCTTGTACAATTTCAGCCGCATCAGCGTCTTCTTTATTTAAGATATGGCTGCCTCGATGCAACAACGTTACT
>JBCBVC010000217.1:0-4859 GCA_039817845.1 Cyanobacteria bacterium J06642_2
AGTGTGGTATACACTTGACTGGTTTATTGGCTATTTGGCATTTGTCGTTGTACTTCAGCAGGCTAGAAAACGCTATAGCAGCTGCACTCTAAGTCAAAGTGACCAACGCTATCCAAGTAACCGGCTTTTTCAGGCTTGGCAGGTGACCTTAGAAAGCAGTGATATCTGAGCCAGAGCTCCCTTTGACCTGAATTTGGACAAAATGGCTATATTTTTATGGTGAGAAGACAAAAATGTATTTTGTTTTTCTGCGATCGCGAGCATTTCAATACCTTCGATCTGCGAGAGTACCGCTGAAGCGATTGAGGAGGAAGAAAGATATTATGCCTAATTGCACAACACAGCTCGTAGTGTTTCTTCTGCCGCGCGAAATCCAACCAAGACTGCCTGGCCGTCTTTAACGAACAGCGGTCGCTTCAGCAGCATGGCATCTCGTGCAAACGCATCAGCCCACTCAGCCTCATCCCAGTCATTACGCTCGTCTCCCAATGCGCGGTAGGACTTGCCTGACGTATTTCGCATCGACTTGGCACCCAGGGCTGCTATCCAAGGGGCGATCGCCTCTTTAGTTGGCGGATGCTCTTTCGTATTCACAAATTCATAGGTAACGTCGTTGTTGTCGAGCCAAGCCATCGCCTTTTTGCACGTGCCGCAGTTAGGAATGCCGTAAACCTGTAAACCCATTTTGGACAGACGCCATCGCGCCCTCAGTTGCGCCTCAGTCATCCTAAACTGCGTCGACAGCGATCGCGATCGCCCTCAGCGGAAGACTTTGCAGCAAACAGTTACAATCCGTAATGGCGGCTATCGAATCGATCGTCCCGGTTAACTTTTCATCCCCCTGTTTCTCCATGCTTCGACTGGAACGCATTGGCAAAATCTATCCCACCGGCGAAGTACTCAAGGACGTGAACTGGGAAGTGAAACCCGGCGATCGCCTCGGTCTGGTGGGTGTAAACGGTGCGGGCAAGACAACCCAGCTCCGTATTGTTCTGGGAAAGGAAGAACCCACCAGCGGCCAAATCATTCGACCCGCTGCGCTTCAAATCGCCCATTTGAGTCAAGAATTTGACGTGAATCCCGAGCAACTCGTCCGGGAAGAGCTGTGGCGCGCATTTGAAGAAGCAAACCAGATTCGCCACGAGATGGATCGGGTTCAAGAAGCGATGGGCGAAGCCGAGCCAGACGAGCTGGACGTGCTGCTGAAGAAACTCGATCGCTTGCAACACCGATTTGATGCTGCAGACGGATATGGGCTCGACGCCAAAGTAGGCAGAATCTTGCCTGATATTGGGTTTGAAGAATCAGATGGCGATCGCTTGGTGGGCGATTTTAGCGGTGGCTGGCAGATGCGCATCTGTTTAGGCAAGGTGATGCTGCAAGAGCCCGACTTACTGCTTTTGGACGAGCCGACCAACCACCTAGATTTGGAAACAATTGAGTGGTTGGAAGCGTACTTAAAGAAATTGACTACGCCGATGGTCATCGTGTCTCACGATCGCCAGTTTCTTGACAAGCTTTGCACGCAAATTGTGGAAACTGAACGCGGCATTTCAACCACGTATCTGGGCAACTACTCCAGCTATCTCGAACAGAAGCAGCTTAATCGTGAGGTGCAGCTACGCGCTTTCGAGCGTCAGCAAACAGAATTGTCCAAACAGCAGGCCTTCGTAGAGAAATTTCGCGCCAGCGCTACCCGCAGTACGCAAGCTAAGAGCCGAGAAAAGCAGCTCGAAAAAATTGAACGCATTGAAGCTCCAGACGGCGACGTGCGGACGCTGCAATTTCGTTTCCCGCCTGCTCCCCGCAGCGGTCGCGAAGTTGTAATGGTAGAAGAGCTGACCTACGAAGTTGACGACAAGTTGCTGTTTCTCGGCGCCAACTTGGAGATCGAACGGGGAGATCGCATTGCCTTTCTCGGCCCTAACGGTGCGGGGAAATCGACGTTGTTGCGTTTGATTGTAGGTCTCGAACAGCCCACTGACGGCGAAGTGCGATTGGGACCACATAATGTCGTGCCCGGATACTTCGCCCAGAATCAGTCTGAGGCTTTACGGCTAGATTTAACTGTCCAGGAAACCATTCAGCATGCTGCGCCTGATTTGAAATACGAAGAGGTTCGGGCGCTTCTGGGTAAGTTCTTGTTCAGCGGCGAAACGGTTCAGAAAAAAGTCGCAGCCCTCAGTGGTGGTGAAAAGGCTCGATTAGCGCTGGCAAAAATGCTGCTCGAACCCGTTAATTTGTTGATTTTAGATGAGCCAACCAACCACCTCGATATTCCCGCTAAAGAAACGCTAGAAACTGCGTTAAAAAACTACGAGGGTACGGTACTGATAGCTTCACACGATCGCTACTTTCTGTCCCAAGTTGCCAATCGTATCGTCGAAATTCACCATGGCGAGTTGCGTTCATTTGCCGGTGGCTACGACTATTACTTAGAGAAAATTGCTGAAGAAAAACATCAGGCAGAGCTAGCCGCTAAGCGAGCTCAGGCCGAGGCTAAACAGGCAGCTAAACGCAAAAAAGCAAAAGCGAAGAAAGCCGAACGCAAGGCCCAAAAGACCTAGCGCTCCTCTTGCCTCTCGGGGCGAGCGTGGGGCGATCGCTCCAGCTGGGCGCGACTGTCGCGAATCACGTTCAAAGATTGGAATAAGCGTCGCTCCAAATCTCCCAGGACGCTGTCGGCGTAGCGATCCATTTCATTGCGAACCCGCTCCGACTCTTGGCGGGTCTGCTGCAAGGTTTCTTGCCGTTCTTTGAGGGCGCGCTCGCGAATCTGAACGGCTTCCTGCTCGGCACGACGCGAGATGACGGACTCGTGAACGAGCTGATCGGCTCGCTCCTGTGCTGTGTCGATAATATTTTGGGCGTGAGCCTGAGCTTGACGAATAAGACCTTCACGTTCGGCCAACATTCGCTCGGCCTCCGCTAAGGCTCCTGGCAAACTCAAACGAATGCGGTCGAGATAATTGAGCAGCTCTCGCTCTCGAATCAACTTGATGCGCGTTAGCGGAATACTCGAGCTAGCAACAATAAGCTCCTCCATTCGTTCGATCGTTTCGCGCAGGTTCATACTTCAGTCATCACATTCGACCCGTGTAAACGGTGCAGCATCAATGTTTTGCACCAATGCGAACAGATTACAGGCATTTGACGAAGTTTGATTGCCTATCTTTGCTAAAAATGTAGCGGCTGGCCGTAGTTCGAACTGACGGGAGCCGCAGAGGCGATATGCTTAATGGTCGAAGCGATCGCCGCGCAAGACTTCCAGCTCCGCTCTCGGGCGCTTCCCATCAGCTACCCACTGGGCTACGAGCTGTCCGAACAGAGGGCCGAACTTGAAGCCGTGGCCGCTGGTGCCGCAACAGGCATAAAATCCCTCGGGGCCGAGGCGATCGCAGATGGGCATCCAGTCAGGCGTAACGTCGTAGGCTCCGCTCCAACCTCCCACCCGGACCGTCGTTGCTGTGCCGATAGGGTAGCGATGCTGCCATACCTGCGCGAGTTCGACGAGAGACGTACCGGGAATGGTTTCGTCATAGTTATCCGGATCGATAGGATCGTTCACCTGGCTGCGGTCGAACCAGCCGACGTAGGTCAATTCTGCCGCCGCGCGAAATGAGGTGCCCGCGATGAAATCGTTGACTGCAATGTGAGGTGGACCGAATTGAGGAAAGCGCGCAATTGCCGCCATCACTTGCCGACAAGGCAGCAGTGGCAACAGAATCCCGCAAGTGCGAGCGATGGCTTGGCCCCAGGGTCCGGCAGCATCCACGACGACAGGAGTGACAATCTGCCCCGCACTGGTTTTGACAGCAGTTACGGCACTGTCAGACGTGACGATTTCAGTGGCTCGTACGCCCTCGCAAATGACGACTCCAGCGACTGTCGCTGCCTGCCGCAAAACGTGCATAGTTTGCAGGGGGCTCGCATACCCGGCACCAGGTTGGTAGCTGGCAATCGCAACATCCTCGACGAACAGGCGAGTGTCCAAATCGTTCAGGCGCTCGGGAGCGAGCAATTCCACCTCAACCTGACAGTCTTGCTGCAGGGCCACTACATCTCTAAGTTCGGTATCGCGATCGCTCCCAACTAGCACCACCAGTCCTGTTTCCACAAAGCCGCAGTCGCCATCGTATCGATCGCGAAAGCTGCGAAAGATTTGTAAACTTTCCCGGGCCAGAGTGACCAACGCTGGGTGCGTATAGTGCTGCGAGATTACAGCTAGCGATCGCCCGGTGGGACCGCTACCCAGATGGTGTTGCTCCAAGAGGACGACGCGAGCGTGCGTATCGCGGGCGACATGAAGCGCAATGCTCGTGCCGATAATGCCGCCACCAATGACGACGACATCGGCAGTTGTTGGCAGGGTTGCAGTCATAATCTCTAAGCGGGTAAGCCCATGACGCGGCGATAATGCGGTTCTAATCGTTCCCTCATACCGGACTGACGGTGGTTCAACCAGCCATCAAAGGCCGCAATTTGAGATTTTAAGTCAGTTATGGCGACATTGACAGGCTGGCCGGATACGACGACGGACTGGCCTCGCACCCAGACGCGATCGACGGCACCTTCCGCGCGCCCCCAAATCAACTGTCCGAGAGGATCGGTATGAGGTAGGAGCGAAAGAACGTCGAGGTCGTACAGAACCAGATCGGCCTGCTGTCCTACCGCCAAACGGCCGAAATGAGATGCGTTGAGTCCTTTCGCTCCACCCACCGAAGCGAGATGGGCTACCCACTGCGGCGACACCCAATGACGGTAGTCGCGATCGGTGATGTTGTGGAGCATCGAGCCGATCTTCAACACTTCAAACAAACTCTGACCGTCGTTGCTGGCTGCTCCATCGCATCCAAACG
>JBCBVC010000218.1:0-4641 GCA_039817845.1 Cyanobacteria bacterium J06642_2
GTTAGAAGATGCCATCTCGGCAGTAAAGAATGCAGGTATGCAAGTCTATGTCGATACGGTTTTCAATCATAAAGTTGGCGGCGATAACACCGAAACCGTACGCGCTTGCGAAGTTGACCGAAATAATCGAAATCGCACTTATGGTTGTCGAGATATTAGAATTTGGAGTCACTTCACTTTTCCCGGTCGGCGCGATGCTGATGGCAATTTGAAATACTCAACAATGGAATGGCGTTGGTGGCATTTTGACTCGGCAGACTGGGACGATCTGCGCCAAGAAAATAAGATCTACCGGCTGAAAGATAAAACGTTTGAGATGGCTGTCAGTAAGGAGTATGGGAACTACGACTATCTTCTCGGTATAGACTCAGATACACGGCATCCTGAAGTTGATGGCGAGCTCCGGTGGTGGGGGCGGTGGATTGTTGACACATTAGACATTGATGGATTCCGAATTGATGCAGTCAAACACATTCGTTCGGAATATTTTAAAGACTGGCTCAATCATCTCAGAACTCATTTTAGCGATCGCGATCTGTTTGCTGTTGGAGAATATTGGTCTGGCGATATTGATAATCTACATGGATATTTAACTCGAACTGAGGGAACGTTATCTTTGTTTGACGTGCCGTTGCACTACCATTTTTACACGGCTAGTCATTCCGGATCGAGTTACGACATGAGAACTATTCTGGATCGAACGTTGATGCAAGAGCAACCATCTTTAGCCGTTACGTTTGTTGACAATCACGATACGCAGCCGGGAGAAATGTTGGAATCTTGGGTCGAGCCTTGGTTTAAACCTCTAGCCTATGCGATTATTTTGCTCCGGAATGAGGGATTTCCCTGTATTTTTTACGGCGATTATTTTGGCGATACTTATGAAAGACACGATGGCTCTACGGCAACCATGTACGCTCACAGCTTTTTAATCGATAAATTTCTATTTGCTCGGCACAACTATGGGTTTGGCGATCTGCATGACTACTTCGATCATCCCAATACCATTGGATGGACTCGGTTAGGAAATAGCGAGCACCCCGGTTCCATGGCTGTTGTTTTGAGTAACGGCGGTGATGGCTATAAATGGATGAATATGTTCCGACCGCAGGCCGAGTATTTCGACATCACCGAACACTTCAGTGAGGCCGATACGGTTATGACCAATGCTGAGGGTTGGGGGAAGTTTCCCTGTCTGGGCGGTAAGGTGTCGGTTTGGCTTCAAAAGTAGGAGCGACTGGAAGCTGAAACATAACTTCAGCGATCGCCAGTATTTGACTCTCCTGCCAACTGGAGATTTTAGGATGAATGTATCGAAATAGCGGTCACTCGAACGTGGAAACGGTAGTGCTGCAATTAGAAGGGATGAGCTGTGCGGCGTGTGCCAGCGCTATTGAGCGCGCGCTTCAAGCGACTCCTGGTGTAACCACAGGTTCCGTCAATTTCGGTATCGAACAAGCTACAGTCACGTTCGACTCTGCTCGAACAGATGTCGACGACGTTCTACAAGCTGTCATCACAGCTGGATATGGTGCAACGCTCGTTGATGCATCTTTGTTAGAAGCTGGAAATTCTGGAGAGGAGGAGCGATCGCGCGATTGCTCGTTAATCCGTAAAGTTTGGGTCGGGTGCGCGATCGCGGCATTACTAGTTATTGGCATGACGCCCGCAATGTTGGGATTGCCCGTTCCTGCTGGATGGCACTGGCTGTACGACTCGCGCGTACAGCTATTGCTCGCAACTCCAGTCCAATTCTGGGTGGGGGCCGAATTTTACCGAGGGGCGTGGCACGCTCTCCGCCGCCGCACTGCTGATATGAATGTCTTGGTGGTGTTAGGGACGACTGCCGCATTTGCTTATTCTCTGGCAGTCACGCTGGCGGGACCGTCGCTGCCAGCCAACTTGGGTACGGCGGTGTATTACGAAACGTCGGCAGTGGTGATTTCATTAGTGCTGCTGGGGCGTCTGCTGGAGCGGCGATCGCGAGATCGGGCGACGACAGCCATTCGGAATTTAATGAAACTGCAAGCGAAGACCGCACGGGTGCGCCGTGGCGATCGCGAAGTGGACATTCCCATCGCAGCCGTGCGGGTAGGCGATGTGGCGATCGTGCGGCCCGGTGAAACGATTCCGGTGGACGGTCTCGTGATTGCGGGGACTTCATCCGTCAATGAAGCCATGGTGACGGGAGAAAGTATGCCCGTCCTCAAACAAGCTGGGGATGAAGCGATTGGCGCAACGCTCAATGGCACTGGCAGCTTAACGATACAGGTTGCCCGGGTTGGTAATGATACGCTGTTGGCCCAAATCGTGCAGTTGGTGCGGCAAGCATTAGGTTCCAAGGCTCCCGTGCAGGCATTGGCAGATCGCGTTATTCAATGGTTCGTACCTGTAGTGTTGACCATTGCGATCGCCGCCTTCTGCCTATGGATTTGGCTGGCTGACGACGTGGCCTTGGCCGTTTCTGCTGCTGTAGGCGTGTGCGTCATTGCTTGTCCCTGCGCGTTGGGACTGGCAACGCCTATTTCAATCGTGGTGGGCACTGGCCGCGGTGCAGAATGCGGACTGTTGATCAAAGGGGCCGAGAGTTTAGAACTGGCCCGACAAGTGAAAACAGTCGTGCTAGATAAAACGGGCACGTTGACCCGAGGCGAGCCGAGGGTAACAGGTCTGCTGACCCTTAAGGGCAATGAGCGAGAGCTGTTGCAACTTGCGGTCGCTGTGGAACGCTATTCCGAACATCCTCTTGCCGCCGCGATCGTCAATCGTGTCCGCGAACTCGAACTCGCCTTTCCGGCTGCCGAGCAGTTTGAGGCGGCAATTGGTAGCGGCGTGACTGCGACAGTCGGGCAGCAACACGTCCGAATTGGCACGTCACGTTGGCTGACAGAATTGGGTCTGCCCGTTCCTTCTCATCCAACCGCACGGGAATGGGAATTATCGGGGCAGACGGTGGTATGGATCGCTGTAGATTACGCTATTTTCGGTGCGATCGCGATCGCCGATACCCTCAAACCCTCTTCCAGTGAAGCGATCGCTGCCCTACATCGCATGGGGTTAAACGTCGTTATGTTGACCGGAGATCGCCGTCAGGTAGCGGAGGCAATGGGACGAGACCTAGACGTCGACAGCGTTATTGCCGAGGTTCGGCCCGACCGTAAAGCGTCTGAAATTAACACCCTCCAGCGCTCGGGGCAGCGCGTTGCTATGGTGGGAGACGGGATCAATGATGCTCCAGCTCTGGCACAGGCCGATGTTGGCATTGCCATCGGCACGGGCACGGATGTGGCGATCGCGGCCAGCGACATTACGCTCGTATCTGGTGACGTGCGAGGTATCGTGACTGCGATTCAACTCAGCCGCGCTACTGCTCGCAATATTCGCCAAAACTTATTTTTCGCATTTATCTACAACATTCTCGGCATTCCCGTAGCGGCAGGCGCGCTTTACCCCCTGACGGGATGGACGTTGAGTCCGGCGATCGCGGGGGCCGCCATGGCGTTCAGCTCAGTTTCGGTCGTGATGAACGCTCTGCGACTGCGGCATTTTCGGCCCGAATATTGAGATGTCAGGCGTAAGCCATACAGGTCTGAGCGACGCTCAACCAGCCATTGGCGAGGTTTTCCAGACGATATCCACCCTCCAAACCAAACAGGCAGCGTGGCGTTACTTCTAGACACATCTGCGCCATTTGGCCGAAGGCCTCTGGCTGTAGTTTCATCTCTGCCAGCGGATCGTCTTCGCCGCAGTCAAACCCGGCACTCACGAGCAGAAGATCGGGCATGAACCCTTTCAAAAAGGGTAGGATTTTTGTTTGCATGGCTGCTTCATATTCCGTCCAGCCTGAGCCAGCAGCCATCGGCACGTTAAGGATATTGCGGTGGTTGCCCGTTTCTTCGAGCTTACCCGTACCTGGATACAGCGGTGCTTGGTGAATTGAGATGTAGGCAGTGTTGGGGTTATCCCACAAGATAGCTTGACTGCCGTTACCGTGATGCACGTCCCAATCGAATAAGGCAACGCGGCTGACATCGGAACGGTCGAGGGCGTAGAGAGAGGCAATCGAGCCATTCGCAAACACGCAAAACCCCATGCCTTGTTCTGGTTCAGCGTGATGACCGGGAGGGCGACACAGGACGAACACAGGTTTGCCTCGCTCCATCACAGCATTAACACCGTCTAGCCAGCTCCCCACTGCGAGTTTGGCCGCATCATAGCTGCGAGGCGAAACAGGGGTATCGGGGTCGAGTTCGCCTCCTGCCGCGGCAATGTCCCGAACCGATTGAATGTAGCTAAGTGGATGTACCCGTTGAATGTCATCGAGAGATGCTTCTGCAGGCGATCGCCATTCCAAGCGATCTGCAAACGAAGCTGACTTGAGCGCTGCAACAATACTGGTTAGTCGGGCCGGACGCTCGAAGTGATTGCTTCCCGTTAAATGTTCTAGAAATAGGTCGCTGTAATATACGGGCAACATCTCAGCACGTCTCCTCAAAATAACTGACCGAGCATCACATCTAGAGTGCCATCAAATTCTGGGTCTGACTCGCTGAGGTTGGGTGAAGCGCATTCGCAGCTAGTGCTCCGTCAGGCTTGATATGAAGGTCAATATGGGTCAAAAGTTAAGGTGGCCATGCCACT
>JBCBVC010000219.1:0-4585 GCA_039817845.1 Cyanobacteria bacterium J06642_2
GAGTGCTACATTCCAGATTCCAAAAGTATGGGCACTCAATGATTGACTCAATGATTGAGAGTTCTCGTACCTTGGATAAAATTCATTCTGAATCGATTGAGCTACAGCACTCTTGGACTTGATTATTGGCAATGCCAACCCCTCGTCTGGTTTGCTGTAGCCCCAGTCTGTTTCTGTAAATAATAGTGGCATGATTTCAAATTATGTCTTTCTAGGTAGAAGATTCGTTTCTGAATTTTGTAGAATAAGACAAGGGTATGTGGAGTGTCTATCTCTTCGCAAATGATTGCATTGCAATCGTAATCGAGTGTTTTGCTAGAAAATTTTTCGTGGATAGATGCATTGGAGTTTCATGTCTCGGATACTGAGCTTCACGACATTGGTCTGTAGTTGAATGATAACAGCGATCGCCCAAAAAGATCCCTCAACCGGACTGCTTCAACCTAGCTGATATATGAGGGTAGAGCGAAATTCTATCCTCATCTGAAGTGCTCTTAAAAGATAGCGTCGCGTATCCGAGCTGTGGAATTTCCAGTCCTCAGTTCTAGATGTTTTGGGTAAGGAATTGTGCCTCAGTTAGCTCCTCATATTTTCGAGCTCCTGCACAGTCAGGGAGTTCAACATGCATTTGGCATCCCAGGCGATTTTGCTCTCACTCTTTACGATGCTTTGGCGGAGAGCAAGATTACTCCAGTAGTGATGACTCACGAACCCTGCGTGGGATTTGCAGCTGATGCCTACTCCCGCATGCGGGGGATTGGGTTGGCAGTCGTGACTTACAGCGTCGGCGGTTTGAATATGGTCAATGCGGTGGCTGGGGCTTATGCCGAGAAGTCACCGCTAGTGGTGTTAAGCGGTAGTCCTGGCGTGAAAGAGCGACAGGAAAAAGATTTGCTCCACCACAAGGTGAAAACTTTCGATACGCAACGTCGGGTTTACGAAGAGGTGACGCTTTACGCTGCTACACTAGATGACCCGACAACTGCTGATGCGCAAATCCACGAAGCGATCGCCTATGCCACTACGTTTAAGCGCCCCGTCTATCTAGAAATTCCTCGCGATATGGTCTACGCGGAGATTGCTGAAACCGGCCACCCGCATCTGCCTCTCAAACAAACCGATCCGGAGACGCTCTTAGCCGCCTTGACCGAAACTCTTGAAACGTTGACCGAAGCCAAATCGCCAGTGTTGCTGGTAGGAGCGGAGGTCCATCGGTTCGGGCTTCAAGAACGGGTGTGGGAGATCGCCGAAAAGCTCGGACTACCTGTTTGCGCCACCATGTTGGGCAAGTCTGCTTTTCCTGAGGGACATCCCCAGTACATCGGCATCTATAACGGTGAAGCTGGAGACCCCTACGTGCGCAACTTAGTGGAGGACTCGGATTGCCTACTCATGATGGGCGTATTCCTGACCGACATCAACTTGGGAATGTTCACCGCTCATATCGAGCCGAGCAGGACCATTGCTGCTACCTCCGAGCGGTTAGCGATCGGGCATCACCAGTACGCCAACGTGCGGTTCGATGACTTTGTGACATCGCTACAGGAGCATCCCGATCTGCCCGCGCGCGATCCGGCTGAGAGCGTATCGATGCGCCCGCGAGTCGAACCTGCGAATGGTCGCATTACTACCAACGGATTGATTTACGAGCTGAACCAGTTCATCGATCGCGACACGTTGTTGGTCACGGATGTTGGAGATACGCTATTTGCTGCTGATGACATTCGCATGCAGGCTGGCACGTCGTTCTTGTGTCCCGCTTTCTACGCCAGCATGGGATTTGCCGTTCCGGGCGTCATTGGCGCACAATTGGCCGATCCGTTCCGACGCGCGATCGCCTTGGTGGGCGACGGAGCCTTCCAAATGACCGGCATGGAATTAGTGACAGCGAAGCGACTGGGCTTGAATCCTATCGTCATCGTGTTGAACAATGGCTCGTTTACCTCTTTGCGATCGATGGGGCACGATGGGGCGGCTTTCGTGGATATTCCCAAGCTCGACTACGCCAAGCTCGCTATGGCATTGGGTGGCAATGGGTTTGCGATTGAAACGGGCACGGATTTGCAGCGGGCTTTGCACGCTGCTCATTCCAGCGACACGTTCAGCATTTTGGACGTACGCCTAACGCCAGAAGATATCTCACCCGCACTGCAACACTTAAGTGCTCTGTTTGCCAAAACCCTCAAAGGATAGCCGGGCAAGAGCAGAGCAAGGAGGACCGTCATGACCGTAACACCTGCTGTGAAATCGACTCGGGCTCTTGCTCCCACGCAACTTCTCATCGATAACGAGTGGGTGGACAGCCTCTCGGGTAAAACCTTCGAGACGTTGAATCCGAGTACTGGAGAATCGATCGGTACGCTCGCAGAGGCTGGAACTGCTGACGTCGATCGCGCCGTTCGTACGGCCCGCAAAGCATTCGAACGAGGTGACTGGGCTGAGATGTCAGCGCGGCAGCGCGGCAGGCTCCTGTTCGCGTTGGCGGAGGAGATCGAGCGTAACAGCGAAGAACTCGCTCGGTTGGAAAGCCTCGACAATGGTAAGCCTCTCAGTCAGTCGCTCAATGCAGACTTGCCGCTAACCGTTCAGTGCTACCGCTACTACGCTGGTTGGGCAGACAAAATTCAGGGGCGGACGATTCCGGTTGATGGCTCCTATTTCACCTACACGAGGCACGAGCCCATCGGGGTTGTCGGTCAAATTATTCCTTGGAATTTTCCGTTGCTGATGCAGGCGTGGAAACTTGCCCCGGCTCTGGCGGCGGGCAATACGGTCGTGCTTAAGCCTGCGAGCAACACCTCTTTAACAGCACTGAGGGTGGGAGAGCTGATCGTAGAGGTTGGATTCCCTCCGGGTGTCGTCAATATCCTGCCGGGACCTGGTTCGGTGACTGGCATGGCGATCGCCAGTCATATGGATATCGATAAGGTTGCGTTCACGGGGTCTACCGAAGTAGGGCATGCGATTATGGCGGCGGCAGCCCACAGCAATCTCAAGCGAGTGACGTTGGAACTAGGAGGGAAGAGCCCCAATATCGTGTTTGCCGACGCCGATATCGATGCGGCGATTGAGGGCGCGCATTTCGGGCTGTTCTTGAATCAGGGGCAGTGTTGTACGGCGGGCTCGCGCTTGTTCGTTCAGGACAGCATCTATGACGAGTTCGTCAGTCACAGCGTCGATCGTGCCCGCAATCGGGTTGTCGGTGACCCCTTCGATTCGAACACGGAGCAAGGTCCGCTGGTCAGTCAGGCTCAGATGGATCGCGTCATGCACTACATCGAGTTGGGTATGCGCGAAGGGGCTCATTTGGCGTGCGGCGGCAACCGGATCGGCGATCGCGGCTTCTTTGTGGAACCAACGGTGTTTGCCGACGTAAGAGATGACATGACTATCGCGCGGGAAGAGATTTTCGGCCCCGTGATGAGCGTCATCAAATTTAAGGACATTGACGAAGCGATCCGACGCGCGAATCAGACCCATTATGGTTTGGCCGCAGCGGTGTGGACTCGGGATATTTCCAAAGCTCACGCGATTGCCCATGCCGTTAAGGCAGGCACCGTTTGGGTGAATTGCTATGACGTCTTCGATGCTGCTGCTCCTTTTGGTGGGTTCAAGCAGTCGGGGATGGGCCGCGAGCTGGGGGAATACGCGCTGCACGAATACACCGAAGTGAAGACGGTCACGGTCAAGTTGTAGGGAAACACTGGGCCATTGCTGCCGAGCCGTTGTTGAGGTGATTGGGTATGGATACTATCTTTCGATTTGCCGACGATTTGGGGCCGGAGAAAATCGTGCACCTGTACGATCCTGCCACTGGTTTGAAAGCCATTGTGGCGATCGACAATGTCGCCCTCGGTACTGCCATTGGCGGCGTGCGGATGGCTCCTGACGTTACCACCGAGGAGGTGTTTCGGCTGGCACGGGCCATGACGCTGAAAAATGCGGCGGCCAACTTACCTCATGGAGGCGGAAAGGCGGCGATTGTGGCCGACCCCAAGTTGCCATTGGCGGAAAAGGAACGCCTGGTGCGGGCGTTTGCTAGAGGCATTGCTTCCCTCACCGATTACATTCCTGGTCCCGATTATGAAGCTGGTTTCTCAGCGTTCGCCTTACATCGTCAATTAGTTAGATATGGTATTGAAAGTATCGTCGTTCATGTCCCTTCGATTGAAGTTGCTGTTAACAACCGTGTCAAAACTGATAAACGTGATGCGAGTAAACTAGCATCTTTGTTAGAGGTAGGACGACTGAAGGGAGTTCAAGTTTCAACAGAGAAAGAAGAACTCAACCGAATGCTTACGAGAACTAGACAGCAGCTTGTTGAGGACCGAACTGCCGTTAAAAATAGAATCAGAATGAAATTCCATCAACTAGGATTGATCGATTTTGATAATAATCAAAGCATCACTCATAAATTAGTTCAGGAGCACCTCGAACGAGCTCTTTCGAAGGAACTCACGGTCGTAGTTGAAGCCTACTGGGCTATCTGGAAGAGCCTAGATGAACAGATAGCTAAGCTAGATAATGAGTTAAAATTTAAAGAGAAAAGCGATCCTAATGAAAGCACCTATCGCTCGGCACCTGG
>JBCBVC010000220.1:0-4574 GCA_039817845.1 Cyanobacteria bacterium J06642_2
TTTCGAAGAATCAGATTTATTCGATTCCTCATTTGATTTACCCTTCAGATTTTCAACTTTTTGGATGAGAGACTGGAAATTAACTTCAAAGACATTTTGTTTCTCATATGTACCAGCAATGACAAGGGAGCGGGAGAGGGAGAGGTCGAGGTTGAGGAAGTGGTAGAGGGAGCGGGAGAGGGAGAGGGAGTGGTTGAGGAAGCGGGAGAGGGAGCGGGAGAGGGAGCGGTAGAGGGAGCGGGAGAGGGAGAGGGAGTGGTTGAGGAAGCGGGAGAGGGAGCGGGAGAGGGAGCGGGAGAGGGAGCGGGAGAGGGAGAGGGAGCGGGAGAGGTCGAGGGCGAGGGCGAGGGCGAGGTCGAGGTCGAGGTCGAGGGAGCGGGAGAGGGAGCGGGAGAGGTCGCAGGCCAGAAAAATTGCCGAAGAACGCTTTGCTGAGAGCTTAAACACGCTCAGAGATCGCCGAGTGATTTCATTCGACCAACGAAATAAACTTTTCAACCTGGGAGTAAAGATATAACTGAGAGCTTTTTGTTCCAGTGCCAGCAACATCTCATCTGAACCGGTGCTTCCTCCTGCTAGTCCAGCCATCAACAAATTTACTTCTTGCCAGCGGCTATCTAGAGCGTATTCGGAAACAGTTTCAACCTCTCGATGATTGTCAATCAACGCTTGTGCAGTCAGATATTCTTGAAAGGTTAAATGACTGAAAGAGTATGCGCCTCTAGCTCGCTCTACCAAAATACCTTGCTGCTTTTCAATCTCTTTAAGTACGCGTTCTCCATCAAGATGACTTGGAGCATTGAGATTATTCCGTAAAAATGATTTAATAGTTTCGATAGACCAATCCTTTTCAAAAAACAGCTCATCTCGGACAAAACTATCGTGGGCTATCTCTGCTAAAAGCTCTCGTTCTAACTCAATAGTCAATTCTTGATAAATGGGATCCCGCTTAACTCGCTTCTCTGCAGCCCACTTCCGCATCAAAACATCGAGTGCTTCGCTATATAAACTGGCCCGATTTTTAGGAAAATCCTGAGATTCGTCATAAACCGAGCATAACAGCGTTAAAAGCAAAGGCGTTTGAGCAAGTTCTTTCGCCGCAGCGTATTCAGGACGTTGCAACAACCCCCAACAAGCCTCTGCCGTTTTAGCCTCCCGATCTCGCGCCGTAGTGAAGAACTTTTTGATGAACTGTTCGATTTGCTCGTCCTCAAATTCTGCCATCACCACATCAGTAAACTGATTGAACCCGCCGCGATAGGACGCAACTCGACAGGAAAAGATAAAGCGATTATCGCCGTATCGATCCGCCAGATCGACCATCTGCCGGATGGCATAATCTTCGATGTCGGCAGGCACTTCATCCAAACCGTCCATTAAGATCAGCAACTTTCCTTTATCCAGCATGGTCTGAACGACGTTGTCTGGATTAGGAAAGCCGCAGGTCTCGAATTCTTTTTCAATCAATCCTTGCGCTGTTATCTCTTTTGAAGAGAAAAGCTTCAAATCTAGAAACACAGGCAAACACTCGTGCTCGAAGCTTCCCTGCTTGCCTCGCAAAGCTTCTAAGCCTACCTTCTTCAAAAAAGTAGACTTGCCCACTCCAGGCTGTCCTAGAACCATCAAGTATTGCTGGTCATTAGCAACTGTTATTCCTTGTTGCTTTCCCAAATCCTCAAAGGAGAATCTTCGTTTTCCTTGCTCGCGATACAGTTCTTGCAGCGCATCTACAGATTCAAAATAGTTACGTTGCTTCCGATTCAAAAGCTGAACGGAAGTATAAACTTCCTCCAAACGTATGGGCTCATTCAAACGCACGCAAGCCACCTTCAAAAAGCCGTAGCGCCTGGCATAATTCTCCGCATATTTACGAGTAGCTTTCCCCAACTGGGCATCAAAAAGCTTAACCTTGTCTCCTCCGCTTATCCAGCCACCCACCCTGTCCTTAACTACATCAGCAACCAGCTTTACCAATGCCCCGAGAACGGCTTCTTCAATCATGTCAATATCTCTTAGCAGTAAACACGAGAAAGTAACTCAACGGCTGAGGACTGTATCATCGCAGTTTCATCCCCATGCTCAATATCTTGCCTTAAGCTCTGGCTACTGAACGTTCTCAATCTCGATCTCCTCGATCGATCTCTGCAGATTCCAGACGGTGGTTGCGATCGCCATTTCGTATAATTTTGCTGGCCGCGAAGAGGAAATTCGAGTTGAGTATCCTGTCTGCAAACTGTTCCGCAAACGTTCGGCTATGTCCAAAGCTTGGGAGGCGATCGCGCTTAGTAAGCGGCCTGTTGAGCGGAATTGCTGCGATCGGACTCATTAGCAGCCCAGCTCGCGCGGCCAAGACCATTAGCGCCACAGCAGGCCCTGCCGAACGCACGATCGAAGTGGCCGATCTGGAGCTTTTCCTGCAAGACGGAAC
This sequence comes from Cyanobacteria bacterium J06642_2, assembly GCA_039817845.1. GTDB lineage: Bacteria > Cyanobacteriota > Cyanobacteriia > Thermostichales > PCC-7336 > JBCBTL01. Next base: position 2,429 of record JBCBVC010000220.1, read on the forward strand.
AATTACTCGCGAATTACGCTGGTACGCAGAGCAATTAACCGAGCAGCAGCAAGACGACTTAAGACAGCTGTTGCAGGAGCGCTTTGAAGTCGATCCAGTTACCGTATCTCGCTTCGCACGTCTAGCAGAAGGTGAGGCACTCCTGCGACGGCTGACCGTTCTCATCGAGAATGACGATCCCGAGCGCGTCCTCAAAGCATTACGGGCAGCCCTGACGCTAGCCGCATTTGATGACGAAGGACTGACGATCGCCAACGTTATCCGCAAGTATCCCCTCAGCGATTTGCGAGTGGACGTAGCCCGAGTCCTGCGCGCCACCCAACAAGCCAAACAACTCTTCTTCGATAGCGAATCCGTATTCAATTACGTCCGCGATCGCGCGACGACCGACAATCCTGAAGCCGACGAAAACGCGGCAACGCCACCCTCACCAGCTCTCGATCCGCGCCAACAGGGAGACGAGCTCTTCACCACAATCGAAATCGACTTTGCCAACCCAGCCCGTCCAGATGCTCCGGCGGTATTAGCCGATCTGTACGTGCCGAGTGCAGATATCCCCGCCCCTCTGATTGTCATTTCCCACGGCGTCGCATCCAGTCGCGAAACATTTGCCTACTTAGCCGAGCACTTAGCCTCTCGCGGGTTCGCCGTAGCCGCGATCGCCCATCCCGATACCGACGAACTCCGGTTCGAGCAGTTTTTCGGAGGCTTCGCGCAGCCACCGGAGCCGGAACTGTTCCTGCAGCGCCCGCAAGACATTTCCAGTTTGTTAGACGAGATCGAGCGATCTCCGCGTCTTCAAGAGCGCATTCAAACCGATCGCGTCGGCCTCATCGGTCAGTCTCTAGGCGGTTATACGGTATTGGCCTCAAGCGGCGCACAACTGAATTTCAGTCATCTTTACGACTCGTGCCGAGATGCTGAAGCGCAAATATTACCGTTTAATTTGTCAACGCTTTTGCAATGTCGGCTGCGAGAACTGCCCCAAGCTGCATATGAAATTGAAGACGATCGCGTTGCTGCAGTGCTGGCCATTAACCCTGTGGCCAATAACGTTTTCGGGTCGCAGGGCATGGGAGCGCTTGAAGTGCCGCTGCTAGCTATCGGTGGCGATCTTGACTTTTTCGCTCCGGCTGTAACCGAACAGATCTACCCGTTTGCGTGGGCAGGCAGCGAGGAAAAGTATTTAGTGTTGATGGACAAAGGCACGCATTTTTCCTTCCTACGCGGCAACGAAGCCGGTGTATTCGAGCTACCCGAGATTGCGATTGGTCCCGACCCCAAAATTGCTCATCCCATTCTCAAAGGTTTAGCAACTGCCTTTTTCGAGACCTACATTAATCAAGCAGAAGACTTTGCCCCTTTCATCACCAATACCTACCTCAATACAGACGCCGATCCGTTCCAGTTTGCCGTCTCGCGATCGCTGACTGAATTAGAGTTAGAAGAAGCTATCAGCCAGACTGCTATTTTAGATAATTTACTCGGCAGTAAGGATGGTAACTTGCCATAAACTCTCCATTTAGCCTAGCAATAATCAGTCGAACTCACGAAATCTATAGTTCGCAAATTGAATAGCAAAATTATCACATTTATCTACAGTTCAATTCGTCAAGTAGATAGGGCCGCGATCCACGTCATCATAGAGGTCGAACTGCGGGGTACGAATAAAACTTCTGACCGTCGAACCCGTCACTAGAGGTAAAGCAAAAGAGTCAGCCGCGTTTAAATCGACCTCATAACCGAAGTCAGCTAACGCTCCAAGCGTGATACGACTCAGAGCCGTGCCATTGGCTGGAGTCATGAGCTCTCCATCCACGTAGTTCTGTCGCCAATGACTTTCAATTTGCACTTGAATGGGGACGCCACCCGAGCCCCCCAAAGCCTCATATTCACCTCGACCGCGATCGCCCACGTACAGCGGGTTATTCGAGCCAGAACCGACGACGCGGCGATCCCAAATATTGCTGCCAATCCCCAAAACGTGCCCGATTTCGTGCGTTGTGACGTTGATGATATCGCTGCCCTCTGTAATGGCTCGGTTCACGAACTCCGTATCGAGCCTTACCGTGCCATAAGCAGGTAACTGCAACCCTTCTTGCCGAATCACGCACGGTCCCGCTCTACCGGCCGGACCATTCAGCGG
>JBCBVC010000221.1:0-4561 GCA_039817845.1 Cyanobacteria bacterium J06642_2
TATCGTATAAGTTCTGTTCAAGATAGGTTTCTTTTTGCTCTTCCAGAAGCAGCTTGGTTAATTAATCGAAGTGCCCAATTGTATAAACAGGTCTTTCTGAGTTGAATAGTAAGAGTAGTTCTCTACCAGAGATAGGAGATAAACAACCAGAATCGGGCTTGTCAGAGATCTCGAAGATGTCTAAAATCGATGCCGTTCCGTCTGCCTCCATATTAATCAAAGCTTGCTCGATTGTTTCAGGCATCAGCTCACTGCCTCGAAATTTCTTAGAACGAAAAACTTCTAGCTTGAGCTGTTCCACAGCCATACCGATACTCTTCTGAAAAGGAGTAAAGTAATGCCAAGCGTCAGCACTCATTTTCAATCTCCACATGTATTCATTCTCCAAGCGCACCATAGAAGTCAAATGACTTCAGAACCACATAAAATGGGAATCAACGATAGAAATATTGAGCTTTCCTCTAACTCCTACCATGAGTATTAGGATGGGCAAATCTCCATTTCAAGGAGTGCTTATGCCTACCCCCTACACCTATCGTAGACTGCACTCATTGCAGTCAGTAGCGCTAGCCTTCATCCAACGCTCTCATTATTTTGAAATTCATTGACTTCTACTGCTCAGTTGATGCCTGAGGTTTCGTCGGGCGGTTGGCATAGAAGGTGGCGAGGCTGTCGCGATCGCCCACGAAGCGCCAGTGCCAAGGTTCATAACTCACACCTTGCGGATTATCGCGTGGGAATGATAGCTCGAATCCGAATCGGGCGGCATTAGTTTTTAACCAACGAAAAGCAGGCGTGGCCTCAAATGTAACATTGAGATTAGCGTGCGGAGCATTAGCATCGCCGAGGTCGATCGCGTACCCGGTGTGATGTTCGCTGTAGCCAGGTGGGGCACTAACGAGCGCGCGCTCTTGCGGCCGAAGCGATCGCGCTTGAGCCCGCTGGAAAAAGAGCTGCTCCTGAATCGCCTGCGAACGAAATCCCGAAATCGGAACGAGGCTGACCCCTGCTTGGCTAGCTGCCGCTGCCATCTCGCGATACTTTTTTGCCGCCGCAGTTCGCAAGCGAATATCGCGATCTCCACCGTCTCCCAACGCCGTCATGCTCGAATCCGGTGCTTCTTCGTAGGCAAAGTGTCCCAAAATTGCTGTAGAGCTGTTGGCCGCAACAGTCTCATCACTCGCGGCAGCCACTACAGATTCGTTCGGTTCAGACTCGCCGGATTCATCGGGCTCAATGGCAACAGGTGGGGCGGCAGCGACAGGTTCTTGCAGAACTGGCGTCGCCTGCGTCGGCACAGCAGCCGGACGACTCAACACAATACCTACTACAGCTGCTACTGCGGCTAACCCACCGCCCCCCAAACACAAAAGCCACAGCGATTGCCCAGAATGATGCCGGTTCGTATCGTCAGACTGGCGACGAGCAACGGGAATGTCATCTGAAAAAGGCATGAACGCAGCGGCAAGCGACGACAAATAGCACGCAACTGCGTGCCCTACCGCCGTTATACTCCCAGATCGGCCAGGATATCCGCTGCGTGGGTGTCAGTATTAACGGAATCGTAAACATTGGAGATGTTGCCACTGCCATCAATGACATAGGTGACGCGCTTGGCATAACCACCACCTTCAGCATCGTAAGCCTTCGCGATCGCGCCATCAGTATCGGCCACTAACGGGAAAGGCAGATTGTACTTGGACGTAAATGCCTGGTGGGAAGCAGGGGTATCCACGCTCACACCCAGTACCACTAAATCTTTACCCTGATATTCGTCATAGGCATCGCGGAAGCTGCACGCTTCTTTGGTGCAGCCGGGGGTATCGTCTTTGGGATAGAAATACAAAATGACTGTTTTGCCTTGAAAATTGGACAGCGAGATAGTGTTGCCGTTGGTATCGGGGGCAGAAAATGTGGGAGCAGGGGTACCAGCAGTCAAAGACATGAATTCCGTTCCTTGCACAAAGCAGCTTGAAACAGGCACGGTGCGGCATTTGAGATCCAGACTCCAGACGCACCTCCTGAATTGTGAGGAAGCCCTCTCAGCCTGTCAAGCCTAAAACGGCACTTCAGTTAGCCCTACCCCTTTCACGATCGCTTCAGCCTCGCGGCGACCCGTGCCGCTCCTAGTAAACCCACTTTCGGATCGAGCACGACGCGCACGGGAATCTTTTCCAACACCGGACTCAGACGACCTTTATGACGAAACGCCTTGATAAAGCGATCGCTCTTTTGCAGCATCGGCAAAATCTTTGGGGCAATGCCACCCGCAACGAAAAGTCCGCCGTAAGGTAGAACCGTAACGGCAAAGTCTCCAGCGGCCGACCCATAAGCCGCAACAAATGTGGATAAGGTTTCAACGCAAAGGCGATCGCTCTCATCAGCTGCAGCTTGAGAGATGGCAGCTGCCGCATCCGCACTGCGGTTTTGCTCCCAATTCCGCACGGCTTTAGCAATATCTTCGCGTTCTGGCGCAAACTCGGTATCTCGCAAAAATTGATAAACGGCGACGATCCCTTGTCCCGACACCACCCGTTCTACCGAAACGCGCTCGTGACGCTGCAGGAGATACTCCAACAGCCGAACTTCAACTTTCGAATGCGGTGCAAACCCGGCATGGCCGCCTTCTGAAGGCCGCACCTGATAGCGATCGCCTTCCCAGGCTAAATAGGCTTCTCCCAACCCCGTACCCGCACCGATAACGGCGATAGGAGCTTTGGGCTGCGTAGGAGCTTTTTGCAATGTAGCCAAATCTTTCGCAGGCAGCGCCGTTACGCCATAGCCAATAGCGGCAAAATCGTTAATTAAGCGAGCGCGTTCGAGCTTTAACTCGCGCTCCAAACGCCCTGTTTGCAGCTCCCACACCAGATTGGTGAGCTTGGCCGTATCGTTCACCACTGGTCCTGCGATCGCGAAACAGGCTGTCTTTAGTTCACCCGCCTGCAGTTGCCCTTGCTGCTCGGCCTCCCGGCAAAATTGACGCACGATCGGGACTAAATCGGGGAAGTCTGCACTCGCATAACGCCGTTCGAGCAAAGGCTCCAAAGTACTATTCGAGCCACTACCCGTCGTTCGAGACAATCGCAGGAGAGTTTTGGTGCCGCCGATATCCCCTGCCAATGAAACTGCCACGCTCCTACCCCCGAGCTCTGTCGATATCTCAACCGTACCGAACCTCAGGCTGTAATGCCGCGATCGCCATCAGGTTTAGTACTTCAGCCTTTCGCATGCGTTACCTGGGAGATTTTGCCGCGATCGAGAGCAGGCTCGTAAAGCTCTACCTAGATGGAAATCAACGCATCTGCCAAATTGTTGACCGCATCTACGATCGACTGCTGGCTGATACCGGGCGGTGCAACAATGGCTTGGGGAGACCCAGATAAAGCATTGAAGATGTTCAGGACATCGGTCGTAACAGATGTAGAACTACTGCCGTCAACATTGAGTAAACCAGCGCTTTCTAACGCTAGTGACCGATTAACAATCTCCTGCTGACTGACACTAATACCGGAGATCGGGACAACAGCTTGGGGAGATCCTGCTACGGCTCTGAAAATATTGAGAATGTCTACAGAGGGAATAATTCTGCCATCACCATCAACATCTAAGGCATGACGCAGATTGAGATCGTTGAGATTACGAACGGGATTATTTGAGCTTCCAAGTACGGCAAGGAGGTCGTTACCAGAAAAAGAATAAATCGACGCTGTAGATCCGCTGAATTCTACACGCCCAACAACTCCAGCAGGGTCTGGGCCTGTAAGGGTATCAGTACCGAGGATATTGAAGCCAGTAGGAGATAACTGACCGACACCAAAAGATGGAATTAAGTCGTATCCAGAACCTTTTGTCAATATATAGGTGTCGTCATCAAAACCGCCGTCAAGGGTATCAATCCCTAGGCCACCAATCAGAGTATCGTTGCCGAATCTACCAGACAAACTATCGTTTCCGCTGCCACCAATAAGAATGTCAGTTCCTTCAGAACCGTCCAAAAGGTCGTTTCCGCTGCCACCATCAAGAGTGTTTCGTTCAAAAGTAAAGGTAAATCCACCACGCAAGCTGTCGTTTCCATCGCCACCAGACAAGAAATCATTTCCAAAGCTACCGTTGAGAGTATCGTCTCCGCTCTCTCCGAATAGCCTAGAGCTCCCGAGGCTACTGCTAGTTAGAGTATCGTTGCCGTTGCCCCCAAATAGGCTGTCGTCTCCGAGTGCCAAGAGTCGATCATTTCCGTTTCCACCTTCGAGTCGATCGTTACCAAAAGCTCCTTGCAGCGTGTCATCCCCGTTTCCACCAATTAGAGTATCGTCTCTATCGTCTCCAAAGAGTTCGTCGTTTCCGTCACCGCCTTCGAGTCGATCGTTACCATCAGAGCTGACCAGAGTGTCATCCCCACCTTCTCCTAAAAGAAAAAGATCGTCACTAGTATCTAATTCTCTTATGTCATCATTTCCAGGACCGCCAATGATTGTCCTAAACACGATTGACAATCTCCTTTTTGCAGATGAACTTATTTTTCAGATGTTTGAGACAGTAAAATACAACATCTTAAACCAAA
>JBCBVC010000222.1:0-4527 GCA_039817845.1 Cyanobacteria bacterium J06642_2
TCCTGTACTTGAGACTGCGTGTGCGGATCGTCAATGTCCAGCATGACAAAATTGACGCGATCGCCGTATGCTTCGTGCAATTGCGTCATGGTTGGAGCCATAGCACGGCAAATGCTGCACCAATCAGCATAAAACTCCACCAAGGCGGGTTTGGAATCTGTCACTGCTACAGAATATGTAACAGATTCAGCCGCGAGTTGTTTGAGCGCAGCGAACTCAGTCAGAAGCGTACTGGCCCGAGCCGGAGCACTAGCCCAAAACGTAGCTAAGGCGATCGCCACTAAAAGCGACCACTGTCTCCATGCAAATTGATTCCATGCAAATTGATTCCATGCAAATTGATTCCATACCAATTGTCTCCATGCCATTTGCCAGTGCTCCACGACACCCACCTACTGATAGAAGAATGCCAGAAAGATATGGACGCTCAACATAGCGGCAAAGGCACTGACTAAAACAATATGCAAGCCTAGCCAAATCGAACGCAAATTGCGAATTAGCTGACCTTTAGGAAACGTCAGGGCGTCAACTGTCGGCACTAAGGCAATTTTACGAGCTTTAACCCCAGCCAGCCGCGTTTCCAGCGCAACCCCAAACATTGCAATCAATGCCAGGGCAATAAATACGATTAGGAAAACTCGATTGAAGGTACTGCCGAGAGAGCCCATCGTGTGAACAGCGGTCATTCCAATGAAGCCCACGCCCAAAAAGATATGAAGGCTGCGCCAAAATAGAACTGACCCTGGTAACTTGACATGCCACTTTCGCCCGCGTTTGCGTACGGTTAAAAACATTTCGACAGCAAAAAAAGCCAAGCAAACAAACCCTGTAATCTGCTTGTACAAACCTCGCCGCAAGATTTGGTGCAGCTCAAAATTAGCTTCGCGCAGCAGGGGTAAATACCAATCGCTAAGGAAAAATGGCACCAGAAGTGCCAGCGAGACAACCGTGAGAACTGCGAGCGATGGAAACGTGGGTCTCATGAGCGTAGAGATTGGCAATACATTCGAACTGAGAACATCCCGACTATTCAGCTCTAGACGGAGCAAAAATCTTGTCGTCTCGATCGAGATACCAGATGTAAACGAGCGACATCACTAGAAGCAGCGTTACCCTCACCCCTCCAACACGACCGAGAAGTGAGGGCCATACCACGTGCTAAGCAGGACCGAGAGGTAGCGTAATGACTACGCCACCCATGACATCATTTAGAGCAAACACCTTATCGGGGTAACGCTCCTTATGAACGGGGTGATCGTTATGGCAGGTGACGCAGGCTTCAGCCACAGCCGTATCTGGGTACATCGCAGTTAAGTAACGCTGGCCGTTGACCGTCTGCTCGAGCTTGACGGGTTCGCCGGTCTCCTCCATCTCCGCGATCGCCTCTTTCTCAAATTCGGTCTTCGGACCTTGAGCGTCATTGATGTTCCAACTGGAAATCAAACCGATGGTAAAACCACTCGCTAGGTCGCTATCGGTAGTTACTTCCGAAGCCATGCGAAACATTTGGGCAGGCAAGGGAATGCCTTCGTTGTCTTGCCAAAACTCAGAGGCATTGCCATCAACCACAGCACCATCCTTGCTGACCGGTTGGCCTTCAAGTTCGGTTAGTCGATTGACCACGTGCTTCACATAAGCCGTGCGCGCGCCCTTTGCCGTCGCTGCAATGTAATCAACAACCACCTCAGGATCCATACCCGCACTTGCCTGAGGCTGCGAGGGACTACTGCATGCCACGACGGTGAAAATAGCGGCGATCGCAAATGTTAGCAATCCGGCAAGGCCACGAAATTTTAGCTGGCTCAGCCAAGTTTTGACTGTGGATACACTCATGCTCTTCCTCTCCAACACTGCAAAGACATCAAGAAGGACTCTGAATCAAGCGAAAACAAAACAACCATCAACCTAATTCCGGCGACAAAACCTCCCAACCCACGTCGAATGCAAACGGCTTCCGGCTGCCCAGCATGGCACCAGCCCCATAAAATCTAAGAGCGAGCATCTCGACGATCGCGTTCTTGGCGGGCCATTAAGAGAGATTCATTCTTCAGCTCGGATGCTCGGGCAAAATTAGCTTCAACCACGTCGTCGTCGAAAATATTCGTGTAGGCAAACTCCATTCCGTGACAGTTCATGCACACCTCCGCCACCATGCGATCGCGGGGCTTAAGAGTATAGGTATTGTTGTGATTGACCCGCACCGAGCCTTCTTGACTCAGTCGGGGCAAATGACACGTAGCACACGTAACTTCACCTCCGGTCGGTCGCGGTAATCCCTCATTCCCGACCAGCAAACCCGCATGTTTGGAATCGGCGTAATTGAGAGAATGGCGATCGTTATGACAAGTTAAACAAGCCTCGACTGCGGCTACGCGAGTATCGAGCTGGTGGACGTTGTGGCAGGTGTTGCAATTCATCTGTTGGTCTAACGCATCCGCGTGCATAGGCAGCAATGCCATTGCTGGAGTTAGCGGCGACTCACCTTCCAGGGTGCGGATGCCGTGCTTGCCCAACAGAAATGTCTCTGTTGATGACTCGTGGCAACTGCGGCAAGACTCCACGTCAGGCTGAGCCACAAAAACCCCTGTCTCTTCGGGCTGATGACAGCTAGAACAATTCACCTCTTGCATCGCATGGGCGCTGCTCTGCCACTGCTGGGTCGCCTCATCAGTTGTCAGAGCAAACGTCGGCACGCTCGTCCCCCAAACCAGCCAAACAACACACCCGCAGATCGCGATCGCTCGCTTCCAAATGCAAAAGACGGATTGACTTTCTCCCATCTCGCTCACTCCTCCCACAACACGCGGTTGAGATCGGGAGCAGGAGCCACGGCTACCTTCGGCTCGAACGCTCTCTCCTTCAACTTTGGCTCGGGCAACCAATTCGGCTGATCTAAGTTGGCCGTCAAGAACCCAGTTGAAATCGAACGATGGTCGTGAAAGTTGTGACATCCCGCCGTCCAGCAGCCATCGGGCGTAAACCCAACGTGACTAGCCAAGCTGTCGGGATCGCCTGCAGCGATCGTGTGATCGTGGCAAGCCATGCACAAATCAGGAGGAATGTTGACCCCCCTGCTGAACATAGGCATGTGCTCTTCATGGCAAGTCGTGCAGGTGAGAACGTCAACCTCTTCAAGAAATGCAGCCCAGCGCATGTCGCGAAACTTGCGAATGCCGTGCTTATCCTCTGCCATCTCTGCTTCATGACAGCGATTACAGCTATCATTCGTGACGGGCTTAAACCCGTCATGACAGGACTGACACGAGGTCTCGAACAACTGATGACCTGACGAGGTTATCCCCGGCATAAAGGCCACTCGTCGATCGAGTTTTCCCCCCAAAATGACTGCCAATATGGCCAGCGTCGCGATCGCCGTACCAATCACTACCGTTTTGAGATTGACCATGCAACTGCAAACAAGAAAAAACGGAAAACCACTCAGATCGCACGACGGTAGGAAATCAATGCTCTCGGAAAATCACGCTTAGGAGTGACAAGACCGATTAGAGAGCCAACACGATGCCAAGCACGAGTAAGCCTATGAATGTAAAGGCTACCGGCACCATTTCACCGCGGTTACCCGTATCATCCACAGCAGTAGCCGTTGATTCTGCAGGCAAAGCCACCTCTTGAGCCGAGTAGTCAGCTCCATCCAACATCAGCTCAGTAATGGCGCCATAGGCATCCACCCAAGCCTGCTTCACAGAAGGAGTCCAATCGGCACCAAGGTACTGCTCGAACGTCTCAAGTAATGCACCACCCACGATGGGATAGTGTTCGGGCAAAGCTCCATACTTCACGTGGCGCGCGCCGAGGCCTCGCAGAGTTGAGGTCAATACGTCGCCATTGCGCAAGTTCTCTACGACTAACACCAACGAAGCCAGCAGTTTCTTCTGCTGAGCGGCAAGGTCGGTATTAGCAAATAGTGGTTTTGCTTCAGGAGCTGCGGTAAACAAATTGTCGTAAAACGAATTTGCAAACTCTGCACCAACGGGCTTCACTTGCTCAAAGCTTGATTCAAGCAGTTCGACATTCAGAGCCATATCTATTCAGAACCTCATGAAAACAGGCGATCGCAGCAATGCTAAAAACAAAGTAACGAACGCAAACGGGGCCAGAAAAGCCCATGAAGATATGCTCTTGACTGCAGTCAAATATGCAGTCAGAGCGATGTCAACACCTCAGCTATTTCCCTTCAGCAATCTTCTCGGGTGCTGGAGAAGACAAAGACCATGAAGAAGGCAAGAAATCCAAAAACGATCTCTTAACTGCTCGAACCTTGGCTTTCCTCAGACGCCGGAGTAACTACTGAGGGCTTTAAGCAGGAACAATATGGCGGCAGCAAGGATAGTTTAGTATCAGGTACTACAATTCATAATTTTTGGAAATAATGACGTGCAAAATGCGCATGCAAAAAATTCAATTCACGCATTTCTACTTCTTTATTTTCTAAAATAAATCCCTGAAGTCATCTCAGCCACGAGATTCTTGAGCATTCGCACGCACTCACCCAGATCGTGAATAGAC
>JBCBVC010000223.1:0-4504 GCA_039817845.1 Cyanobacteria bacterium J06642_2
CTTGAGAGCATTTTCCGTTTTTTTGAGGTACGTCCTGACTCTCAAGCCTGGGCTGGAAGCGCTCAACTCTACGAGACATACCTCACCCAGCAAGAAAATGCTCTCAGGTTTTAGGTTTTCGGCCGCGTCAACATCAGCCAAGCCTCACGCCGAGCACTCAATGGCTTTGAAACTGGGGTAGCGGCTGATGGCGTTAGCCTCCTACCCGGTAAGTCATTGAGGGATGCTCGATGGAGTTTGCTGGAAGGCACAGAGCGACGCAATTGTCGGGTGTACCGAGCGACAGTGATGTAGCTGCCATCGCTCGCACAGATAAGCCTTGTAAAGGATTGCCCCTGCTATTCTCCAGAGAATCCTCGATCGTCAAAAACGGACAAGACTCTGAGAATGTTGGCATTTGCAACAGACGATCTAGGCTAGGAACTTAAGGGGATTGTACGAACGATTGTTATAACGAACTTCGAAATGCAGGTGCGGCCCAGTGCTGCGGCCAGTTGACCCGCGCGTCATGATGACGTCACCTTGCATAACCCGCTGGCCGCGCTTGACGTAGATCTTGTGACCGTGAGCGTAACGCGTCACCATACCATTCGGGTGACGGATATCAACGCGATTGCCATAACCTCCACGGTCCCACCCCGCAAAGATGACCTCGCCGCTCATGACTGAACTGATGGGAGAACCCACCGGCCCACCAAAATCAAGGCCGTGGTGCATGCGACCCCAGCGCCAGCCGTATCCCGAAGTGATAGGCCCAGTTACGGGACGTACGAAACCGCTGGGGTACTGAGGCCGAGAAAGAGAGGGTGGCGGAGTCAGCAAAGCTAACTGATTTTCCTGGCCGGGAGAATAATCTTCGTGCATGAGCACGCCAGGCATCCGTGGCAGTCGCATCTTCTGGCCGGACTGAATGCTGTTAAGAGTAGTACCGGGGTTAGCACGTTGAATGGACTGCTTAGAAATACCGTACCGGCGAGCTAATCCATCCAGTGTATCGCCTGCTTTAGCCTGATAGGGCAAGGTCTTGGAGGCCAGCTCAGGAGACACGCTTGCAGGAGTCTTGATATTCCCTTGGATCGGTGCAGGAGCAGTCGAAGCAGCAGCAGAACGGCTGACGGTTGTCCTGGAGGGCAGAGCCGGGATGGGGGCAGCCGGGCGTGCTGCAATTTGAATGGGAGCTGCGCTCGGACGCACATTGGGAACCGTCAAGCGTTGCCCGACTTCAATCTTATTAGGGCTGACATCTGGGGACGCGCGTAAGATGTCGGAAACGCTGATGCCATATCGGCGAGAAATGCTGTTGAGGGTATCGCCTTTGCTGACAACGTGAACGCGGCCCTGCGTGCGCAGAATGTAAAGTACCTGGCCTGCTTTCAGCTTGACATTGCGGTTAAGGTTGTTTGCTGACGCGATCGCGTCTACGTCTACGCCGTAATGGCGGGAGAGTTGCCAGAGAGTTTCGCCAGCCCGAACGCGGTGCGAGACCACATCCTGAACGGTTTCATTGCTTTCGAATGAGGCTCCGAGAGGAACTGTAGCAATCTCGATCGGATGCTGAGAAAATTGAAGCGTGTCGTCGGGAGTAGCAGAGGTGAGTGGATGTAGAGCACCAAAGCATAACAATGCGCTAGTCCAAGCCGCTATGCGTCCAGCCTGCTTGCGTACACTTGATCTTTCCTCTCGATGCTGAGACTGCGCACGACCAGCATGACCGACACGGCCTCGAATCTCAGGAGCTAAGCGACTTCCAGGCTTTGCCAAACGCTCAGCAAATTTGCTGACTTCAGTATCATGAAGTGATGAGTTGTCTGCGTCGCGATCGCCAAACTTGAAATTGCCGTTGCCCACACCCAGCTCCTCACCGTTAACAGTTGCAAGACTACACCAAGAAATGGGACTTGGCCTCCGTCTCAGGCGGGTCAGCAAGCACTCTAATGCATTACTGCTACCCAACCCCCAGTCGAGCGTCGCTCGTAACGACTTGTTCGAACTAGCTTGACTAATGTAAATCTGTTTTTAGATTTTTTACAAATTTGCTCAAAGTTGGCAATTCGTAGAAATACGGTATGCACGTACGGGAAAAGCTATATTCTCTTGCCCAGGCTAGTGCTCAAGTTGCTGGGTTACGTAAGATTTTTAGAGTGAAAGTAAAAAATAAGAGGGGTCGGCCTTGTCTATAAGTTTTATATAGTGTTCGTCATAAAATATTTGCGGCAGTAATTCCTTCAGGTGTCGCGCAGCGATCGCGATGCTGGGGCGTGGTCGCGCAGCGACGCTCGTACGCAATCCACAAGTCTGAAGAGAGTGGCGTCGAGAGACTGCGTGGTGACAGGAATGCGGACGTCGGCTTGCGCGTAGAGCGGCTGACGTCGTTCGAGTAAGTGGGTCAACGTTTGTAGCGGTTGGGGAGTCTGCAAAAGTGGGCGCGGCGTGGGGTCGGCTTCTAGGCGACGATACAGTTCGGACGCAGGCACGTCTAGCCACAAGGTCAGTCCGTCCCGCAAGTAGCTCCAATTTTGCCTACGTTCCACGATGCCACCGCCCGTGGCGATCGCCAGACGGGTGTAAGCAGACAGTTGAGTCAAGACTTGAGTTTCCCAGTCGCGAAACGTAGCTTCACCCTCACAGGCAAAAAGGTCGGAAATAGTTTGGCCAGAAGCCGTTTCGACTAGGGTATCCGTATCAAAAAACTGATAGTTGAGGTGTTGAGCGAGAAGGCCGCCGAGCGTGGACTTGCCAGCCCCCATCATGCCAATCAAATAGAGATTGACTCCTTGCAGTTGGTGCTGAAGTTGCACCCAATTGATTAAGTCTTTTGCGCTCAAGGGTTGACTTTCCTCAGCTGTGCGATAGCGATTCGGAGACAACGCCTCGCACGCGGTGATGACGCTCTAGAGCGTGACGGTTGCTCGGTACGTCTGTTGGGTCGAGGGTCATCCAGAACGGCACGCAGCTGCAATAGGTTGTATTCCCGAGTAGTGTGCCATGGTAAGGGATGCGGCTCCAAGCCCCCTGCCGTCAGCGCCCGCCTACAGTCATAATTGGGGATAAGAACGCGGAGCGGCCATGCACCGACTGAAATCGAACGTTGTTATTGCTCTTCTCGGTACCGCCTCACTCGTGGGGTTAGTGGCTTGGGGGATGATGTGGGAAGTGCACGAAATTGAAATCGAGCCACCCGCAACGGAGGAGCCGCCAGTTGTCAGTCGCACCGTGAATTTGGTGGGCCGCCAAAAGGGGCGAGATCGCTGGCGGTTGCAGTCAGATACGGTCGAGCTGAAAGGTTCTCAACAAGTTTTCGAGCAGGGCGCTCGGGGCTGGTTCTATGGTGACGGCTCGCAGGCATCTCAGAATCCAGTCTTTTTTGCTCAAAACGACCAAATTCAATGGCAAGCCGATCGGGCTCAGTTCGATGCCGATAGCAATAGCCTCACGCTGGAGCGCGACGTCAGCGTGCACAGTCCCGACGGTACTCGACTGGAGACGCCGTCATTGTTGGTTACGCCAGCCGAAGTTATCGACGTACCGGGCACATTCGCGTTGATCGGGCCAGAAATGGAGCTGAAGGGAGCGTCGGGCTCGTTTAACTTTGAGTTCTCTGCCATGAGCGCCGAACGCGGTGAGTTGATTGTCAGCGCGGTACCGCCTTCGGCAGAGGGAGATACGGCCGAGCGTTTGGAAGACAAAGTGACCATCGCGGCCGATCGCCTAGACTACGACCGTGCGGCTGCAACTGCGGAAGGCAAGGGAAATCTCTCTATTAAACAAAGCGATATTGTCATCGTTGCGCCCCAGGGACGGTTCGATCGCAAAGCTGCGGCAAGCCAGTTGGAGGGACCCGTTCAACTGAAAGAACCAGGGCGCATCCTGACTGCTAACCGCATGATTGGCAACCATCGCGATCGCGTCTTCCGCTTCGATGGCAACGTTATCTTCGATCAAAAAGCGAAATCGGGTCGAGACGACCTTGGGGCCGATTTCGGAGCTGAGGGCGATACGCGCTTGAGTGCTAGCAGCCTCACCTACGACACCAAGCAGGGTCGAGCGGTGTTTGAGGGTGGAGCTAGATTTGTGCAGCAGACGGCTCCGGCAATTGTGGCTCAGGCAGGAGCTGATAATCTCGCGCCCGTCCAGGAGCAGGTCACGATTGAAGCCGATCGCCTGGATTACGATCGCGATCGCGAAATCGCGGCAGGCGAAGGTGACTTGGTGATTCGACAAGGCAAAACCGTGATCACTTCGCCTCGCGGCACGTACAAGCGTCGCGAATCCCAAAGCTTGCTGGTGGATACAGTGCAGTTGCGCGAGCCGGAACGCTGGCTTCAGTCCGATCGGATGACGGGCAATCATCGCGACAAGATTTTCTTATTCGAAGGCAATGTCGTCTACAACCAAGCTGCTTCCGGTAGCTCTGAAGATAGCTCTGGCTTTGACGAAGTTCGCCAAGCTGAAACGGTAGTGCGTTCTACGGCGCTAGTTTACAAATCGCGGACGGAAGAGTCGA
>JBCBVC010000224.1:0-4440 GCA_039817845.1 Cyanobacteria bacterium J06642_2
ATCGACGTAATCGGGTACGTCTTGATAGTAAGTATAGCTGGGCGATTCGGGCTCGATGTAGAAGAGTGGGACTAAGGCACCCACTCCAACAGCACGCCCAAACTCGATTCCTTTTCAGCGGGCGATTTCCACCAGTTGTACTGAGCAGCAATCCGCAGCGAGCGACTGAGAGCATAAGCCGTCGTCACTGTAACCAACGTTGTCTCCGAAGCAGATTGCGGTTCCAGTAGGCGATAGCTCCAGGTGAGGTCGGCAGCACCGGGGGCTAAGGAAACTGTACCGAACAGACCGTAAGTAACGCCGTCAAAACTCCTACGGCCGCGATCGAGATAACGATAGCCGAGCTGCGGTCCGAAATTTACGTAAGCACCGCGAGCAGCCACGTAGTACCGCAACGCCGCTCCATATTCCACGGCATCCGAGCCATCCCAAGCCCGCCGATAGGTACCGCTGAGCGTGACGTGATCGCCCAGGTTAATATCCTCAATGCCTACCGTCCAGGCGCGATCGTCAACCAAGCCAAGTTGCACTCGTGTCGGCACGGTAGGCGTGTTGCGGATCGTATCGAGCACGTTAGGCGGAGACTGAAGCCAGCGCCGCAAGGTCGGACTGTTTTCAATCGCCTCTGGATCGATGTCCATCTCAGCCGCATCCAGCTCGTGCGAGTCTGCCACAAGAACAGGAGCCGTTGGCTCGGACAGAAGCGCTGCTGCATGACGGGCAACATTAGACCTTGGCGCAGCCAGAGCGCTGCCATATCCCACCAGCGCGAGCGCTCCTGCCCAACTCATCGCCCGCACTCCACACATCACTGCTGCTGCACTCCATTGCTTCGCGCGATCGCCCGCCTTCAATTGGTGATACCAGAGGATGCTGCAGAACGCTAGCTTCGCCGGGGCAGACAAACCTCAACGTAGGATAGAAGTGCAATCGGTTTCTAGCTCTCCACAGCTCTTGACGTTTTAGTTAGGACATGGAAACACTAACTGCGATTGGAGTCTAGATAGCACAATGTCCTCAGCAGCTTGACGGCTGCTATATCTCGAGTTCAATCTCAATTTTCTAGACGGAACTGAGGTCTTCCTCTGATAATTTAAGGGTTTGCCAACTGTTCACTTCGCCCGAGTTGTATCGTGACTTTGAGTTTGCCTCGCACCGAGACGCGCCTTTGGCCGGGCCTCATTCGCCATTACCAAGATTTTCTGCCCGTTTCTGAGGCCACGCCCGTTGTCACCCTCGGAGAAGGAAATACACCTTTGGTTCCGGCCCCTGCCATCGCCGAAGCCATTGGCAAACCCTGCACGGTGTATATCAAATTCGACGGCCTCAATCCTACAGGTAGTTTTAAAGATCGGGGCATGACGATGGCCATCTCGAAGGCCAAAGAAGACGGTGCAGAAGCCGTAATTTGTGCTAGTACGGGCAACACGTCTGCCTCGGCGGCTGCCTTTGCCGCTAAAGCTGGGATGCGTGCCTATGTCATCGTGCCGGACGGTTATGTTGCCAAGGGCAAGCTCGCCCAGGCACTCATGTATGGTGCCGAAGCGATCGCCATTCAGGGCAATTTCGACAACGCCCTCGATATCGTCAAACAAATGTCTGCTCGTTATCCAGTTGCCCTCGTCAATTCTCTCAATCCATATCGTCTCTGCGGCCAAAAAACGGCAGCGTTTGAAATTGTCGATGCTTTGGGCGAAGCTCCTGACTGGCTCTGCATTCCCGTCGGCAACGCTGGCAACATCAGCGCCTATTGGATGGGATTCTCCCACTACGCCAACGTCGGCAAAATTGACCGCAGGCCCCAAATGTACGGTTTTGAGGCCGAAGGATCAGCTCCTATCGTTTTCAACCGCGTTTTTGCCAATCCCGAAACGATCGCAACTGCCATCCGCATTGGCAATCCAGCCAGTTGGAACAAGGCAACGGCGGCCAGCCAGCTCAGCGGCGGCGCGATTGATTGCGTCAGCGATGACGAAATTTTAGATGCCTATCGCCTGCTGGCGCGGCGCGAGGGGATCTTCTGCGAGCCTGCTAGCGCCGCATCAGTGGCGGGACTGCTGAAATATCGCGATCGCGTTCCCGCTTGCGCCACGATTGTCTGCGTGCTGACCGGCAACGGTCTCAAAGATCCCGAAACTGCTGTCAAACACTGCCAAACCGACATGCAAACAGGCATATCGGCAGATATTGGTGCTGTGGCCAAACTCATGGGCTTTGATGCCTGAGCATTTTGGAAAGGACGATCTCAATGGGTGCTGAACCTTATTGCTACTTCATCGCATATCAACCGGATCTCGAGACAGCGTTAACTGCTCTGCGACAGCGAGAATTTGCTGCCGGACGATACAACCCGGTGGTGCCCTTTCCGGCTGAAAATACGCTCGTGACTGCCGACGACCCAGCCCCAGGCCCGCAACACGCCTCCATTGCCGAAGCCATTCGAGCCGCTGATGCTGATGGCACGCGCTCCATTTTGGATATCGAGCGACTCGCGTCCGATCCATTCGCAGAAGACGAGGTGCCAGAAGATTTTGAAGCCTGGATTGCCTTTGCCCTGGGAGCCTCGTTTCCACTATCAACCCAAACTCTGAACGAACTGTTTGGAACGGATCGACCGATGCGGGCAGATGTGGAATCGGTATTGATTTGGGAAGAAATGCGAGAAGGCATGGCGGACATCTTTTGGGACAGTATCGATCGCGGCTCGGGCCGACACATCATCGTTTACGAAGACGGCCAACCCTCAGAAATTTTCTTCGCCGGGTACTCTTTTGACTGACTTCTCGCCATTCTCTATGGATGGGCTTGCTGTTCGAGTGTGCCGATCGCGTCTCAATCAGGGCAGCACATATGGTGATATCCCCGAGCACAGGGGGATGGAGTCTGACGCGAATGGTAAAGATTGGCGTAGATTTCAGTTGAGTGGAAACTGAAGGGTTCCATAGTGAGATCGTGAATCACCAGCGCACCTTTGTTAAAAAGCGAGCCTTATCAATTCTGGGAGAAAAAGCATGTCGTCCGGTCAGAATTCCGCACCCATATCCGAGCAACTGACTCAGATTACGGAACGGCAGTGTCAGAATGCTCCACAGAAATATAACGACCTCAAGGCACTCTTTCTGAACTGCACGCTCAATCGCACGCCAGTTTTATCTCATACTCGAGGCGTAATCGACATCGCAAAAGCTATTTTTGAAGCGAATGGGGTGCAAACTAAAGTCATTCGTCCAGTAGATTACGAAATTCCTGCCGGTCTGGGTCTCGACATGTCGGAAACTGACGAATGGGATAAAGATGACTGGCCTCAAATTCAAAAAGAGATTGATGAAACCGATATTTTAGTCTTGTGTACGTCAGTTTGGCTCGGCGAGAAAAGTTCGGTCTGCAACCGAGTCTTAGAGCGCATGTATGGTTACACCCATCTCCTCAACGCTAAAGGCCAATATCGCGATTACGGCAAAGTAGGAGCTACATTAATTACGGGCAATGAAGATGGCATCAAACATTGCGCGATGAATATTTTATTTTCCCTTTCTCACATCGGCTACACTATTCCACCTCAGGCAGATGCTGGATGGCTAGGAGAAGTCGGTCCCGGTCCTTCTTATTTAGATTCGGGTTCGGGCGGCCCAGAAAATGATTTCACAAATCGAAATACAACTTTTTTAGCTTGGAATTGTATGCATCTAGCCAGAATGTTAAAAGATAGCAGCGGCATTCCTGCCCATGGAAATCAACCAGATATTTGGGATGCGGGTTGCAGTGCTGACTTTAATAGTCCTGAGCATAAAAGATGACTTTGATTCGTTCTGTGCCAATCGCTTTTAGGTCGATCGACGCTATGTAGGTTCGGGTATTTAGATAGATTAATGGCGTTGCTTGCTCGCTACCAAGCATCGTTAATCGGTCTCATACGAGCTTGGGACCGTAAAGTTTCGAGGCGATCGCGTGAAGCAACCTGACCGACAACGAGCGCGGCGACTGCTGATACGAAATCCGTTTACATGCGCCCCTCAACCGGGGAAAGGAGTTTAATCTGAGTGAGAAGACGTTGAGCTCAGAGAACTCGTGCCCAAATATGCGACCGTGGCCGACCACCTAGAAGCCGAAGAATTAAAGCGACGCTATCAGCACGCCAAAGACCCGGTAGAAAGTCGTCGCTACCATCTGCTCTGGCTAGTCAAACAGCACAAGTATTCACTCAAACAAGCCGCGAGTGGGGTGGGTCTCAACTATGACTACGGCAAAGATATCCTCAAAGCCTATAACCAGGAGGGGCCAGATGCACTACGCAACCGCCGTCGCGACCCCTGTCGGCGGGGACGCCCACCGTTACTGAACTGTGAGCAGATGGAGTCGTTACGCCAGGTGTTGGAGAGCCCACCGGCCGATGGTGGGCTGTGGAGTGCATCTGGCCCCTCCTGGTTATAGGCTTTGAGG
>JBCBVC010000225.1:0-4438 GCA_039817845.1 Cyanobacteria bacterium J06642_2
GGCCTATACAACTTTTCATCAATCAATGAAAAATCAAAGAGCTTCTCCAAGACTAACTTCGATCTCATTCTAGAGAGTGTTTGTAATAATTTAAGCGCTGAAATTACATCAAGTAACGTCAATATTCTATGGAAAAACTTGCCCACGCTAAATGGAGACAAGGCATTACTCACACAACTATTTCAAAATCTAATTGCGAATGCAATCAAGTATAAGCAAGACAATTTGAATCCTTGCATCTCCATTCAAGCATCCCAGATAATTGCAGACGAGCTGCCCGAGCTGGGACCAAATGATAGCTCGCTTTCTCCTACCTCTCAATCCGAAAAGTGGGCCGATCCCATCTGGCTGTTTCGGGTCATTGACAATGGCATCGGCATGGAGCCTCAGCAACGCCAATCAATTTTCGAGCTATTCCAGCGAATTCATACCAAAAAACACTACAGCGGTCTAGGTTTGGGATTAGCGATCTGCCGCAAAATAGTCGAGCATCATGGCGGCAGGATTTGGGTGGAATCAGAGTTAGGCATGGGATCGACATTTTGCTTTACCCTCGCCGACAATCACTCTTCTATGCAATAGTGCTTTCCCTAGGAATAAAATCACGATCGGATTTCATCATCTAGCTGATTGAAGCTGGTCAATTGCAGCACGTAGAGCGCAATTTTCTCGCTTTAAAGCTTGAAGAGTTAAATGATTGCGAATACGAGCTAGAACTTCAACTACTTCAATAGGTTTAGTAATGTAGTCTACACCTCCAATAGCAAAAGCTTTGGCCCGATCGACCGACTCATTATAGGCGCTAACAAAGACAATCGGAATGTCTGCATGATTGGGGTTCTGTTTGATTACTTTGCACAGTTCATAGCCAGTCATTTCCGGCATAGAAACATCTAGCAAAATCAGATCGGGCTTGAGAGCTTGAATCGCTTTTAATGCCATAGGTGGCTTCAAAGCACAGCGCACTTTATAGCTCTCGCGCTTTAATACTTCTAACAAGAGACTGAGATTTTCGGGTTTGTCATCGACGACTAAAATATTTTCTTCTGACACGAGGCAATCCTTCCTATGGCTATGTCAGCAGGCGATCGCGAGGAGCATTCGTTGGCTTACTCAACAGGTGCAGTACTTGTGGCAACGCCTTCAAGTGCCTCAGTAATCAAATCGAAGCGGAACTCGTCGATCCACTGCTGCAACGTGCGGGCAAGCGCTGAGTGCTCGGCTTTAATGCGGGTAACGACTTCGCTAGCCAATTCAGAATCGAGCAGTTCGGCTGCATCAAAGAGTTCGGTACGCCAGGCTTCGGGAAGCTCTTGCAAAAGGCCCTTGACATCTCCGTCTCGGAATGAGTTTGGGCTATCAATTCCAGTCGCCTCGCCTTCGTCGCCTTCGTAAAGGTATTGAATGTTGAGATACTCTGCCAGTTTCTCGAAAACTTCGTTTTCGCGGAATGGTTTCCTGACATAGTCGTTGCAGCCCGCATTGAGTGCTTTAGTGCGCTGCTCTTCAAAAGCGAAAGCAGTCAGCGCCAAAATTACAGTAACTTGCGAACTCGTATCGACAGCCCCTGCATCTTCTTCTAATTCGCGGATGTAGCTAGTGGCTTCGTAGCCATCCATCACCGGCATACGCATGTCCATCCAAATAAGGTGCGGATCCCAAGCTTTCCAGTGTTCCACGGCATCCATACCAGTTTCTCCCACGCGAACTTCAAAGCCCACCATTTCCAGAAGCTTTGAAAGGAGATTGCGATTTTCGGCGTTATCATCAACGACCAAAATGCGATATTGCGGCTGACCTGGAGCAAGACCGATCACGCGACGCTCGATCTCGTTACGCCGATCGGCGGCTTCAGCCTCAACAAAGGGAATCGTGAAGGAGAATGTAGTGCCACGATCGACCTCGCTTTTCACCGTCAAGTCACCCCCCATAAGCTGCACGTATTTGCGGCTGATCGGTAAACCTAATCCCGTTCCATTCGTCGAACTGCGACCGACATCAGTTTGGATGAATGCCTCGAAAATCGTCATCATGTCTTCAGAGGCAATACCTGGTCCGGTATCTTCCACCATAAATGAAAGTGCAAAACGGCGTCCGGAGCTAATTAGAGTATTTTCAGTGGGGAATGCGTGATTGGCATTGATGTTGAGTTCTTTAGCTTCAACATAGAGGGTGACGCTACCTTTCTCGGTAAATTTGACAGCGTTTCCGAGAAGATTGATCAAAACTTGACGCAGCTTATTCTCGTCAGCTTCAACAAACCTCGGTCGTACTGATAGATAGTCCGCCGTTAAGTGCAACCCTTTCGACTTTGCCCGCACGTCGATCATTTCAACGATCGCTTCAAGATAAGGGATTAATTCGAACTTGGAAGTGGTGGTGAACATCCGACCCGATTCGATCTTGGCCATCTCCAACACGTCGTTGATCAGGGAGAGCAAATGCTCGCCACTGCGGTTAATGGTGGCAATTGTCGATTGATGAGTTTCATTGAGAGTGGTGTCGCGTGCCATGATTTGGCTGAAGCCCAAGATGGCATTCAAGGGCGTGCGTAATTCGTGACTCATGTTGGCCAGGAATTCACTTTTGGCCCGGTTCGAAGCCAAGGCTCGGTCCCTAGCTTCAGCCAAGCCAGTCAGCGTGGTTTGCAAGCGATCGGCCATCAAATTAAATGCCCGGCTCAACTGGCCAATCTCATCCTTCGACATATCGTACGCACATCGCGCCATACTGCCTTCAGCTAAGGATTCTGACGCGTCGGCAATGTGTTTGAGCGGTTTGCTCACCCAACGATTGAATAATGCAATCGTCAATCCTGCCAAAGCCAATGTGCCCAGAGCGATCGCAGCAACCGTCATGGTGGCAGCAGCAATAGCCTCCGAACGCACATTCTCCTGCGTGTACCCCAGCCACACCTCACCTAATGGCTGCTCGAGAGATTTAACCTCAATAGTGATGCGCTGGAGCCCGTAGGCGCGATCGAGTAGGTCGACAATTTCAATTGGGTCATTCACTTCGGGATTATTTTCGAGTAGCTTGGAGATAGTGCGATCGCTGCGATTTAAATAGCGAGTGAGGTTGTCGCCCTCAGTATTCACGATGATGCTGTAGACTAAATCCCGTTCTTTGCTGGTCTGCTGCATCAAAGTTTCCAGATAAAGGAAATCTAGGTTGTAGATTGCTTCCGGCGTGACGTCGCTCAAGAATTGAGCTTGGGTTTCAGCGCGATCGCGCAGAGCTTCGATTTGCCGCGAGTAGTTTCGGCCTACCTGAAATACACCAACTGCAACCTGTGTCGTCACCAGAAAAGTACTGATTACAATGAGGTACTTGGCGGCCAAGCTGGATTTAAAGCGGGTGAATCTACGTCTAAGTGATGGCATAGTGGGACGAGACAAAAACTGACAGACAAAAGAATTTATCGAGCGTCCCAACTGCGGAGCTTCAGAGCTTCGATCAGGTCTTCGATATTGCCGTAATCGACTGCAGGAACGAACCCCGTCGTTTTTAGCGAACTAAGTGCGGGATGATCTTCTGGCATCGTGAGGAGCGCTTCGCGCACTTGCTCGACTAACTGTGAATCAGTGTTTGGCAAAGCAGCTACTGGCCACTCAGGATACAGCGCAGTCGTGTGAGGGAAAAAGAAATCATCTTGGGCGCGATCGATAATTCTGAGTTCATCCACACTTGCAATCAGTCCTTTTTGCTCCATCTTTTCGAGTTGACCTGTGCGAATAAATCCGACATCGATTGAACCATTCAAAACAGCCAGGACGATATTGTCTTGCGAGCGATTCTCGACAAAGCTACTGAAGTCAGTAAAGGGATCGAAACCATTCTGGAGCAAATGATAGATCTGAAACGTGCAGCCAGCGGCAGCTGTCTGAAACGCAACACAAGCCGCACTCTTGTTTTTAAGGTTACCGATGGAATCGATATTGCTCTCTGCCGAGGTGACGATGAGCCCGCTAAACTCTGTCCCGACATTTTGACGCTCGTGCGTCACTAAAAAGTCCGTATCGTAAAGTCGCTGCAGCTGTACTGCGGCTAGCGGATTGTTGCTTGTAAAGTCCAACTCACCAGCTGCCACTTGGTGGAACTGACTTTCTTGAGACAGCACGATCAACTCGAAACGCTTGCCAACAGACTCGGACAAATAGCTCAGTAACGGACTATAGCGCTCATTCACGGATACAGCACTGTCGATGGCCAATACCCCAAAGCGAACTGAATCCGGCAGCGAACTTACCTGGGCCGCAATCATCTCAGTCGCTACTACCTGAGTATCAGGCCCGTCAACAGCCGCGCAAGATGCAACACCAAGCGATAGTAATGCGCTCAAACCCGCGATTACCCATCGACGCATTTCGTTCATCTCATATCGTCCTCTCCATGTCTGGAAGTGAGGTTAACTCAAAGCAAATCTATCTATAGAATT
>JBCBVC010000226.1:0-4437 GCA_039817845.1 Cyanobacteria bacterium J06642_2
GCCGCAATGTTGCAGATGCGTCTAAGTCGAGATACGTCGCGTAAGCGGGGGGGGAATTCGTACTGAGCTGCGGCAAGTGAAGGGCGGCTATGCGAGTGGATTCGGACTGAATGTAGCGTTCCCAATCTTCCAGTTTGCTTGTATCCCAGGGCAAAACCTGGATCCGATCTGATGAAAGTGTATCGGGGAGCAGAGCCGTCATGACCTGGGGCGGTTTGAACGTAGTGAGAATAAATTCAGCAATGGCACAGTTGAGGTCGGCATTGAGGGTTAACACCAGCAACCGCTCGGCCCGGTCGATGCGCGCGCGCGTCAATACGGATTCGTCTAAGGCGCTCCCCGCGATCGCGTGACACTCTTCTGTTATCAAGATTGGCAAGTTCGATTGGGAACCCGATGTAGACGGGTGGACAATCAACGACACGGGTTGTTTGAGTTCGCATAGCAAGCCGGCTAGTTGAAAGCCCAATTCGCGATCGCTGACAATCGCAATCGCTCCCCCTCCTTCAAGCCCCAACAATTTGGCCACTGTCCCAGCCGACAACCCTTGAATGACGACAGTAATGGCAATAGTC
Organism: Cyanobacteria bacterium J06642_2; assembly: GCA_039817845.1. Lineage (GTDB taxonomy): Bacteria > Cyanobacteriota > Cyanobacteriia > Thermostichales > PCC-7336 > JBCBTL01. Next base: position 576 of record JBCBVC010000226.1, read on the forward strand.
AGAAATACCAGTGCCTTGACTGCTTCACCCCCGGTGATGTTGTGCTCAGCCAACACTAATGCGAAAAGTGAGGACACCGAGGCAGCAACAATGCCGCGCGGGGCCAACCATGAGACAAAGAGCTTTTCACGCCAGGAAAAATTGCTTCTGAGGGTGCACAGCCAGACACTTAGGGGACGTACGACCATCATGAGCACCGCCACAGTGGCAGCAGCGCCCCATCCTAACAACCGAATAGAGCCTAGCGATAGGTTGGCCGTCAGCAAAACGAAGAGGACCGAAATAGCCAATGTGACTAACTGCCCTTGAAACCGCCGCACTTGTCGCTCTTTAATTTCCGCCGTTTGACGCACCACGAGTCCGGCCGTCACCGCTGCCATCAGGCCAGACTCTGACAATATACTTTGTGATAAAGCGTACAGTCCCAATGCCGCTGCCAACACGACGCAGTTGGTTAGCTCTTCACCAAAAAATTTACGATAGCGCCGCAACAGCAAACCGATCGCGCCGCCGCCCACTCCCCCAATCACAGCACCCAGAGCTAGCGTGGCTAATAATTGACCCGCCGCCAAGGCTAGTTCGGGTGTATCGGGTGCTCCAGCCAGCACGACGTTCAACACGGCCACAGCCAAGATGGCACCAATCGGGTCGATCAAAACCCCTTCACCCTCTAGCAACGTACTGACGGATTCCCCTACCCTGATGCGCTGCAAAATCGGATTGACCACCGTCGGTCCGGTAACGACGACCAAGGCAGCGTACACGAACGCGATTGGCCAAGGAAACTCGCTCAGGTAGTGGGCGGCAACGGCACCTCCCGTTAAAGTTACGGTTGCCCCCACGGTCACTAGATTCCGCAGACTTTTGGAGACGCGGCTGAGGTCAGCCAGTTTGAGATTGAGGCCGCCTTCAAACAAAATGAGTGCAACAGAGAGCGAGACGATCACTTCCAGCCCGATCCCGAGTAGCTGCGGGCGGATGATGCCGAGGCCGTCCTGGCCGAGTAACGCGCCAAATCCCAGCAAAAATACAATGCTCGGTACGTTAGTAAAGTTAGCTAGCACCTGCGCGCTGATGCCCGCTACCAAAGTCACGACCATCAGAGCAGTGATACTAAAGGAGGCATCCATAGCTGGGGCTCACTCCCACGTATTCCCGCCTGCCGAAGCTGCGTTCTTTAGATTTTAGCTCCCTGCGAGAGTACTCCTTGATTGTCGAGCAAGCAGCGGCGGAACTGCGCCGATCGCGTTATCCAATTCAGGCGCGCGACGAGGCCAGTAACGCCCTTTGACGGCATAAACGACTAGTCCGAGATATTCCTGCACGACCATCAGTGCTTCGCGACGAGGTGCTCTTTCTGGAATCGGACTGAGATGGGGAATGGTATGAAAGCCCAAACTCCGAAAGGTGAGCAGAGATCGCAACATGTGCGGGCCGTCAGTGACGAGCAAAATTGACTTCACGCCCTCCGGTTGCAGCAAAGCAGCAGTGAAGCGAGCATTTTCTTCCGTGGTTTGCGAACATGCTTCCCCGGCCAAGGCGGCATCCGGAATTCCGCGCCGAGTTAGGCGTCGCATGATGATGCGTGCGTCGCCCCGACCGCTGGCAAAGATGCGCGGCGCGCGGCCATCGTTCCATAGCTTGCGAGCTAAGACTGTGCGCGAATATCGAAAAAGAGGGCCGCGCCCTAGGACAACAATGGCATCTACTGATTCTCCCGTATCTGCGGGGAGTAATGCGGTTAACCCAGCTTCGGCCGCATAGAGTGGGGCAGGCAAAGGGAGGAAGATATAGAGAATGAGCGGGAACGCAGCGAGTACGCCCAACAGCCTTCTCCACTGCAGCGTTATCCGAGGAACGAGCCAGGGAACTGCTGCCACTAGGATGAGGCTCGGGATCGTGTGAATAGGTGTCATCAACAGTTGACGCAGCCACAGTTTTAATTCGATCCAATCGCTCACGGGGCGATCGCATAGAGTTGGGTCGAGCATAGCCAATCTCTCTAGCGGGAATTAGGACGGGTCAGGCCAGCGAGGTGTACATGTGACAGTTTGCGTGAATACGCTGGCTGACCGAGTCGGGCACCACAGGGAGCGCACGTCATAAATTTGATGCCGTTCGGTTTGAAACACGATAGGGAAATTGCGTTGAAAATAGGTTTCGTTAATGTCAAAACGGTTGCGCTCGCTCGGCCCTACCGCAACGTAGCTGACAGCGTACTGTTCGAGGAGATGTGCCGCTTGAACTCCACCCTCGTACATCGTACTCAAGTCGCGCTCGCGCTGTTGGTACACAAAACCGAAGTTCAACACCCAGGCCGGATAACCTATAAGTACGGGCCGCGCTCCCCACATCATCACCCAGTGATTGTGCTCAGGGGCAGTCAGGAATACAGCTAAGGGGTCGGTGCGTTGCCGAATCAATTCGCCGAGTTGAATTTCATCTGCACTGGTCATGCGGTATTGATGGCGATCGACTCGCTGCAGGCGCAGCAGTTCGATGCTGCCAGTCAGCGTCAGCGCAATAGCTAGCGCAACAGCGACACTGCGCCCCAACCAACGCACTCGATAATGCCAGCAATGAGCGATCGCGACAGCCGCCAGTCCAGCAAACCCGAAGTAGGCCCACGCGAATAATTTGCTGTTGTCCCACGCGATCGGCTGGATCAGGATCGAGTTACCGAGTGCGAAGATGGCAAAAAATCCGAGAAAGAGAGCTTTGACCAGCCACGGTCGACGCCAGAGGAGAAACCAGCCGACGATCGCAGTTGGCAACATTACGCCCCACAACTGCCACCACATCAATATCCACCCCCCCAGACCATTGTCGGCTGTCCAGCCAAACATCCAGCGAGCGAAGCGATCGCTATCGATGCCTCCCCAGATGAAGGTGAGGTACAAGCTGATGGCAAGGATACTGCCAGGAACTGCATAGAACGCCAACAGCCGCCACCGCTTGAGATTAACGGCTACAACAGCAGCGGACAGGATCAGCATGACGATGAAGCTGTGAGCGTGAGTAATAGGCAAAATGCCAACAGCACAGCTGGATGCGACCAAGATCCAGCGATCGCCCGCCGTTCCCGTTCTGCTTGACGATCGCTGCACTACGAAGAGCAGTCCGACTAGACCCCAAAGTGCCAACGTCATGCCTAGGAGAAAGGCTCGCTGCGGCAGAATCATACCGACAATGACATTGCCCGTACCCCAGCTATAGCGTTCCATGCGGCTGTACTCTAAGGCAGGATAGAGAAGCGTACTCAACGTCGGCTGGGCAATGGCGTCGCGAATGTATCCTATCCCGCCTAGCCCTGCGCTTAAGAAGAAGATGGAAATGGCCGCAACAGCTTGCTTGCGAGATTTTAAGACAAGAACGAAAAATAGATATGAGCCGAGCAGCAAAAGTCCAATGTAGGCCAAAGAAGGCAAGATTAAGGCCCAGATGAGCGACAATCCCCCTCTGACCAGCAAGCCGGAAATCAGATTGGTGAGAAATCCGTAGGTAAACTGACCGCCTGCATAAATGGGGTGATAGGCAAACCAGTCCGATGGTGCTTTATAAGCAAAGATCGACACCATCCCGATATGCAGCGACCAATCACTCCATATATTGACGTGGCCAGCATAAAGTCCGTCGGTTTTCATCACAACAGCACGAGTGAATAGAGCGACGAAATAAGTACCCCAAAAAGCGGCGATCGCTCCCAGAGTCCAGCGATGGTGCCTGAGAAAATTGCGGAGAGGAACGATCTGTGTCTTCAAGTTCTTCATCGGGTTCGAGCGGAACACTAGTGTTTTGTCAGTTGAGTATTGATGGATAAAGCCGTTTGAGCTTAATCCGGGCATCGTCAGTGGTAAAACGC
>JBCBVC010000227.1:0-4333 GCA_039817845.1 Cyanobacteria bacterium J06642_2
ATCGAACTGACCACAAAAGATAGCTTTTACCCTGGTTTCACTTTTTTCACGTGCAATAACGAGCAAAATCTTTTCACACGTGTAGATGGCATAAAGGTCAGCTTTCAATTATCAGTACGGCGTTTGCGCCGAGGAGGCAATAAGTGTCGCAATGAGCCTGAGCAAGTGCTGGGGTTTGAATGGCTTGACTACGTAGTCAGTTGCTCCGGCAGCAATGATTTGTTCGGCGGTGTCTCCCTCACTGAGAGCCGTCATCATCAGAATCGGAATATTTTGCGTGGAGGGCTCAGTTCTGAGGATGCGACAGCATTCAAACCCATCCATATCGGGCATCAAAGCATCCAGTAGCACGAGATTGGGCGGAGTCAATCGACAAAAGTCAATCCCAGCTGAGGCACTTGCCGCTGCTGCAACGCGATAGCCAGACATTTCGAGTAAATCAATGATGACACTACGTAAGAGTTCGTCATCATCAACCACCAAGATGCATGGAGTAATAGTGTCATCCATCAGAGAAGGTAGCAATAAGCAATCAATTTCACACCGCTAGGCTCGAAAGCCAGTGTAAGTTTCTCAGCTAATTTTCCCATTGTTAAGAAGGAGCCGACCAATTTCCTGAAACATACGACTGTAGTTTGTAGGGTTAACCCTTATGCGATGGGCAGAATACATAAGTCAGAAAACGTAGACTCGCAACGTGAGATCGCAGGTCGAATAGTTCTCTCCGAATACAGACGAGGCAAAATTCCATGAAAATTCTTTTGGTTGAAGACGACGAACAGTTAGCTGAGATCGTAACGGCAAGTCTGAAACAACAGAATTATGCAGTTGAAGTCGCCACAGACGGTCAGTTGGGCTTAGATTTTGCGGAAGCCGCACCACCAGACGCCATGATCGTCGATGTTAATTTGCCAATGCTTAACGGGATTGAACTCTGCAAAAAGATGCGCGCCGCTGGGAGTCACGTTCCGATTCTGCTGGTGACAGGGCGCGATAGCGAAACTGACAAAATTATCGGCTTAGACGCTGGTGCTGATGACTACGTGACTAAACCATGCAGTTTGAAAGAGCTGTCTGCCCGCTTGCGAGCACTATTACGTCGAGGTAGTAGCACATCAACACCCATTCTGAGTTGGGGACCGCTGCGGCTCAATCCTAGTACGTGCGAAGCCTTTTTTCAGGATCGCCTCGCACCGCTGCGCCCGAAAGAATATTCGTTACTGGAAATGTTTATGCGCAGCCCGAAGCGCGTGTTCAGTCGTGACGCCATTTTGAACCACTTGTGGAATTTTGACGATGCACCCTATGAGAGCACGATTAAAGCCCACATCAAAGGTTTGCGACAACGTCTCAAAAGCGTAGGCGCACCTGCCAAACTGATTGAGTCAATTTATGGTCTAGGTTATCGTCTCAACCCTGACATAGAACATTTAATGTCAGATTCGGATGTCACGGTCACAGACTCAACCTCGCCAGCGTCTGAACCAGCTAGTTCTGGAGACGCTTTCACCGTCACCCCGACGATGAAATCTAAGCTGTTCCAACGAATTGATACGATCGAACGCGCAGTACAAGCTCTTAATGCTGGCACCGATGATGCATCCTTGATGCAAGAGGCCCGTAAACTCGCACATCAGCTAGCCGGTCTGCTAGGAACCATCGGCTTCGATCGCGGGACGGCGTTTGCCCGACAGATTGAAGCTCAACTCAAGCGAGATCGTCCCTCTGTCGTTCACTTAGTCAGTTCGCTGACCGACTTGCGGCAAGACCTCGCTGGTACCGCAGATTCAGCTGTCTTGACAAACATCTCCGATATTACTTCTTCCCACAGCACGGAGACAGAGCCACAGCCATCAGAATCCACTCTAGATTTACTGATTGTCGGCAGTAGCATTAATATTGCGCCGCTGGTGCAACAGACTGGCCGTCGTAATATCCGCTGCATCCACGTGGGCGATGCCACCAGTGCCACGATGCAGCTCAAACTCTGGTCGCCTGACGTATTAGCAATCGCCGCCCAATCTGCAGCTACAACATTCGAGCTGTTAGGACAATTGGCCGATGCAGTCGTCGATTTGCCGACCTTGACGATTGTCCCTGAAGATTCGTTGAGAGATCGCGTTACCTTGGCGCGATTGGGTGTGAAATGCGTACTGGCAGCGACCACGGAAAGCGACCACGTATTGGATGCAGCTTGGCGACTGTATCGACAGCACGGCTCGGGCGAGTCTCAGATCTTAGCGGTAGATGATGATCCTGAGTTCCTTGAAACCGTGCGAACGATCCTACAGCCATGGGGCTTCGATCTCACCACTCTGAGCGACGCCACCCAAGCTTGGCACTATTTAGAACGCATTCAACCTAACGCTATATTGCTCGACATAGAAATGCCAGCCATGAGCGGTATCGAACTTTGCCAAGCGATCCGCTGTGACGAGCGCTACTGGAACATCCCCATCCTCATTCTGACAGCGCTGAGAGATACGCAAACGATTCAGCGGGTCTTTGCGGCAGGAGCTGATGACTACGTGAATAAGCCGGTCGTCGGCCCCGAACTTATTGCTCGCCTGCTAAATCGGCTGGGACGACTGCCCTTATCGCGCGAATGAGCACCACTATCAGCCTATTAAGTTGGTTTAATTAACATCTGCTGGCGTCCACATGCGGACAGATGATGACGAACCGAATATGACAGATCGCGGTCGGTCAGCAGTTTCGTATCGTACAGTGGCAGGCTGCGTTACCATCAGGCGTATGGGGGCAACGCCAGCTCTCGTCGTTGCTGGGGAGGTGGTTACAGAAGATGCCCTTTTGACTCGACTGGAATTTTGGGAGGTCTCGATTGAGTTGGAGATTGCTCCGATATCGTGGGTGGTTGCAAATTCGACAGGTTTCACCAAACTTGAACGTGCGAGGATACAAAGCTTGAATGCGGCAAAAGTGACGAGAGCGATCGCAGTGGTTCGAAGGAGCATGTGAGTAAGTCGTGAAAGGGGCGGTCGAGAGTCCGCTTCGTTGCAGCGGCTGTAGTTAGCAAGCTCCACTGCGACGACTGAAGATAATTGCAATGGTTTTAACGATTAATTTGAGGTCGTAAGCAAGGCTCCATTTGCTCTGGTATGCGAGATCGAGAGCAACAACTTCGCGAAAGGTTTTGATGCTGGAGCGACCGCTAACCTGCCATTCTCCTGCTAATCCGGGCTTAACGTTGAGGCGCTGCCAGTCGGAGATTGCATATTGTGTTACTTCATCTTCGGTGGGAGGCCGCGTGCCGATTAGGCTCATAGAGCCTGTAAGAACACACCAAAACTGTGGCAGTTCATCCAGGCTAGTGCGTCGCAAAAAGTGACCGACGCGAGTAATGCGAGGGTCGCGATCGTTTTTAAAGAAAGCCCCTTCAATTTGATTCACAATTTCGCACTTGCGGACTTCAGCATCTGTCACCATCGACCGAAACTTCCAAATTCGAATGGGACGACCATGCAATCCTCGTCGCATCTGACTGAATAAGACGGGGCCAGGGTTATCGAGCTGAATTGCGATCGCGATTGGCAAGAACAGTAGGGTTGTGATGAGCAATCCGACCAATGCCCCGAGAATATCGAGCCCTCGCTTGGAGAGCGAGCGTACCGAGGGGTGCAGTAGTTGCGTGGATTCGCTAATGCTGGGATAGCTTTCGGGGTTCGTCAAGGCACGGGTGCGATCGTCAATCGAGATCGGGCCGTCGAGTCCTGTAGTTTTTAGGATTTGAGTAATGCGAGGTGTTACGCTCCAAGCCACAACTTTCAGATTGTTAGCGTGAGCGGCACGGACGACCTGGCGCAGTGTACCGATACCGCAGCTGTCGATGAAGTGGGTTTGCGAGAAATCCAGCGTCAACACCTTGAGATGGAGATGTGTGGCTAAAAAACACTGACAACTTGCCCAAAAGGCTTCGTACGTAATCGAGTCAAGCTGAGGCGGAACTGACATTAAGGGAAGCTGTGTTGTTGGAACCAAAAAAACCGGCTTGATGGTGAGTGATGTCACTTGCATGGGAAGCCTCGCATTTTCGAGTGGGGTGTCAGATGTTTGAGGGTGCAGATACTTAATGAGGTAGAGCTGCTTAGGAACTACAGCTCAGCATCGAGGCGAACTTGTCAGCTCCACACTCACCCTAGGTAGCGATCGTGAAATGGAAGAGAATCTGTATGGTGGTGTAATAAACAGTCAGAATGAAAAAAATCTCAATGGTAAAACATGCAGACAAGGCATCACGGTAGTCCTCCGAATGTAAGGATGGACATCAGTTCACTATCGTAGGCCTGTGATTGTGAAGCCGACTTGCCCGAGC
>JBCBVC010000228.1:0-4263 GCA_039817845.1 Cyanobacteria bacterium J06642_2
GGCGATCGCCGAATGCAGCACTCCTCCAATGAACTGGTAGGCCAACGGCGATAGCCACGTGTGCTTTCACCAATCCGACGGTCAATTCTTATAAGCGCATCAATGCTCCAGCCACGCTGTCGGGGGCGACGTGGTCTCCCAATGCGGTCAGCTACAGCGGCAACAACCGCACCCACGCCATCCGCATTCCCGATGCAGGTCGGTTTGAGTTTCGCTTGGCGGACGGGTCGGCGAATCCCTATCTATTACCCGCTGCTCTAATTGCTGCTGGGTTGGATGGAATCGAACACAAACGAGATCCAGGCTCCCGCTACGACAACAACAATTACACCGATCCGCTGCCACCGGGGACGGTTCCTGCGCTACCCACTAATTTGCTGGATGCTCTGCGATCGCTAGAGGGAAATCAAATGTTAGAACAGGCATTGGGGAAAGGGTTTATCGCTGCCTACCTAAAACTCAAGCATCAGGAATGGCAAAACTTCTGCTCCCAAATTTCCCTCTGGGAAAGGGAGCATAGTCTCGACTGTTAGCTCCTGAGCTACCATATGCTTAAAAAGCCTCAGCATTGGCTCACCAAAAGCAATAAATTGAGATGAGAATATAATGTCTTCGTCGCCTCAAACATCACCTGCAAGATTTTTTAGGTACCTTCGGTTAAGTGTTTGATCGTTATTTCATGCATGTCGCTCAGCTGCCCCCAGCTACCAAGCGGGCTCTTGAATGCATCTGCCTTGTATTCATTTTTGATCAACCACTTGGCGAAGTCCTTACCTCGCTCTGTGAGACCAACGTGGAAGGCCAAGTCTTGAAAAATAATGTTTGCATTCAGTAACTTGCGACAGAGGTCGTCGATAGAGAACCTGCCATTCCCGATATACTTTCCTGGAAAGTCGATTGCGTACCAATACCGACCAATATTGGCGAGCCGACTCTGCTCTCGTTCGAGCGTCTTGCCTGTTTCAAAGAACTGGATGATGTAGTTCGCAGCCGGATAGCCAAGCAGATCTGCTAAGACTTGGAACTGCGAGTGCTCATCAATTTGCCCAATTTTGCCCACCTTAATCCGAGTTCCTAGTGTGGCAACTTTGTTTTCAATGAGGGTACATGCTGCACCCAATGCAGCTTGATGATTCCCATCATCATGTGGTTCAAAGGTTGCAGGCGTCACGCCTGCTAAGTCCGAAGGCAACTTGGGCTTTGCGGACCTGTCATATACAACAAAGCTGCGGTCACGCCCAAGGGCGCCAATAGACATGCCGAGTTCGAGCAATACATTATCTCGCGGCGCGGACTGGGATTGCCCACGGGATTCAACAAGATCGTCCGGCGTGATGATGAGTGCAGCAAAATCAACGTTCTCGAGTTTAGTGGCTAGGTCTTCAAGTGTGCCATTGCTTAGACCAAAAACGCCTTGAGACCAAATGACTACCTGACAGGCGTGATCCAAATTGACTTGCAGCGCCTTCGCGAACGGTAGGCCTTCAGAAGACGATCCAACGAAGATGATTGGTCTGGAATTTTTCATGCATGAAAATGTACCACTTACTCCTGTGACGACAAACTACTTATTAGACTGAATTACTCTACATAACACCCTCGTATTGGGTAGATAGCTCGAGGAAGCTATGCATAAAACTTAACTCTTCAGAAGGTAGACTGGGTTCTTTTTGGTATGTTGTCCTTGATACCGGTGGTTGGCCCGAAATATTCTCGACGATCTCTGGATCGCGGCCAAGTAGAGCAAAAATCCTACTCCCTAGCAGTACCATACGCCTCACATTTCACCTTGCAACAACTTGCAGGCAGTGAAGGTGAGCTGACCGAAAGTCGGGGAAATCAGCACCTCGTCACCTGCAAACACTCTTTCCTCATAGAAACCAGCAACTAGCTCCAGGATAGTCACCTTCTCTTGGTGGGGGTCTACGATCCAATACTCAGCAATACCACGAGCCGCATACTCCGATCGCTTGTAACGGTAGTCGCGATCGCGGTTCTCGTTCCCAGGGCTAACCACCTCTACCACCAGTTGCGGCGGAGGCATATCGAGGGTGATGGTACCGCGAGTTGCTCCCTTGAAAGCAGTCGCAAGTTCTTCAGTAAAGACGAGCAGGTCAGGCCACCGAGTGGTCGCACGGCTTCCAACCGTAACCATTTCAGCCCCGATATTGAGGCGATAAAAGGGAATGCCTTGTTGAGAGAAATAAATCAGCAGAAGCGACGCAATACGCTGATTGAGTTTGCTTTCGGGGGGCATCGCAACTAGCACGCCATCAACCAGTTCGTAGCGACTGTCCGTACCGTCGTCGTAGGTCAGGTACTCAGCCAGAGTCATTGTCTTTGAAGATGTGGAGACTGACATCGTTGCCTCACCGAACTCTATCTGCACTCACTGCGATCTGCAGGGCGATCGCCACTAAACAAGTGTCGAGTATCCCAAAGTTAGCAGAAGGCATCTCAAGCGATAGCGAAACTCAAAGTCCGCGAACGCTGAACTAATCCACGTTGGGCAAGTTGTCGGGGTCGAAGCCCTGCGATCGCAAAAATTGTGCCAGGCGATCGCCCCGTTACTTTTCAGCCTTACTCCCACCGTCTTGGGTCAAGGAGCAAAGGGATGAGGTCGCATTTGCGATCGCCGATCAGCTTAGGTTTTTGTGGTCTCGTTCAGTCATCGAGATCGTTCTCCGTTGCTTTCAAAGTCTGGCGTGCATCAATTTCGGCACGTTCGCGATCAATTTCGCGACGTAGTTCCTCCTCGGTAGGCAGCACTAAACGGTACTTGCTGGCAAACAGTTGCTCGCTCTCGTGCAAGACGGAGTAGCGTGCCACCGATTGGTCTTTGCTGCCACAGAGCAAAATCCCTACGGTGGGGTTGTCATCTTCGCCCCGGCGAAGGTCGTCGTACATGCGCACGTACATGTCCATTTGGCCGATGTCTTGGTGGGTCAGATGTCCGGTTTTAAGGTCTATGAGCACAAAGCACTTGAGCAGGTAGTTATAAAACACCAGGTCAATATAAAAATCTTGGGTTTCTGTGCTGATGCGCTGCTGGCGGGCGACGAAGGCAAACCCTTTGCCGAGTTCCAGTAGGAATTGCTGGAGTTTATCCATCAGCGCTCGTTCTAGGTCTGCTTCCAGTAAGCGTCCGGTATCAGGCAGGCCGAGAAATTCCAGCATCACCGGGTCTCGGACAAAATCGCGTGGGTTTTGAGGCTCTGCTTTCAGGATGTGCTGGGTTTCGTTCAGGAGCTTGTTTTTGTTTGGGCTGGCCAGCAGACGCTCGTAGTAGAGGGTGCCGATCTGTCGTTCTAGAACGCGAGTACTCCAGTTTTGGGTGGCAGCTTCTTGCATGTACCACAAGCGGGCTGCTGGGGTGTCAACTCGTAGGAGGAAACGATAGTGAGTCCAGCTTAATTCGTGACGGAGTGCGTCACAATTTGGAAACGCCTGATAGAACAAACGCATGTAGCGCAGGTTTGAAGCGTCAAAACCTTTGCCAAATTCACTGGTGAGGGTTTTAGCAAGTTTTGTTAGCAGACGTTTGCCGTAGGCTGCACGGGTTTGTCCATCCTGCTCAAATTCAACGATGTGTCTGCCGATTTGCCAGTAGGTTTGTACCTGAATGGTATTGACGTTGCGAGAAGCTTGCTGGCGGGCCTGGCTGATTAGGCTGCGCAGTGTATTCAGAAAGGTGAGAGGCAGTTCGATGTCGCTCATAATCCGCTGGCCGCAGCATACTCCGATCGCTTGTAATCGTCCCAATCCCAATCGGTCTCGCTTCCAATTCGCAAGCACTGCTGCCCCGCACACCATACATCTCACATTTCACCCTGTAGCAATTTTCTGGCAACGAGGGCGAGCTGACCGAAAGTCGGGGAAACTAGCGCTTCGTCGCCCGCAAACACTTTTTCCTCATAGAAACCAGCAATCAGCTCGAAGATCGTCACCTTCTCTTGGTGGGGATCTACAATCCAATACTCGGCAATCCCGCGAGCCGCATACTCCGATCGCTTGTAACGGTAGTCGAGATCGCGGTTCTCGCTCCCAGGTCTAGCCACCTCTACCACCAATTGCGGCGGCGGCATGTCGAGGGTGATAGTACCGCGAGTGGCTCCCCTGTAAGCAGCAGCAAGTTCTTCAGTGAAAACGAGTAGGTCAGGCAAACGAGTCGTCGCCCGACTTCCAGCCGTAACCATTTCAGCCCCGATATTGAGGCGATAAAAGGGAATGCCTTGTTGAGAGAAATAAATCAGCAGAAGCGAC
>JBCBVC010000229.1:0-4209 GCA_039817845.1 Cyanobacteria bacterium J06642_2
ACTAAGACCATTGCTGAAGTTGCTACCATTTCTGCTGGTAACGACTCTGAAGTGGGCGACATGATTTCGCGCGCTATGGACGCTGTGGGTCGCGACGGCGTGATTACGGTCGAAGAATCCAAGTCGCTCGACACCGATCTCGAAGTTGTGGAAGGGATGCAGTTCGACCGCGGCTACATTTCTCCCTATTTCGTAACTGACTCCGAGCGCATGGTGACAGAGTACGAAGATGCGTTCATCTTGATCACCGACAAAAAAGTTTCGATCATCCAAGACCTCGTTCCCGTGTTGGAGAAGGTGGCCCGCGCCGGTAAAGCGTTGGTCATCATCGCGGAAGACATCGAAGGTGAGGCTCTGGCTACGTTGGTGGTCAACCGCTTACGCGGCGTCCTGAACGTTGCGGCTGTCAAAGCACCTGGATTCGGCGATCGCCGTAAGGCCATGCTGCAAGATATCGCCGTTTTAACTGGCGGTCAGATGATTTCGGAAGATATCGGTCTCAAGTTAGAGACTGCGTCTTTGGACATGCTGGGCCAAGCGCGTAAGTTTACCATCACTAAGGACAAGACCACGATTGTTGCTAGTGGCGACACTAAAGAAGACGTCGAAAAGCGTGTCGTTCAAGTGCGCAAGCAGCTAGAAGAAACCGAGTCTGAATACGACAAGGAGAAGCTGCAAGAGCGTATTGCAAAACTCTCTGGTGGCGTTGCTGTTATCAAAGTGGGTGCGGCAACTGAAACTGAGCTTAAGGATCGTAAGCTCCGCATTGAAGACGCACTCAATGCGACTAAGGCAGCTGTTGAAGAAGGTATTGTCCCTGGTGGAGGTACTACCTTGCTGCACTTGAGCAAAAAGGTCTCTGACATCAAGGATGGTTTATCCGAAGAAGAGAAAGTCGGTGCAGATTTAGTCGGTAAGGCACTGGAAGCACCCGTACGTCAAATCGCTGAGAATGCAGGCTTGGAAGGTTCGGTCATTGCCGAGAAAGTGAAAGAAAAGTCAGCAGAAATTGGCTTCGACGCGCTGAAAGGCGAATACGCGGACATGATTTCCAGCGGCATCGTCGATCCGGCTAAGGTGACCCGCTCTGCCATGCAGAATGCGGCTTCGATTGCCGGTATGGTGCTGACCACCGAAGCTCTCGTGGTCGAGAAGCCCGAGCCAGCTTCTGCTGCACCTCCTGCTGGCGGCATGGGCGGTATGGGCGGCATGGGCGGCATGGGCGGCATGATGTAACGCGATCGCCTCTTGTTGTCTATTCGCTTCTTCTCAACATCCACCTTCGTCTCAGGCTATGGCGGGGGTGGATGTTGCCTTGTAGACAGCATTTAAATGGCCGCTCTTTATTGCTCTTGACGTTCTAGTTGATGAATACTTTCTAACTGATCACCATGTTTGCGATTCACACATTAGTTCGGTCATGAAGACATTGACTGCGACTGGGCTCTGAATAGCTAAAAGCTCCTAAGCAGTTTGACGGTCACCATACCTGTCGGGTTGCCAACGCAATCCTGCAAGGGGAGCTCGACTGGCTTGGCCAGGCTATCAGCTGTATGTCAGTAACTCAAACGCTTAGATAGCTAGAAAGCTCGTGGCGGTGGTTGTAAGACGTCCGCAATTTACGGAGCGCTTCTTTCTCAATTTGGCGAATGCGCTCGCGAGTTAGGTTGAAGTGCTCTCCGACCTCGCGCAAAGTCAGAGCCTGCTGGCCGTTGAATCCGTAACGCAGCTCTAGTACCTCTTGCTCCATGGGCTTAAGGCGATCCATAGCCGAGCGCACGTCATTTTGCATGGATGTAGCCACAATGTCTTGAAAGGGTCGATCTGAAAGCTTGTCTTCAATCAAATCCCCCAAACGCGTTTCTCCCTCCGAGCCTACAGGTAAATCGAGAGACACTGGCAAACTGGCAGATTGCTGAATCATCCGCAATTTTTTCACTTTGATCCCCATCGCCTCTGCCATCTCCTCCTCTGACGGAGTGCGACCGAGTTGCTTGCCCAAGTCGCGTGCCGTGCGCTTAAGTTGACGAACTTTATCCACCATATGAACGGGGAGACGAATCGTACGGGCTTGATTAGCAATACAGCGGGTTACGCCTTGGCGAATCCACCAGTGAGCGTAGGTACTAAAGCGATAACCTCGCTCGGCATCAAACCGTTCGGTCGCACGCATCAAACCGATATTGCCTTCCTGAATCAAGTCTAAAAACGGAACGCCCCGATTCAGGTACTTTTTGGCAACGCTAACTACCAACCGCAAGTTAGCCTCAATGAGTTTGCGTTGGGCGCGATCCCCGCGATGCTGACGCCGATTCATTTCTGCCACATCAATCCCCAGATAGGCAGCCACCTGCTCGGCAGCAGGTTCAGCCTGGAGGCGATCTCGCAGCTCCTGGAGAGCGTTGTCGACACTCAACTTATCTTGCACGGCCCGTGACAGTTCGATCTCGTCGGCGTGATCGATGCGGGGCACGCGACCAATTTCGTTCAGATACAAATCCACAGCATCATCAGTGCTGGAAAACTCCGCCTCAGTATGAGAGGCCTGAGCCTTCGCTTCAGAATCGTCGCGCCAAACGAGGTCATTCGTGGATACAGCCATCTTAAAAACTCTTGCCCAAACTTAATTTCGAGTATAAGGAGTGAAACTGAAGTTCAGTAAACGAAAATCGATCCTTCACTCGATTTGACTCGATCGGAACATTTGAGATACTACGCTACGCTTACCTGTCTATAGATAAAATACAATGCTCTGCATCTGCCTGGAGAGGGAATTTACCTTTATTCTCTGACCCAGGAATGATTTTCGATCTCGTCCGGAACCGCTTAGGCTGAGTAGGAGCAGGCGGAGGCAATGGGTGGATTCGTTAAGGCCGCAAAAAGCAAACCTGATCGGCCCTCGCGTGCGCTGGATGCGAGAGCGCTTGCAACTTACGCAAGACGATCTGGCTGGGCGGCTGGCGCGGTACGGCATCCAACTGGACTACGTCAAGATTGGCCAAGTTGAGAATGGCAAGCGTCGCGTCGTGGATTGGGAACTAGTGGGTTTCGCCAAAGCCCTAGGAGTGTCAATCACGTGGCTGCTGAGCGGCGATGACGAGCGCTTATAGCTGATTTATTCGATAGCGGGATCGACCTGGGAGCGCTCAATTGCCCCACATAGCCACTGATCGTAACAGGTCGGGAATATCTGCTTGGGGAAGAAACTCTAAGGTGGTTTCGCTCGTTGCCAAATAGCCAGAGGAACCAAAAGACAGGAGCAAGCGCTGTAACGCCAACCAAATTTCTGCCTCAAACTCCCAGTCGCGCTCCCGTCTGGCCGCACCGGCAATCGCTTTCAAGGCCCAAAAATAGCTGTTACGTACGGTCGACCCGCCTTTTACATAAGGCGGCACGTCATCGCGATGGATAAATAAAATTCGATCTTCGATACGAGCGCGCATAACTTGTCAGCAAGTCAAGTGACGAACCATCGCATGCGACGGCCAGAATGAAGCTGCATGTTGGTGCAGACAGGGAGAAATCCACCTTTGGCGTGAGTTCATTGTGTCACGAGTGCCGAGGGGAGTTGGAAGAGATTCCCCATGCTTTTATGCTCGTCAATGTGGACGATAAGTAAATAGGGCCATCATGGTCGCACCGCGAATTGCTCCCTATGGTAGTTGGAAATCACCGATCTTGGCTGATTGGATCGCAGCGGCAACGCTACGTTTGGGGCAAATCCAAATTGATGGAGATTGCGTGTATTGGAGCGAAGGCCGTCCTACAGAGAAAGGGCGCAACGCTCTAGTCTGCTGCGATCGCGCAGGTCATGTCCGGGATGTCACCCCCGTCGACTTCAATGTGCGCTCGCGAGTCCACGAATATGGTGGCGGAGCCTTTGCTGTAACGGCAGGAACTGTTTATGTTTCCCACGACGGGGATCGAGCTCTTTACCGGCAACTAGCCGGGCAATCACCCGAACTTATCGCGCCAGGACAGCCGTTTCGGTACGCCGATATTGCCATCGATCCCACCTATCCGCGCGTCGTTTGCGTGCGGGAAGAACACCGCCCCATACCGCGCGAGCCCGTTAATGGCCTGGTGGTCGTCGACTTGGAGGGAGAGCCCAGAGTAAGTTTCCTGGTCGCCGATTTCGACTTTGTCTCCTCCCAACTCAACCAGCTCAACCAGTGGCCGTCAGGACTAAAACGCGGGGAGGAGACAAAG
>JBCBVC010000230.1:0-4195 GCA_039817845.1 Cyanobacteria bacterium J06642_2
CATCACTTTATGCCTCAGTAAGTGATATCTGATGATCTGGCATCTGGCTTAGATAGTCAATTAATCGAGGTGCCCTGATGTCCAAAGAAGACTTCACTCGACTTTCTAAAGCAGTTTATTTCGAGGAGATTTCGGATGCTGAAAGCGCTCAGCTATCCGGTGGTATTTGTGTTAGGCGGGAAAGGGTGGCAAGTGCCGGCGGCAGATATAGATGTACCAAGCGCGTTAGGGCAGGCCAAGTAATCATAATTGCACCTGGTGTCCCATAAACACTTCAACATCTGCTGAGGTGGACTCTCGTTTGCATACTTTGCTTTCAAAAGACGGGGTTGCTTTCTAAGGAGGAATTTCCTAATGTCCTATTGCAAAAGGAGAGGTCATTAGGAAATTTTGTTTCCTCAGCTTCTACTCTGTTTGAGAACTCTTTCTTCCAGGGGGGCTGATTCAGCCTCTGGCCGTTTATGAATCAATAGCTTATATTGCTGTTTTCGCTCCTTCTCGATCGGCCTTTGCAAATGCGAACAATTAATGAAAAATTCATCACGCTAATGGCTGCGAAACCTGGCCGAAAAGGGCGAATCCCTCGAAGTTGCTGTTGCCTGATAACCCGACGACGTCATTAAGTGTATGGGGACCGCGCGGCACAGCAGCGCTCGCTCACCAATCTGACTTATCTCAAAGATCGCTCGCCAACCGCAGTGTTCTCAACCAAGTTTGCAAAATAGTTTCTCGGCGCGTGATGATGTCCGCCCGGCCTTCCATCCCCGCCTGCAAGTGACAGTTGCGATCGCCTTTGCGTAATACGAGCGTTTCAGGCGCAATCGCCAGCTCGTAAAATGCGCCTTCACCTGCCGTATTTCCTTCCCCTCGCTCGGCATCAGGAGAAATCGTACGAATCCGTCCGCTCAGTATTCCAAAATCCGTATAGGCACAGCTATCCAGCCGAATACTCGCTTCCTGCCCTACCTCAATCTTCGCGATCGCTGCTTGCCCCACCTGCGCCTTCGCCGTCAACTCCCCCTCAGACGGAGTTACCCGAGCCAGCATCTCCCCTGCTTCCACCACCTGTCCTGGATTCCGCACCGTCAACGCCTGAATTGTTCCTGCAATGGGCGATCGCACCGTCAACTTCTCCAGGTCCAGCTCTACCTGTCCCAACTGACTCTCCGTTGTTTGGATCTGCTGCTGTAACGCCGCCTCCTGCCTCACCAGCGCCGCCCGCTGCTGCTCCAACTCCGCCAAAGTTGCCGCCCCTGCCTCGGTCGCTCGTTCCCGCTCTTGCTGCGCCTGCGCGATCGCCCCCCGACTGGGATTTAACAGCGCTCGCGTTCGCTCTAACCGCGCTAACGCCGTTTCTAATGCCGCTGCTTTCTCCGAAATTTGCAGCGCGCTCAACGCCCCCGTTTCCTCCAACTGCCGAAAGCGATCGAACTCGTCCTGGGCAAACTGCACCGCCGCCGCCGCCTCCCGCAAATCGGCCCGCGACGTACTCTGGCGCTCCTGAAACTCGCGCTCCAATTGCTCGATTTGCGCGGTTGCTGCCCCCTCCGCGCGATCGCCTGCCCGTCGTTCTGCTCCCACCTGCGCGTCCAGAGCCGCCAATTCCACTCGGGTCTGCGCCACTTGCTGTTGCAGGCGATCGCGTTCCGCTGAAAGCTGGCGCTGCTGCACGTGCAATGCTTCATCCACCAAACGAGCGATAATCGTCCCCGGCCCCACCGCGTCGTTATCTCGCACCTCAATTTGGCCGACGACCCCGTCGATCGCCGCTTCCACCCGTCGCTCCTCCCCCTCGGGCCGAACCGCTACCCGCGCTCTCACCGTGACGGGATACTGTAACACCGCCGCCAGCCCGATCGCGCCGCCGAAAATTCCCAGCAACGCTACTCCCCCGATCGTCGCCCACGCGCCAATAGGAGGTAAAAAGTCTTCAGGGGTCGCCGTCGGTAGTGATTTCGGCAACTGCGCTTCCATATTTGCAAGCTTCCGATACTTTATAGGGGTAGACGGGAGCAGAAAGCGATCACAAACCGTCATCGTTCATGAACTATACCAGCGTCCTCCAACACAGCGAAGAAGACTGCGGCGCAGCTTGTTTGGCCACCATTGCCAAACATTACGGTCGGACATTTTCCATCAACCGCGTTCGCGAAGCCGTTGGAACCGGACAGCTCGGCACCACCCTGTTGGGATTGAGACGCGGAGCCGAAGCCTTAGGGTTCAACGCCCAAGCTGTGAAAGCTTCGCCCGAACTCGTCGATCGGATGAACGAGGTTCCTCTTCCTGCCGTCATTCACTGGAAGGGGGTTCACTGGGTTGTGCTGTACGGCCAAAAAGGAAAGCAGTACGTCATTGCCGACCCCGGCATTGGCATACGCTTCGTGCGTCGCCAAGAACTCGATGCAGCTTGGTCAAATGGGGTCATGCTGCTACTCGAACCCGACGAGAGTCGGTTCTATGCTCAAACCAGTGATGAAGTGCGCGGCTTCGGTCGCTTCTTACGCAAAGTGCAGCTTTATCGCGGCCTTTTGCTCGAAGCATTGGAGCTCAATTTGGTGTTGGGTCTTCTGTCTCTGGCCTTACCGCTCGTTATCCAGGTCCTCACCGATGACGTTCTGACCCAAGGTGATACGGAATTACTGAAAACGGTCGTCATTGCAGCCAGTACACTTATCGGGTTTAGCGCTGCGCTTGGCTTCATCCAGTCCACCCTTATCGTCCACTTCGCCCAGCGCCTCGAACTCAGCTTAATGCTGGAATTCGGGCGCAAGCTGTTACGCCTGCCCCTCACTTACTTCGAAAGTCATCGCAGTGGCGAAATTGTCAGTCGCTTGCGCGATATTCGAGAAATCAATTTTCTCGTTGCCCAAGTCGTGATCTCTTTGCCCACCCAGGCACTAATCGCGCTCGTCTCCCTTGCTGTGATGCTGGCCTACAGTCCCACGCTGACGGGTCTTGCTTTACTCATATCTTTCGTGATGAGTTTGCCGACGCTGTTGATGTTGCCCGCACTCAGGCGCAAAACTCGCGACGTATTAGTGACGGCCTCCGAAAATCAAGGCATTTTGGTCGAGACATTCAAAGGAGCCCTAACCCTTAAAACGACTAATGCCCATCCGCAGATTTGGGACGACCTTCAGCATCGCTTCGGTCGCCTCGCCAATCTCACCCTAGGCACGGTGCGCATCGGCATCATCACGTCGGTGCTCTCCACACTCGTGTCGGGGCTAGGTACGCTAGCGATCTTGGGCCTGGGTAGCCGCTTCGTCATCCAAGGCTCCCTAAGCGTTGGTCAACTGCTAGCCTTCAACAGCATGAATCTCAATTTCACCAGCTTCATTCAGCAGGCGATCGCCTTTGCCGACGAATTCGCTCGCGCCCAAACCGCTACCCAACGCCTCGGAGATATCATCCACGCCACACCCGAGTCTCCTGATGACGAGGCCAAACCGTACGCCACTCTTTCCTCCCAAGCAGACATCATTTGCACCGATTTGTGTTTTCACCATGCCGGTCGTGTCAATCTGTTCGAGCATTTCTCGGTTACGATTCCGGGCGGCCAATTTACGGCTGTGATCGGCCAGTCGGGATGTGGCAAAAGCTCGTTAGCCAAAGCGATCTCGGGGCTCTATCAACCGCAGTCCGGCAATATTCGGTTTGGATCGTTCAATCAGGGGGATTTATCGCTGGAGTGTTTGCGACAGCAAGTGATTTTAGTGCCTCAAGAGCCGCATTTCTGGAGCCGCAGCATTCTCGAAAACTTCCAGCTCAGTTACCCTCAAGCCAACTTTGAAGAAATCGTTGCAGCCTGTCAGATTGCTGGCGCAGACGAATTTATCAGCCAGCTTCCGGATCGCTATCACACAGTTCTGGGAGAATTTGGGGCGAACTTGTCCGGAGGACAGAAACAGCGTTTAGCGATCGCCAGGGCGATCGTTTCCGATCCGCCAATTTTGATTTTGGACGAATCGACAGGAGCACTCGACCCCTCAAGTGAAACACAGGTCTTGACCCAGCTTCTTGAGGTACGTCAGCACAAGACAACTATCGCAATTAGCCACCGTCCCAGAGTTATTCAGCAAGCCGAGTGGATCGTGCTTTTGGAGAAAGGCCGACTGAAGTTGACTGGCTCTCCGACCGATCTCAAACAAAATTAGGGGATCAAAAAAACCAAATGATCGCCTGATTTTGTTTG
>JBCBVC010000231.1:0-4179 GCA_039817845.1 Cyanobacteria bacterium J06642_2
GTCTGGCGCGACCGTGTGCAACTACATAGAGGTGGTGGACGCTTGTGTGGAGAACGGCACCATCTGCGAGTTGGTGTGCCGCGATACCTTGACGCAAGAGACGATCGCACTCAAGGTTGGTCCGAACACCCAAGTTGTCAACACCACCGGCCCTTGGCTCGATCGCCTCTGTCAAACCGGTAGCGAGCATCAAACCGGTAGCGAACCCACAAGCCCCCCGCAAACCGCTTCCCCCTCCAATGGTCATCCGCCCGCCGATCGCCAGGCAGGACAGCCTCGACCGCTCAGCAATCGACGCCTGATTGGCGGCACCAAAGGCAGTCATATTGTTGTGGCCCCGTTCCCCGGCGCTCCCGATACCGCTCTATATACCGAAGCCGCCCGAGACGGTCGCCCTTACTTCATCGTGCCGTGGCTGGGGGGCTTTTTGATCGGCACGACGGACTTTCGGTACAACGGCGATCTCGATCGCGTTAAAGCCGACAGTGATGAAATTGATTATTTGCTAGAAGCCACAAATGCCATCATTCCATCTGCCAACCTAACGCGTGCAGACGTTCGGTTTACCTATGCCGGGGTTCGCCCGCTCCCCTATCGAGAAGGAAAGTCAGCAGGAGCCATCACCCGCAAGCACATCCTGCACGACCACGCTACATCGCAGCAGGGCGGCGTCAAGAACCTGCTGTCTCTGGTGGGGGGCAAGCTGACCACTCACCGCAACAGCAGTCAGGAGATTGTGGACACCGTGTACGGCAAGCTGGGCAAACCGACCCCAGCCTGCCGAACAGCCAGCACCGCCTTGCCCGGTGCCATCGTTGCCAGCGATCCGACCATCGCCCGCACAGTCGCGACCTACAGCGATCGCGTTCCTCCCATGACCATTCACCATCTGTTCCAGCTCTACGGCAGCAAAGCCCCCGCTGTTCTGGCGCTAGGTGATACCAGCCCCGAGTTATTCGCCCCCCTAGTGGAGGGCTTACCCGATATCAAGGCCCAGGTGATTTACGCCGTTCAGCACGAGTACGCCCGGACGCTGACCGACATAGCCCACCGCCGCACATCACTGGCAACGCTCGACGGCCAGTACGGCCTCAGGGCGCTTGGAGCGATCGCCGATGTCTTAACGCAGCACTGCGGCTGGTCTAGCGATCGATGTAACGAGCACACCCTTTGGCACCGCACCTACATGCAAGACAACTCGATTCCCGATTACTGCAACGGGTCTGCACCAGATAGCGCTCTCCCGACGCCGGGGGCCGCGACTGCGATCTCCCCCGGCCAGTAAAGCCAACCAAACTAACTCCACTCAGTTAGAGCAACCGATTTTAGATTGGGTTCAGTCGCGCTGGTCTGCCGGTTTAGACTCCCTAACCAGCCGCTTTGCCCCTGTCTGCGCAGCCCCCTCGATTTCTGTGAGAAAATTAGAGGCGGACAAGTTAAGGAAATCAAAGATTTAAGGCTTTATTTTCGCGTACCTGTAGACATGTTTTATGGTGAGACAGCTTGCAGCTTGATTCAGCATCCGTTAGCCATCCATTCTCGAACGCGAGGCCGATCCCTATCCATCGAGTCAAAGACAGTCGCCAGTCAGCAGTACCCGTAATGCAAAATAGTTTTTTTGGTAATTCGTTAGATAAGCGCGGTTTAAAGCAGCGCATTCGTCAATTAACGCGGGCAAAAGTAGGCTTCTACAGCGTTGGGCTATATCCGGCATCTTTGGCATATAACTCAGCGATGCAAAAAAGTGAAAAATCATTAGTGCTAGCTACCCGCCCCGGACGAGAACTGTTTGGGGCGTTTTCGCAACAAGAATTGGACGGCATGGACCCTCGACATGTGGCCAAAATGGGGCGCATGTCCCGCCACAAAGACGATGGTGTCTCGGTCGAGAACACCTTGAGATACTTAATCGAAAAGTGCGATCTGGTTCTACTCAGCTCCAACAGTAAGTACATCGAACAGGACTGGTTGCAGGCGCGATCGCTCAAAAAACAGCTCAACCGCCCCAATGTGGTCCTTGCCTGTTTAGCAGGTGGTTTTAACCACGATGAAAGCAGAAATGAGTCGTACGTCCTCTGTGAAAAATATACCGATATCGCTTTTTTCTCTGGCTTTCACCGCTACGGCGCATTGCGCGATCCGGTCGATAGTTTTACAGCGAATTTCTGTCATCCCGATGCTCTGACGGCATTGCTGGGGGCCCATATGCTAAATCGCATTTCCCCCAATATTCAGGTGTCTCCTGGTATCCACAATGTGGAGGCGCAATATATCAAGTCAGCCAAAAATATGTCGTCCATTTTTGCTGGATTCGGCTACGAATACCACCAGCAAAATTCCGGCATGCTACCAACGTTGCTGACGCTGCTACTGAATCAATGCTTAGATCAAGCGGCGACGGTGGCCATGTCTCGCAAAGATCGCCACCTGCTATACAGCGGCCAGACCATCGCCCTGACGGAACTGGGCTATGCCATCCCCCGGATTGAAGCCACCCTCAATACCGGCGGCTTCTCGGAGCACGTGCGCGACCACACGTTTACCCAACTGACGGCGATTGTGGCGGATGTGCGCGGCAGTATGATGTTGCCTGCCCAAGGGAAGCCCACCCGCAATTTTCAAGCGGGACAGGCATTAGCCCAGGGGATGTTGGAGCACGGACGGTGCCCGTACGACATTGCTGAATTCGAGCAGTGGTGCGAGGAGCGCAGTCTGAACAAGGGGGCATTGGAAGGGCTGAAGGCCTTGAAGTACTGGCCTCAAATTGAGGAAAAGTACTCCATTCCCTATCACGACGCCTCAATGATTAACCTGCTGTACAAAGGGCTGTACGGTACCGAAAAAGAGAAAGAGTTCGCGTTTGAAGTAATGACGGAAAGCCGCGAGCTGTCTAATTATTGTCAGGAGTCAGTGCGGCACGCCCACAGTCGCAAGTACGTAGATGCCCTCAACAACATCGATCGCTACGATGCTCTAGAACTCATTGCCAACACGATCGTGGTGGATAACGCCAAGAAGCTGTTGGCCAACAGCGATGGTGCGTCGGACGAGCGAGAAATCCAACCGGACGACCCCGCTTACATGCAGGTGATGGACATCATCGAGCAGCAGAGCGCGTAGCTCTTGGTATTGCAGTTTAAAAGATTGCGTCAGCTTAGATTGTGTCAGTCTGTCTAGAATCACCGAAGCAGAGTCTGGGGAGCGATCTCTCGACTTCGGTGAGTACGGGTCTTGTCGGCCGCAATTCCTGAAGGAGTCGAGCGAAGACCGACAAGCTTGAGCGATCCTCTTAAGCCAGCAGAAAGTCAGCCGCCACCAAGTCGTTGGCCAGGACGTCCTCAACTAAGATAGTTCCCCCACCAAACCCCGTCAGATTGATAGTGGCATCGGTGCCGTTATCGCTGATGACCCCTTGCACTTGCGCGAAGCTGAGGTCAAAATCTGACAGGTCAATCAAGTCGCCGTTGCCGAGGAACGTAATCGTATCGTTGCCAAACGACCCCGAAAATTGGAAGGTATCGCGGCCACCACCACCGGCCAGTTCATCATTGCCGGCGTCACCGATTAAGACATCGTTGCCCGCGCCGCCACCCAGAGTATCGTTGTTGCTGCCACCGAGGAGGGTATCGTTACCACTCTGGCCAGCCAGCGTATCGTTGCCGGAGCCGCCCAGCAGTAGGTCATTGCCGCCGCTGCCAATCAGCAAGTCGTTACCGTTGTCACCTTGCAGTTCGTCGTTGCCGCCTTGACCGTTGAGAGAGTCGTCACCGGCTTCTCCGAAGAGGGCGTCGTTATTGCCGCCACCGAAGAGGGTGTCGTTGTTGTTGCCGCCAAAGAGCTGGTCGTTGCCGGCGCCGCCCTCGAGGGTGTCACGGTCTTCGTTGCCAAAGAGCAGGTCGTTGCCGTCGCCGCCCTCGAGGCTGTCAGTGCCCCTTTCACCAAAGAGGGTGTCGTTGTCCGCGCCGCCGAGTAGGGTGTCATTGCCCGTTTCGCCCCTGAGCCGGTCGCTGCCCTCATCGCCCTCGACCAGGTCGTTGGCTTGCCCACCCTCGAGGGTGTCGTCGCCGGCGCCGCCGAGGAGGGTGTCATTGTCTTCGTTGCCAAAGAGCAGGTCGTTGCCGTCGCCGCCCTCGAGGCTGTCAGTGCCCCTTTCACCGAAGAGGGTGTCGTTGTCCGCGC
>JBCBVC010000232.1:0-4059 GCA_039817845.1 Cyanobacteria bacterium J06642_2
ATAACTGAAAGAGTGATTAGTAATATCACTCTTTCAGTTATATACCTTTGGATTCCTATGTAAGCAAAAGTCCTTGCCAGCGTGAAAATGCTTAGAAATAACTGATATGATTCTGAACTCGTAAATGAATCTGCGCTGACAATGAAAAAACGATACTCAATAATAACTTCCACTGATATGGAAGCTAAGATTGCTGCAGCCAGCGGGTAAAGTGCTGGCATGGATGCTGCCCAGTTGTGCGAATCTTCTCCCCAAGCAACAGAGCGTTCTCTTTCTGGAGGCCGTTTCTCTTTGTCCTCTCTCAGAACTACGCTTTTCTTACTCCGATAGGTATTCGCCAGTAGAATGCAAAACAATGCAGCATAGATTAATGCATTGATCGAGAGAAAATCCTGCGACTGAATATCAAATACTTTTGCTAACCCTGGCGCTAATGCAGCAATTCCAATACCTGCAAGATTTCCTACGAATCCTACTGCCGACAGCCTTGGGAAAATTCGCTTTGCATTTCTTCGATCGATAAAGTCGCTTGCAAGAACCCAAAAGATAAGCGGGAAAAAGGTAAATTGTTGCTCCGATAACAGATAAAAAGCACCATGAACCAGCCACTTGGGTGCGTCAATTGCATAGAGAACTCTAAGGGTAAGGAACGAGATGCTGAGGATTGCACTAAATATCTTGAGCAGGCTCAGACGATCCCTCCGGTCGATAATTTTTGATTGAATGAAGCTAGCGGCTATGCTAATCAGGCTACTAAAGCAGAGTACGTACAAAAAGCCAGCCGCTTCAACTTCACTAATAAAACTACTAATAGAGACAATTTCAGATACTTTCTGCGCGAGGGAGTTGCTGAAGAGAATCATCCCCAGCGTTACAATCAAGCTTTTTTTGACATCCAGTTTAGTACTGGAAATCTTTGGGAGTTTGAGAACTGTCATTTTCTGCCCCGAAGAAGCACTTAAACTTCACTGGCATCCACAATCAAAATGTTCTGGATGTTGGCTTCAAGAGGTAGAACTGGAAAAATTTTCAAATTTTTGCAACCATTTAGGCTGCAAATCAACTAAGCACTTCCAGTAGCCTATCATGCGTACAAAGGAGTTCACATATGGATATCTCTAGAGTTGAATGTATAAAATAATCTTGATTGGGTGTTATTTAATGAGTTGCTATGCATCTGACATGATTTTTTTTGACTGAGACGCAGATTCATTGTTTTCGGAGGTTTTCCCGCAGCTCCGACTGCAGACTTCTGTGAGGTGTCGTCGATTTTGTCGAGGGAGTGAGGGGCGCGGTTCATCAGGCGATCGCCCCAAAACCTTTGGCCTTAAAGCGATCCGCCTCATTCAAAACGCAAAAACCTACTCGATGCCTTCGATACGGTCTTCAACTTCTTGGTACAACTCTTGCAGGCGCTCGATGTTGTTTTCGGAAGTTTCCCAGTAGCCGCGACCGTGGACTTCTAGGAGAGTGCCGACGATTTTGCGAAAGGAGTGGGGGTTGAGGTTCATCAGGCGATCGCGCATCGCTTCGTCTTCAATGAACGTGGCATTGGTATCTTCGTAAACCCAGTTGTCCACCGCATCCGCCGTCGCCGACCAACCGCTGGTGTTGACCAACCGCTTCGAGATTTCCCGCACGCCCTCATACCCGTGCTTTAACATGCCCTCGTACCACTTGGGATTGAGCAGTTTGGTGCGAGTATCGAGGCGGATGGTTTCGTCCAGGGTGCGGACTTGGGCGTTAGCCGTGGTGGTATCAGCGATGAAAGCTTTGGGCTTTTTGCCGTCCTTGCGCAGATTGGCGACCACTTTGGTGGGGTCGGAGTCGAAGTAGTGACTCACGTCCGTGAGGCTGATCTCAGATGAGTCTAGGTTTTGGAAGGTTACGTCCACCGTTTTGAGGGCAGCTTCGTGAATTTGGCGCTGCTCGGACTCGGCTACGTCACTGCCGAAGGCGAAGGACTTGCGACTGAGGTACATGTCCCGCAGTTCGGCCTCTTCTTCCCAGGTGCTGTTTTCAACGGCGAGGTTGACATTGGCGGCGTAGGAGCCGGAGGCGTTAGAGAAGACGCGGGTTGCCGCCTGGCGCAGCGTGATGCCCATCTCCTGAGACTGAGCCTGAGCATGCTTGCGCACGAAGTTCATCTCCAGCGGCTCGTCCGCTTCGGCTGCGAGTTTAACGGCGCGATCGATCAGCTCCATCTGGTTGACGAACAGGTCGCGGAACACACCGGAGCAGTTCACCACTACATCGATGCGGGGGCGACCCAGCTCTGCGAGGGGAATCAGCTCCACTTTGTTAATGCGACCGAGGGAGTCGGGCATAGGACGCACGCCGATCATGCAGAGCACTTGCGCCAGCGATTCACCGTAGGTTTTGATGTTGTCCGTGCCCCACAACATGCAGGCAATCGTCTCCGGCCACTGACCGTTGTTGTCGGCTTTTTGGCGGGCGAGCAGGCGATCGACGACGATCATCCCGGCTTGCACGGCAGCGCTGGTGGGAATGGATTGCGGGTCTAGAGCGTAGATGTTTTTGCCTGTGGGCAGCACCATTGGGTTGCGAATCGGGTCGCCGCCTGGTCCCGGCATCACGTAGTCGCCTTCCAGCGCTCGCAGCATGGCTCCAACTTCGTTATCTGCCACTACTTGTTCGAGGCAGAACTCTAGGTACTCGAAGAGAGGCTGGAGCAGTTCGGGCTCGACTTCGGTGTAGCCCGACTCGTGCAGTGCTTCCACCCACGGCTCTTTCTTACCGCCTGCCAAATTGGTGAAGAAGCTTGCGACTCGGGAGACGCGACCGTCTTCATCCGTCTGAGCTTGCACCATCGCGGCGATCGCCTTCTGACAAGCAACCGTCACGTCCTGCAAAAGCTGCACGTCGGCGAGCTGACCGCGATCGCTATTTTTGTAAACCTCGTCCAAATCTCTACCGAGGCTTTGGCAAATGATGCGAGGCAGACCTACGATCTCGTCTTCGGGGCGATCGATGCTAGCGATGTTGACCAATGTGGCGATCGCTTCATCCGCCGTGGGGGGCAAGCCGATCACGTGCAAACCGCAGGGCAGTAAGCGAGATTCGATCTCCATCAGCTTGCCGTAGAGCGAACCGATAACCGTATCGCGATCGTCCAGGCTCAGCGCTTTCGCATCTACATCAGGGAGCTGGACATCGCGATCGAGATTGACTAGTCGAGCTTTATCTGCTGCTGCGTTGACGATGGAAGGCCCGCGATCGCCTTCACGCAAAGATTGATAGGACGCAATGAGTTCCTTAAGCTCTTTTAAACCCTTGTACAGTCCGGCATTCTCAGCGGCTGGGGTAAGGTAGCTGACCGTGCAGGCGTAGCTGCGGCGCTTGGCGATGGTCGCCTCGGAAGGATTGTTCGCCGCGTAGTAGTAAAGGTTGGGCGTGTAGCCAATCAGACTGTCGGGGAAGCATTCGCCAGACATACCGATTTGCTTGCCGGGCATGAACTCCAGCGAACCGTGAGTGCCGAAATGCATAACCGCATCGGCCTTCCAGATTTGATTCAGGTACGTGTAGTACGCTGCAAATCCGTGGTGCGGGCTAGCCGATCTCGAGAACAACAGCCGCATCGGATCGCCTTCGTAGCCGAACGTGGGCTGTACGCCAATGAAGACATTGCCATAGTGCTTGCCATACACCAACATATTTTTGCCGTCGGTGTTGAATGGCCCGGGCGCTGGCCCCCAAGACTCTTCCAAACGCTCGTAATACGGAGTGAGTCTTTCGTACTCGCGGATGGGAATGCGATGCGCCACATTCAGCTCGGGACTGTTGATTTGTGCTTGAGCGTCATGCAGCAGCTCGTTCATCATCTCGGCAGAAGTCTCGGGCAAGTCGCGCACGTCGTAGCCTTCATCCCGCAAAGCGCCGATGACTTTATGAATTGACGAGAATACATCCAAATACGCTGCTGTTCCGATGTTGCCCTTATCCGGCGGGAAGCTAAAGACGGTGATGGCAATCTTCTTCTCTGTCTTGGGCTTGCGCCGCAACTGTGCCCACTTCATCGCCCGCTGCGCCACCAGT
>JBCBVC010000233.1:0-3982 GCA_039817845.1 Cyanobacteria bacterium J06642_2
GGCCTGCTCTTCGTAGTAAACTTGCTCGATGGTGCAAGTGACTGCCAACGGCCACCATAGACTGATGGTTGAGATATGGCGAAATTAGAGCGTGCTACACCGTCAGCTGTTCCGTCTGCATGGCATTTATGCGAATTGGTTGAAATGGAGCCGATCGCCCAGAGTCTAGATACCGAGAGTCATACGTACAAACCCGAGCCACTCATCAAATTGTAAAGATGGGGTTTGAAGATTGAACTTAATAGCGCGGACATCAGACTGTTTGCACGCTCGGAACGCTCTCACACTCGAGGGGCTGGTATGGGCGGTGATAAAATGACGGTCAGTTTATTGCACTCAATCCCGCTCTGCCATCATGTTGAAATGCACCACTCGCCACGTTCATATTTTTGCGGCAGCTGTTGAAGCAGACACTCTCGTCTCGCGCGACGATGTTCTGACGTTGGATGTCGATCCCGATAATGAATTGACTTGGAATGAAGGTGCTTTGCAAAAGGTCTACCGCAAATTTGAAACCCTAGTGGAAGCGTATAGCGGTCGCGAGCTGACCGAATACTATCTCCGCCGCATGGGCTCGGATCTAGAGCACTTCATTCGCGCCCTACTGCAAGATGGCGAAGTGACATACAACCTCAACAGCAACGTGCTCAACTACAGCATGGGTTATCCGCAGGTCCCGGTCGAAAGAGTCACGGGTCAATTCGTTCCTCCCGAGCATTAACCACGATCGCTACAGCAACCTCGGGTTCGTCAAAGTTTAGGAGAAAGACATGGCAGATGAGTCCACCGACAAAGCATCGCAGGCAGCTTCCAAACTTGAAATAGACAAATCAGCTACTGAAACGAAGACTCAACCTACCGAAACAGAAACAAAATCTGCTGCCGATAAGGAAACTAAGCCCGCTGCCAAAACTGAAACTCAACCTGCCGCTAAGGCCACCAAATCTTCTGCTAAGGCCGCTAAACCTGCTGCAAAGACTGAGGGAAAGGCCCCCTCTAAGAAAAAAGCCAAAGAACCTGAAAAAACTTTCGCGCAGGTAATTGAGGAAGACGTGATCCCTTCCACTATCAATATGTTCGAAGAGCGCGGCGTCAATGACCTACGCATGACTCTGAATGGCACGACGCTCTCAGGTAAGTTCGACAGCGGCAAACGCGAGTTTGACATCTACTTCAGTGATGAATCATTGACCTCAACAAAGTCCATTACCTATACGACCGACGGTATTCCAGCTAGTACGGTGGAATCGTTCATGATTGACGAACGTAAAGCTCCAGCCGCGCTAGTCGTGCTTTACATTATTCAGCGCATGTACGCACAACAATGGCTCTGACCAACCACTTAGCTCGATGGCGCCACTAGAATTCATACCGTCTACGGTCGTAATCCTTGACAGGGCAGCAACGCTACGCTTAGGTGATTTTGATGGAAGTATTGCTTGCGGGCAGTATTGTCGAGGTTCGAATATCGCAAGGAGTTATCTGGCGTGAGCACGTTAATTGCTGAAGACGACAGCTTATATCGCCAGCACCTGCAAGAGCTATTTCAACAACATTTGGGCGAATATGGCCCGCTGTATGTAGCCAGCAACGGTCGTGAGGCGATCGACGCTATCGATAGTTATCATCCTGATTTTCTGTTGCTCGACATCCAAATGCCCGAGGTCACAGGCATTGAAGTTGCTCGCCGCGTCTGGGAAGACCGACCGGAAACACGCATTATTTTCTGGTCAAATTTCGCGGATGAGGTGTACGTGCGCGAACTCCATAAAATCGTTCCGCCTCAAACGGTTTACGGCTATTTGCTGAAAAACAGTACGGACGACCAGCTACTCAGCGCCATTCAAGCTGTCGTACAGGACGAGCAATGCGTGATCGATCGCCAAGTGCGCGGTGTCGATTCACGATCGCAGAACAAGATTACTGGGCTGAGTGATGCTGAGTACGAGGTACTGATTGACATTGCGCTGGGCTTGACTGACCAAGCGATCGCGTGCCGTCGTTTTTTGTCGCGCCGCGGCGTCACCAACCGTTTGCGTAACTTGTACGACAAGCTCGAAGTCAACAACGACCAAATTGAGAGTGATGAATGGGGAACCACTTTCAGCTTAAGATCGCGGGCTATTCGCCTGGCATTCAAGCGCGGACTCATCAATGCAGCGTTGCTGGATGATGAAGAATCCGAACTCGATCGCTGGCTCAGCCGCTATCGCCTCGATCCCCTCGATTAAGTCGTACAAACTGTAAATTTTTAGAACTGTGGATTTTATTGACCTAAATCTCGGTTGATATCGCCGTTATCGCAGTGCTGCACGTAATGCTCCCAGAATTAGCCTTCAGCTCTCCCGGCCCGTACTTATTGCAATGGGGGCCACTAAACATACGCTGGTATGGCCTTATCATCGCGATCGCTGTCCTCACAGGTTTGTTCCTCGCACAGTCATTAGCGCCACGCCGGAACCTCAATCCCGACCTTTTTGGCGATCTATTGCTGTGGTTAGTAGTTGGCGCAATCCCTTTGGCTCGACTGTATTATGTTGTCTTCAACTGGTCAGCCTATCGCGATCGCCCGCTTGAAATCCTAGCTGTTTGGCGCGGTGGTATCGCTATTCACGGTGCCATTTTGGGCGGGTTACTCGCGTTACTAGTATTTACGCGGTTGAAGCGGCTTGCTTTCTGGCAACTTGCCGATGTTCTAGTTCCTCCATTAGCTCTAGGACAAGCCATCGGTCGCTGGGGAAACTTTTTCAATTCCGAAGCCTACGGCAGCCCCACCGATTTGCCTTGGAAATTATTCATTCCCCTCGCAAATCGGCCAGAAGCTTATCGCAATTTCGAGTATTTCCACCCCACATTTCTATACGAATCGCTATGGAATATGGGTGTGTTCAGCCTCCTGCTCGTTCTCTTCCTGCGATGGCCACATCTCAAACCAGGTACCTTAGCTTGCATCTACGCGATCGCCTACAGCATCGGTCGTTTTTGGATTGAAGGATTGCGCCTGGACAGCCTTACATTGGGGCCGTTACGTATTGCGCAAGTTGTCAGCGTTGTTGCAATCGTTGGCGGATGCCTGGGCCTTTATTGGATCTACAGTGGTTCAACTAAACAGTCCGCACTAGACACCTCTCAAAAATAATTCAAATATTCAGCTCGCGCGCTCGCCCTCAGATGAAACTTTTTGGCGTTCTCAAGCCACTATGGCCTACCGATCGGTTCTTGCGTCGAGTCATCATTGCATCAGTTTTATATCAGATAGGTTTAAGCCTAGCCATAATCTTCTGTGCGTGCTCACTATATTCAGACTTAACCTGGATTCAATTGAAAAACCTGCTCAGTGCTTGGGATGGCGGCCACTATCTTTATTTAGCTCGCTATGGTTATCAAACCTCTGGAGATGAGGCCACTTTTATTGCGTTTTATCCACTCTATCCCTGGCTCATCCGCTTAACCAGTCAGATACTACCTAACGAACATCTTGCGGCAGTTTCTGTCACTATCCTAGGGTCGATTGTCGGTCATGTAGCATTTGCCTACTATTTGCTCAAAACAGGCTGTAATCGCAGTCAGATCTGGCGAATTTTATGCCTGCTGTTTTTAACTCCCATTTCAGTATATTTCTCAATGATTTATACAGAAGGAATGTTTCTGGCAGAGACGGCTTTGTGTTTGCTGGCTTTGAGGTGCGATCGTTATGCGTGGGCGGCAGGATTTGGATTAATGGCTTCAGCAACCAGATTAGTGG
Organism: Cyanobacteria bacterium J06642_2; assembly: GCA_039817845.1. Taxonomy (GTDB): domain Bacteria; phylum Cyanobacteriota; class Cyanobacteriia; order Thermostichales; family PCC-7336; genus JBCBTL01. The sequence goes on from JBCBVC010000233.1 coordinate 3,746, forward strand.
GTATTTTATCGATCGTTCCATTTATTTCTCGTTTCATTGAAACCCAGCGGTGGCGATCGCATTGGCAGAGCATACTATGGGTATGCCTAATACCCTTGGGTTACGGGATATATCTTTACCTCAACTGGAAGTTTTTTGGAGATCCATTCCACTATCGAGGCGTTTTAGGAGCTCACTGGCAAAAAACAGCCAGTTGAGGTAAAGATATATCCCGTAACCCAAGGGTATTAGGCATAC
>JBCBVC010000234.1:0-3966 GCA_039817845.1 Cyanobacteria bacterium J06642_2
CCCAGAAGCTGCTGGCGCTCGGAGTCTGTGGTGTCGCGTAGGTACTGCTGCATCCATTTCTCAGTTTGCTCGACCGGAACCGGACGTTCGAGTAAGCGATCCAGTTCGCCATCGTGGGTTTCGCCGTAGCGATCGCGCAAAGTCTGCAAGTAGTCCAACTCGCGTGGTTCCAAGTGACCGTCTGCCCAAGCAGCACCTAACACGATTTTGAGAGCGAGGTGGTGGCGTGCAGTATCGTCCATGAGTTAAAGGACAAACAGAATGAATTACGTTTCACACGATAGCGTAGAGCGACCCGCATATCGCTCGTACCCGTCGATCGCGACGCGAATCACCTCACAGGCAAAGACAAGCCACCACTTGGAGCGTTATTAGAAGGAGAACTCATCCGCAAGCGATGACCGTCCGGGTCTTCCACATTCATCTCCCTCATTCCCCAGGCAAAATTGGTAGGTTCTTGACGCACGATCGCGCCTTTCGCTTCGTACTCTTCGTGTAGAGCGTCGACATCATCGACGAAGATCGACATCCACGTCCCCGACTGCCCTTGCCCTCCCTCACACAGAAAAATGCAGATGCAATCCCTCGATACGGAGGCAAATGTCGGCGGCTCCCCCCAATCCCAATCCTTCGTGAAACCGAGCATGTTCGTGTAGTAGTCAATACTCGTAGAAATGCTTCTGACACTGAGGATTGGAGTGAGGCCGTCAAACTTGCATCGAGTTGGTTGAGAATTGGCCGACATGAGACTTCCTCTACGAATGCAGACACTGGCTAATCGTCCGTAGCTGCAATCTATTCCAAACTTCCGGAATGAGATCGCGCGACAGGCTCTCGGGACGACTTTGCTGTTAAGTCAATCTTGCATTCAGCTTATTTTTGCTTCGGTCAGGGAACAATAACTTGAGGGGGAGAGCGTCACTGTCGGACGAGCTTCGTGGATACGGAATACAACGCCGAACTGGATATCGAACGCAAATCGCAGTCTCTCACCTACGCTGCGCTGGTGAAGATTGCCCAACAGCAGGGCTGGAGCGTCAACTGCGATCGCGGTAAGGGGTCGCATCGCATCCTCGAACGGGCAGGCTATGCGCCCATCGTCATCAAATGCCACGGCAGCAAAACCCAGTACGCGCGGGGACTCTCCCGGAAATATCTGCGAGCTATCTTCCAACCTGCCATCGACGCCAAAACTCCCAGGATGGACGACGCGATCGCGCAGGTAGAATCCCATCTTGACGAACTGACCGCCGCCTTTCAAACTCAAGCCCACACGAGCTTGGCCGAATTAACCGCTGCCTCTGAACGCCATATCGCCCACCGCGAACGGGAAGCATGGGCCGCCTGCGAGCGCGAACTGGAGGGATTTTGGCGGGAAAATAACGCTGAAGCAGATCGTCTCAATCGCCTGCGGCGCGATCGCGACAAAGCCTTACGCCAAGCCCGCACCCTCAAAGCCCAGCGCGACAACTTCCAGAAAGAACTACAGACTATTTACGAACGGGAACGTACTGCTAGCGATCGCGTGACTCAACTGCAGCAGCAGCTTAAAACTCGCGAACGCCACATTGATGACCTTATTCGCCAAGCAGAACGCCTGCAGCAGCAAAGCGATCGCCTCGAAACTCAGCTCCATCAAAACCGCAATCGCTGGCAAAAGCTCACTACTCGTTATCGACAGCGCTTCCACATCGTTGCTCTCAGCCTCAGCGCTGCCGCAGCCATTGCGCTCATGCCTTCCCGTTCCCTGCCAGCAATTGCCACCATTTTGATAGCGCCTTCGTGTTTGCTCGTTACTCGGCCCGAAAATCACCTGCCCTAATGTCAAATCTCAACCACCCCTCTGGAAAAAAGCACGTATCCCTGGCCTGAGATCCACACATGAGGGTCGTGTCTTAACGCCTATGATGCCTGGTAAAATGCTACGAAGTTCGTCCAAGTCGTCAGCAGATGGGTCTTCGCGGCGCTATCGGATAGCCCAACCCCATGCCGGCCAGAGAGAAAGACTCTCGGCAATGAGTTCGTGTCGTGTGTCTCGGCAGATCGGTCGCGATCGCGAGTCGCTTAGGTGGAACGAGGTTAAAGTATGAGTCTTGAAGCTGAAATGCGGGCAACGGTGCCACTCTCACCCAACGCTCTAGAAGAGTTAGCTCGCAACAGCAATGGCAGCAACGGCGGAACCAAGGCACCTGCCTTGCGAGAACGGATGCCCGCACAGCTATGCAATATTCTCGAACGCCACCGCGGCGATCGTCATCTAATCGTGTTGCAAGATTTTCCCGATCCGGACGCACTCTCTTCTGCTTGGGCGTACTCGCTCATTTGCGAAGCATTCGAAATTGAAACTGAAGCAGTGTACGCTGGCACTCTCAGTCACCAAGAAAACATTGCTCTGGTACGCCTTACTCACCTCCCCTGTCAGAAGTGGAATTTAGGTACCAAGCAGCCTAACGACCTTTTGGCTTATCAAGGTGCTGTCTTCCTCGACAACCAGGGCACGACCAGCCAAATTACTGCTCTCGTGGAGAAGGCTGAGCTGCCTGTCGTGGCGATTGTGGATCACCACAGCTTGCAGAATCGACTCGAAGCCGAATTTCAAGATATTCGCGTCGATGCCTCGGCTACAGCCACCATATTCGCGCAGTATCTGCAATCTGGGCCGATCTCGCTGGACAACAATAACTCGACCCACGTTAACTGCGCTACGGCTCTCATGCACGGCCTGCGCTCGGAAACGAGCCAACTCATGCACGCCAAGGAAGAAGACTTTCAGGCTGCTGCATTTCTCAGCCGCATCTGCGATGACGCTCTCCTCGGAGCTATTCTGCAATCCGCGCGATCGCGCCGGGTTATGGACATCATCGAGCGAGCGCTCAAAGATCGCATCATTCGTAATAATTTTTCAGTGGCAGGCGTCGGCTACCTACGCTATGAAGACCGCGATGCTATCCCCCAAGCAGCTGACTTTCTGATGACAGAAGAAGACGTACATACCGCCGTCGTTTACGGTATTGCCCGATCGCAGGAAGATGGCCGCGAGATGGTGACGGGCTCGCTGCGCACCAACAAATTGACCCTAGACCCCGACGAGTTTCTCAAAAAAGCATTTGGCCAGGATGGCGAAGGTCGCTTTTTCGGTGGCGGGCGCAGTCGGGCGGGCGGATTCGAGATCGATCTGGGCTTTTTGTCAGGGTTCAATGAAAATGCTGATTACGCCGAACGCAAGTGGCATCTCTTCGACCGTCAAATTCGTCAGAAATTAGAGCGTATTATTAACCCCGACGATTGATATTCACAGTTTCGCCATCTCTGCAATTTCATCATCAGCCTAAACTTTAGCGCTAGGGTCGGCGGCTTTTAAGCTTGCTTCCAAAACACTGAGTTTGGCGCGCGTGACTTTCAAACTAGCAATGAGGCGATCGCGGCTTTCGTTATTTGCCGTTAACTCCTGACTCAATAAGGAGGCAGCAGCAGCTCCGTACTGCTGCAATGCTTCTATGGCTTTGAGACTGAACTGACGTAAGTAGGCCTGGGCGATGTCACCGCATGCAGGCTCGTACTCTTCGGCTTGAGACGCAGGAGGCGATGTCGAATTCTGTTTGTCACGGTCAGAGCGATTCAACACGTAGCTGGCTCCTCCCAGTACAGCAGCTCCAAGCGGCCCACCCATTAAAAATCCCAAGCCTGTGGCCGCAGCCACCGCCGCATCACCTTTCTCGATCGCAGGTCTAGCATCTGATGTAGCAGCAGTGTTAGCCGATACTGGAGGAACGTTTGGAGCTGAAATCAAGATCGCGCTTGGCTCGGGGGGAACGGGCTTTTGCAGTAAATCTCCCGCCCGCCGCACCCATTCCGTCAAGGCTGTCACCCGCTCGCGCCAAAATGGGTCGAGCGTTTGCGAGTGCCACTGCAAAAGCCCGTTCCCCCCGAGCCAAGCGCGATCTTGATTTCAGCTCCAAACGTTCC
>JBCBVC010000235.1:0-3882 GCA_039817845.1 Cyanobacteria bacterium J06642_2
ACCTTTACCGATGGCACCACAGCTACCGGACAACTCCAAGGGGTGGACAATCAAGGAGGTTCGCAGGCACTGGCGTCGGAAGATGCTTCCGACACCTCAGTGTCTCTGACAGTGAACGGTCTCAGTGCCGGAGGCCTAGGCAGCTATAACGATGTAGATAAGCCGATCGTTGTCGTCAATGGACAGGCAGGCAGTACGGCGCGGGTGGTGCTGACAAAGGGCTTTATCCAACCAGCAACCAATGAATTTTTCAACAGCTCCGATCCTGACGACCAAGCCTACGCGCCGGTATTGCAAGCCCAGTTGGATGCGTTAGCAGCTTCAGACTTCCCCGCAAACAATGCTGTCGAGTTCCAAACTGTGGACGTCGTGTTAACAGGTGAGGATCAAGACATCTCCGAACTGTTCGAGTTCTCTGATGTAGCTGGGTTTGATTTCCTTGGTGAGGACGAGCTCCCGTTGGGTTTCGTGGCAGGCATCATCGATCCTAGTCTCGACAACCTGCCTCTTGGTCCGGTTACGCAGCCAATCTATTTGCAGTTTGGCGAGCCGGATCCCGAACTCAGCTTGAGTATCGATCCGAGCAGCATTTCAGAAAATGGCGGCGTTGCAACAGCCACCGTCACTCGCAACACGAATGACACGGGTACGGATTTAACTGTCTCTCTCCTCAGCACTGACACGAGTGAAGCTGCTGTACCGGAAACAGTCGTCATTCCAGCAGGGCAGAGTTCGGTTACCTTCAATGTCACTGGCGTCGACGATACCGAAGTTGATGGCACTCAAACGCCCACCATTACGGCTACGGCAGAAGGGTTTATTGAAGCTTCGGCGGCGATCGATGTCATCGATGACGAACCCGCCGTGCTCAGCCTGAGTATTGAACCGAGCAGTATTTCGGAGAATGGTGGCCTTACAACAGCTACTGTCACCCGCAACACGGATACTACAGGCGCACTTACGGTTAACCTCAGCAGTAGCGATACGAGTGAGGCCGTTGTTCCCGACTCAGTGGTTATTCCGGCAGAGCAGAGTGCAATTACTTTCGAGGTCACTGGGGTCGACGACAACATTGTTGACGGCACTCAAACGCTCAGCATTACTGCGGCTTCAGGTGGCTTTGTTGATGGCAGCGCCACGTTAGATGTAACTGATGATGACGCTATTACTACTCCCGTAGTTGAGGTCGGACTCTTTGACGCCATCAGTGACACCTTAATTGCACCGATTGAAGAAGGCGCTGAGATTCCGGTGGGCGCGTTTGATATTCAAAATCTATCAATCGTTGCAACAGTGTCAGGTGATAACCCTCTGTCCGAGCAAGTCGACAGTATCTTTCTCGATCTAAATAACGGCCAGGTAACTAAAACCGAGAATTTTGTGCCTTACGCACTTTTCGGTGATGGTGTCGGAAATGACTTGAATGGTGGTCTCATTCCTCTAGGCAGTAACTCGATCGCGCTAGAACTCTACGATCAGAACGGAGCGAATGGCCAATTACTGGATACATTCACTGCTAACTTCACCCTCTTGGATGAGGTTGGCGAGCCGTCATCTCTGACTCTAAGCATTGATCCAAGCAGCATCTCTGAAAATGGTGGCGTTGCCACTGCCACTCTCACTCGCGATGCGGATACGGCGGAAGCACTCACCGTTAATCTCAGCAGTAGCGATACGAGTGAAGTTGAAGTACCCGAACAAATCATCATTTCACCTGGTCAAAGTTCCGTAACGTTTGACATCAGTAGTGTCGATGACGTGCTTGTAGATGGTACGCAAACAGCAACGATTACTGCTGCTGCTGCTGGCTTTACTGATGCGGCAGCTCCAATTGACATCACTGATGACGACGAAATTGTCGTTCCTCCTGTCCTTGAAATTGGGCTTTATGACGCTGGCAGCGACACTTTGATCGCGCCGCTCGAGGATGGTGCCGTAATCTCTGAGAGCACGTTTGATAACCAAAACCTCGCGATTTCGGCGATTGTGCCGAACGATAGTCCTTTCGCGGGGCAGGTCGAGAGTATTTTCCTCGATCTTAATAACGGTCAGGTAACCAAAACCGAGAACGTTTCGCCTTATGCGCTCTTTGGTAATCAAGGCTCAAACTTTACGGGTGGCGCAATCCCGTTGGGCAGCAGCACTATTGAGTTTGAGTTATACACGCAGAATGGCTTGAATGGTCAACTTCTGGATACGGTTTCCGTTGACTTTACGCTTGTCTAACTTGCGATCGCCTAACGACACCATTACTACGATGATGTCTCGATAAATTATGATGCTAAGCCATCAGAGCTATGACCCTAAAAGCTTTGATGGCTTTCTTTTGGAGCAACTACTCGCACGATCGCTCCGTGCTATTTGGCGATTGTGGCGAGACAGAACATTCTCTGTCACTGGGCAAATGATTCACCGAGTGATGAGCCAGAGCACCCCCGGTAGAGTTAAGAAACTTAGTAGCGTTGAGAGCACAATCGTTCTGGCTACACGCACAGTGTCTCCACCTAGTTCCGTAACCCAGATAAGAGAGTTAACGGCTACCGGCATTGCAGCTTGCAATATCAACACTTGCAGCTCCAAACCCTCCAACCTCAACACTCGTCCAATGCTGTAAGCCAGTAAAGGCGATATCAACAATCTCAATCCTGCTGCGAGTATCTCAAAGCGTCCAAATGCAAACGTCGTTCGCGATAGCTGGATGCCTAACGCGAGCAACGCCAGTGGAATGACCCCTCCACTTAGCAACGCCATCCCGCGCGCGATCGCCTCGGGCAGCTCCCCACTCCAAATACGCAATCCCAATCCTGCCGAGACGGCCCAAAAGACAGGCAGTTGCACAGTGTAGTGGATGCCCGCTCGAACGCCCGCTCCTTTCAACAGAATGGGAAATACAGTAGCAATGGTTAGGCTCGATCCCACTAAATAAATGACAGCCCGTTCCAAGCCTGCTTCGCCTAATGCGAACAAAACAAAGGGCAGTCCCATATTGCCGACATTGGCAAACAAGGTTGTGGCAATGAGACTTTTCTGCTCGTCTAGTGAATAATTAAGTGCGTGACCTAAAACCACTGTTATTGCATAAAGCAAGGCCGTGTTCAGAAAGAAAGCTGCTACGAGTGCGATCGCACTACTCAAAAGCAGCGTCGTTTCTATCAGACTGGTTAGAACCAGCGCTGGCAGCAAAGCGTAAATATTGACGCGAGCTAGAGTTTGTAAATCTATCTCAAACCTGTGCCCGAGACAGAATCCAATGACCACAACGATCGCGATTGGCAGTACTGCCGAAATCAGGACAGACATTTTTGCACTCTGAATGGGCGATCGCGAGGGCTAATTTTAACTGACATACTGATGTTTCTACATCTATTTCAGACGAATGAAAAGCATAAACTCACCTTAATCTCGTCACTACCTTTGTCCTCTATCCTAATGTCTATATGTTTAGACGCTTGGGGTGGATCGGCACTGGATTATGAGCGCTTTTTCAAGGAGGACAGCACGGCTGAAACTGAGTTTCTCATTCTGGTGACCGGCGAGCTATTGCCCAACGACGTGTTTATGACCAGTGACGATATCGAACCGGCATTTGTCGAAACGCTGACTGAGCAGATGCTAGATAACCAAGATGCTTCGATCGGCTCTATTACTTCGGTAGAGGCGAATCGCAAGTATATCGGTTCGTCTCTGATTTCGGCAGAGGATGCTGACTACGATCCGATGCGCGTAGCCCTACCGCGCTGTGGGAGTCGAAGAGTTCTCTGAATTCATCGGAGACTGATTGCTATTTATCTCTACTCGTTTACAGCGATATTCTTCCTTCAAATTCGCCAATTGTGCAAGGTGTTTCCATATGGAACGCGGGCGCTCGATCTCGTCAATTTG